>JAJBUK010000031.1 GCA_020860385.1 Clostridiales bacterium
CCAAGACCGGCACCTTCAAAAAGGTGTTCCCGGAGCGGCACTTTGACTGCGGCATTGCCGAGTGCAACATGGTAGCGGTCGCCGCCGGTATGGCGGCCATGGGGCTGGTACCCTTTGCCTCCAGCTTCGCCATGTTCGCGGCGGGGCGGGCCTTTGAGCAGGTGCGCAACTCCATCGGCTACCCCCATCTGAACGTGAAAATCGGCGCGACCCACGGCGGCATCTCCGTGGGCGAGGACGGAGCCAGCCATCAGTGCTGTGAGGACTTCGCCCTGATGTGCTCCATCCCCGGTATGACGGTGCTTTGCCCCTCGGACGACGTGGAGGCAAAGGCCGCTGTGAAAGCCGCCTATGAGCTGAACGGGCCGGTATACCTCCGCTTCGGGCGGCTGGCGGTGCCGGTATTCCACGATGAGGCGACGTTTCAGTTCCAAATCGGCAAGGGCGAGGTGCTGACCGAGGGCAGCGACGTTGCCATCCTGGCTAACGGCCTCATGGTGAACGAGGCGCTGATGGCGGCTCAGGCGCTGAAAACTGAGGGCATTTCCGCCAGAGTCATCAACCTCTGCACCATCAAGCCTCTGGACGAGGAGCTGGTGCTGACCGCCGCGAAAGAGTGCGGCAAGGTCATCACCTGTGAGGAACACAGCGTCATCGGCGGCCTGGGCGAGGCCGTAGCGGGCCTCCTCAGCGAGACGCGGCCCACCCCCATGCGCCGCATCGGCGTGCAGGACGAGTTTGGACACTCCGGCCCCGCCGCCGCCCTGCTGAAGCAGTTCGGCCTCAGCGCAGAGCATATCACCGCCGTGGCGAAAGCGTTCGTCCAGGGCTGACAAGGAGGAAGGAACATGGATAACGCAAAGAAGTGTCTGGGCATCGAATTCGGCTCCACCCGCATCAAGGCAGTGGTCATTGACGGAGCCTTCCAGCCGGTGCAGTCCGGCGACTACACCTGGGCCAGCAGCTACGAAAACGGCGTCTGGACCTACTCCCTGGAGGAGGTCTGGGCGGGGCTGAAAACCGCTCTGCGCAATCTGGGCGAGGTAGAGGGGCTGTCTGCCATGGGCGTCTCCGCCATGATGCACGGCTATCTGGCCTTTGACAGGGACTGGAAGTTGCTGGTGCCCTTCCGCACCTGGCAGAACACCATCACCGGCCTGGCGGCGGAGGAGCTGACCGCCCTGTTCCAGTTCAACATCCCCCAGCGGTGGAGCATCGCCCACCTGTATCAGGCCATCCTGAACGGCGAGCCCCATGTGAAGGATATCGCCCACATCACCACCCTGGCCGGGTACGTCCACCATGCCCTGACCGGGGTGAACGCCCTGGGCATCGGGGAGGCCTCCGGCATGTTCCCCATTGACAGCGCCGCCCTGGACTATGACCAGGCCATGCTGGACAAGTTTGACGACCTGATTGCGGGCAAGGGCTACCCCTGGCGCATCCGGGACATTCTGCCCAGGGTGCTGCTGGCCGGGGAGGACGCGGGCACGCTGACCGAGGCGGGCTCCGCCCTGCTGGACGGCCTGCTGCCCGCAGGCATCCCCGTGGCCCCGCCGGAGGGGGACGCTGGCACCGGCATGGCCGCCACCAACTCGGTGGCCCCCCGCACCGGCAACGTCTCCGCCGGAACCTCCATCTTCTCCATGGTGGTGCTGGAAAAGCCGCTCAGCAAGGTCTACCCGGAGTTGGATTTGGTGACTACCCCCACCGGCAGCCCGGTGGCGATGGTACACTGCAACAACTGCACCAATGACATGAACGCCTGGGTGAGCGTGTTGAAGGAGACGGTGGAGCTCTTCGGCGGCAGCGTCTCCACCGGGGAGCTGTACACGAAGCTGTATGAAAAGAGCCTGGAGGGTGACCCGGACTGCGGCGGCGTGCTGGTGTACAACTACCTGGCCGGCGAGGGCGTCACCCATCTGGACGAGGGCCGGCCCCTGGTGGTGCGCCGCCCGGACAGCCGCTTCACCCTGGCGAACTTCCTTCGGGCCCAGCTTTACTCCACCATGTCCACCCTGAAAATCGGCATGGACCTGCTGGCCCAGGAGCAGGTGGCTATCGACAGCCTCACCGGCCACGGCGGCCTGTTCAAGACCCCGGTGGTGGGCCAGAAGTACATGGCCGCGGCCTGCAACGCCCCCGTCACCTGCATGGAGACGGCGGGGGAGGGCGGCCCCTACGGTATGGCGCTGCTGGCCTCCTATCGGGCGAATAAATCTGACGGCGAGACGCTGGAGGATTTCCTCTCCGGCAAGGTCTTTGCCGGGGTGGCGGGCACCACCCTCCAGCCCGACGCGGAGGACGTGGACGGCTTCAACCGCTTCCTGACCCGGTACAAGGCCGGCCTCACCGTGGAGCGGAGTGCCGTGGAGACGCTGTGAGCGATTGCGGCTCGTTATATTGCCAAAAGATATAACGCCCCGTAGACAGGCTGAGCAGAAAAAGAGCTATTTCGGAAGGATTTGGCCTGGAAGCTGAAGTAAGGGGAGAGACACTATGCTGGAAGAACTGAAAATCAAGGTCTATGAGGCCAATATGGAGCTGCCCCGCCGGGGCCTCGTGACCTACACCTGGGGCAACGTCAGCGGCATTGACCGGGAGAAGGGGCTGTTTGTCATCAAGCCCTCCGGCGTGGAGTATGACGAGTTGAAGCCGAAGGATTTGGTGGTCATGGATTTGGACGGCAACAAGGTGGAGGGGAGCATGAACCCCTCCTCCGACACCAAGACCCACTTAGAGTTGTACAAGGCTTTCCCGGAGCTGGGGGGCATCGTCCACACCCACAGCCCCTACGCCGTGTCCTGGGCCCAGGCCCGGCGGGACATCCCCTGCTACGGCACCACCCATGCCGACTACTTCTATGGCCCCATCCCCTGCGCCCGGAACCTGACGCCGGAGGAAATCGACGAGGATTATGAAAAGAACACCGGCAAGGTCATCATCGAGACCTTCCAGAGCCGGTGCATCAACCCGGTGTACGTCCCCGCCGTCATCTGCGCCAACCACGGCCCCTTCACCTGGGGCAAGGACGCGGCCCAGGCAGTGTACCACGCGGTAGTGCTGGAAGAGGTGGCGAAGATGGCCATCTTCACCGAGCAAAACTGCCCCACCGTTGGCCCCGCCCCCCAGTGCATCCAGGATAAGCACTTCCTGCGCAAGCACGGGCCAAATGCTTATTACGGCCAGGGGAACCACTGAGTTTCAGAACAAAAAAGCGCCCATACGGCACAACAGTTTGTGCCGTATGGGCGTTTTGTCTTGTTTTAGAGGCTTGTCATATAATGGATGGCCGCGCCGTTTATAAAGTGGGTGCGGTCTGTCCGGATACCGTCGATTAGTATGCCAGCTTCTCGTCCAGCCAGTCCTTCAGTTCTGTAATCGGAACCCGCACCTGCATCCCCGAAAAAGCGTTGCTTTTTCGGGGGCCCCGGATTTTCCATCCTCGGCGGGAGTGAATCCCGCCTACGGGAAGGGGCTGACGGGGCAGCCCCTTCTATGGAGCAGGTGCGGTCTGTCCGGATACCGTCGATTAGTATGCCAGCTTCTCGTCCAGCCAGTCCTTCAGTTCTGTAATCGGAACCCGCACCTGCATCCCCGAAAAAGCGTTGCTTTTTCGGGGGCCCCGGATTTTCCATCCTCGGCGGGAGTGAATCCCGCCTACGGGAAGGGGCTGACGGGGCAGCCCCTTCTATGGAGCAGGTGCGGTCTGTCCGGATACCGTCGATTAGTATGCCAGCTTCTCGTCCAGCCAATCCTTCAATTCTGTAATCGGTACCCGCACCTGCTCCATGGTATCCCGGTCGCGGATGGTGACGGCGTTGTCAGCGGGGGTGTTCTCGTCGCCCACGGTCTGGAAGTCCACGGTGATGCAGTAGGGGGTGCCCACCTCGTCCTGGCGGCGGTAGCGCTTGCCGATGGAGCCGGTGTCGTCATAGTCCACCATATAGTACTTGCTCAGCATCTGCTGCACCTCCTGGGCCTTGGGGCCCAGCTTCTTGGACAGGGGCAGCACCGCCGCCTTGAAGGGGGCCAGAGCGGGGTGGAAGTGCAGCACCACCCGCACGTCGTCGTTGCCCTTCTTGTCCTGGCCCACCACTTCCTCGTCGTAGGCTTCAATCAGGAAGGCCAGCACCACCCGGTCCGCGCCAAGGGAGGGCTCGATGACGTAGGGGATATAACGGGTGTTGTCGGTGGGGTCGAAATAGGTCATGTCCTTGCCGGAGGTGTTCTGGTGCTGGGTCAGGTCGT
>JAJBUK010000061.1 GCA_020860385.1 Clostridiales bacterium
CCGACAATCAACCTTCCCACAGAAATCCTTCAAAAATATTTTATTGATTTTCTTTAAAAAAGTGCTTGACATTCCCGCCGGGTTGTGGTATCCTATAATCACAAAAAGAAAAGAGCCAAGACAAAGGCGAAGCGAGTGAGCCAGAGGAAACCTAAGCTGCGGGCAGTTCACTCGGAGTCTGGCGAAACGGATGAAAGCATCAGTAGGGTGTATGAGCGGAAGCTCCACCGAGACAATGTGTTTGTAAAGTGAGTAGTCGTGAGCGCAGACAATAGCAGCGGAGTCCCTTACAACTGAATAGGACGAAAGGAGGCATCCGTAGAGATGAAGCTTCTGATTTCCAGTGAACAGTAACCCAGTCCAGAGGTTGAATGGACTGGGTTACTGTTTTGCTGCGTTCTGGGAAAATAAAAAACAGCATTGACAAATGCCTCCTACAAGTGTAGTATAGCAGTATGTACTACAACTGTAGGAGGCTTTGCCATGAAAATTACGGAAGCGGAATGGGCCGTGCTGGATATCCTGTGGTCCGGCCAGCGGTTCGCCCTGGGGGAACTGACCAATGCCTTGAAGCCGGTGAACGGCTGGAGCAAAAACACGGTTCACACCTACCTGACCCGGATGGAGGCCAAGGGGCTGGTGGCCATCGACCACAGCCAGCCCAAGCCCTACGCCGCCGCCGTCTCCCGGGAGGACTGCGCCCGGCAGGAGCGGGACGACCTGTTGAAGCGGGTCTACGGCGGAGCCGCCGGGGATTTGGTGGCGGCCTTTTTGCAGGAATCCAAACTGTCCCCCCAGGAGCGGGAGCGGCTCAGGAAGCTGCTGGACGAGATGGAGGTGTGACCCATGACCAGTCTGTGGGCCTTTCTGCTGCAAACCCTGTCGGTGTCGGCGGCGGCGGTGCTGCTGCTGGCGGTGAAGCGGCTGTTTGCGGATAAGCTGTCCCCCCGGTGGCAGTACGGGGTGTGGTGCCTCCTGGCGCTGCGGGTGCTGCTGCCCGTCAGCACCAGCCGGGACACGCTGCTCCCTTTGCCGGTGTGGGTGGAGGCGGCCAAGACGGCGGCGGAGCAGCACCTTTCCTCCGCCTACTCCGCCCCCTATGCGCCGGTGTCCGTCTCCGCGCCGTTCCCTTGGCTGACGGCGACGCCCCGGAGTGTGACGGACTGGCTGTTTGTCCTCTATACGGTTGGAGTAGTCCTGTCTCTGCTGTGGTACGCCCTGTCCTATGTCCGGCTGCGGCGGCTGCTCCGGTTTGGGCTGCCCCTGACGGAGGAGTTGGAGGGGCAGCTGGAGGGTGTCTGCCAGCGGTACGGGCTGCAGGCCTGCCCCGCCCTCCGGCTGGAGGGGCTGTCCTCCGCCTTCGTCTGTGGGGTATTCCGCCCGGTGCTGGTGTTGCCGGCGGAGCGGGAGGTGGACGACAAGGTGTTGCTCCACGAGCTGCTCCACCTGCGGCACCGAGACGCGCTCCAAAACGTTTTTTGGTGCCTGCTCCGGGGGCTGCACTGGTACAACCCCTTTCTGCAATACGTCTTTGACCGCATCGGCAACGATATGGAGGCCCTGTGCGACCAGCGGGTGCTGGAGCGCCTACAGGGGGAGGACCGCCGGGCATATGGCAAGATTCTCCTGAGCATGGCGGACGAGACCTATGCCAGGGCTCCCGGCACCACCTCCCTGTCCAACGGCGGCAAAAACATCGCCCGGCGCATCGCCGCCATCGTCCGGTTCAAGCAGTACCCCCAGGGGATGGCGCTGGTGTCCGTCTGCATCGTGGCGGTGCTGTCCGGCCCGGTGCTGGTGGGGACGGCCTCCGGCTATACCGACGCGGACACCGCCCCCAGCACAGACGCAGCTCTGAACCTGTCCATGGCCCGCACCAGGCTGGTGGGCTGCTCCACCGTGGCGGGGGCGTTGGACACCTACGCCAAGGGCCTGCTGCTGGAGAACGGGATATACCTGGCGGCGGCGTCCCCCCTGGCGCGGCAGGAGGAACTGCAAGCGGTCATGGCAGAATCCGGCGGCTCCTACTTGTTGTATCCGGGGGAGGAGTTGGACGGGGTGGAGCCCAGCCTGGGCTACTCCGTCTGCGGCCTGACCCGGACGGAGGACGGATATCAGGCCGACCTGCTCTTTGCCATGGCGGAGGACGAGTACGGGGAGGAGACGGCCTATGTGCTGGTGGCCGTCAACCTCTATCAGGAAGCCAGGGGCTGGGTGGTGGAGGAGACCGGCCCGCGCCAGACCGGCGTGACAGAGCGCGACCTGCCTGCCGCCCGGTACGAAGCCTCCGGGGAGAGCGGCTCCACCACCCTGTCCGCCTGCGTGTTCTGCGAGGTGGACAACGACATCAGCCCCACAGACAATATTTCCGCCTGGAGCAGCAGCGCCGCCTTTGACGAGACGCTGAAACCGGATGCGGCCTTTGACTCTGTGGAGGCCCGGCTGACCCTGACCTATACCTACCCGGAGGACGGCCCCAGCCAGACCGTGGGCGTCCTGTATGGCCCGTCCCCGATTACGGATGAGTCGGAGGAGATGCTGGGCGACCTGTTGGCTCTGATGGATGAGGAGGATGGCGTCAGCGCTTACGGCGGCAGCAGCGGGGGCTGGAGCATGGAAGCCCAGACGATGTCCCAGCTGGATGGCACGCTCTGTTCCTCCGGCGTCCTCACCCTGGAGGAAGTGGACGCCCTGCCCGAAGCGTTCTGCGTCCAAATCTGCTGGGACGGGGAAGTGCAGGAGATTCTGACCCTGGAGGAGGTGGAGCAATGACGAACCGGGAAAAGTTGGCCGCCGCCGCAAAGCTGACGGCCTGGGGATACCTGCTGATTCGCATTGACCTGAACCTGGGCACGCTGGACATCCTGCCGGGCTGGCTGGGCTATCTGCTGATTTTGCAGGCCCTGCCCGCTTTCGGGGAGGAGGAGCCATCTGCAAAGCTGCTGCGGCCCCTGGGTATCGTCCTGGCCCTGTGGGAGGGGGCGGGATGGCTGGCCGCCCTGTGCGGGGTGACGGTAGACAGCTACCTCCTCACCGTTCTGGCGGGGGTGGTGGAGCTGTACTTCCACTTCCAGCTTCTCACCGACCTGTCCCATATCGCGGGAAAATACGCCTGCCCCCAGGA
This sequence comes from Clostridiales bacterium, assembly GCA_020860385.1. Lineage (GTDB taxonomy): Bacteria > Bacillota > Clostridia > Oscillospirales > Oscillospiraceae > Onthomonas. The sequence goes on from JAJBUK010000061.1 coordinate 3,125, forward strand.
GGGGAAGCTGCTGACCCTCCGGACGGTGTACACCTTGGTGGCTACCCTGTCCTTCCTGACCCTGCCCTGGGAGGACTGGACAGCAGCCGCCTTTGCGGTGGTGCTGACCGGGATGGTGACGGCAATTTGGATCTGCAAGACGCTGTTTTCCTTTCGCCGTTCCCTGGCGGAGGCGGCTGCCTGATGGAAACCGCTGCCCGCCGCGCTGTTCCCCCCATTTCCCGCATTCGCCACAATCTTTTGGCAAAATTGATTTTCAAGGGAAAACGGTCCGTTGCTCTTGACTTTTCCCCCCTGAACTGTCATAATTGAAGGGCGAGGAATCTGTTTAGACCTTTGGTCTGAACAATACTTTCACCATCAATGCAGGAGGTTAGGCTAAACTATGGCAAAGATTGATTTTACTAAGTATGGAATCACCGGGACAACCGAGGTTGTTTACAACCCGTCCTATGAACTGCTGTTTGAGGACGAGACCGATCCGAAGCTGGAAGGCTATGACAAGGGCCAGGTCAGCGAACTGGGCGCCGTCAATGTCATGACCGGCGTTTACACCGGCCGCTCCCCCAAGGACAAGTTCATCGTCATGGACGAGAACTCCAAGGACACCGTGTGGTGGACCACCCCCGAGTATCCCAATGACAACCATCCCGCTTCTGAGGAGACCTGGGCTGCCGTGAAGGAGATTGCCCAGAAGGAGCTGTCCGGCAAGAAGCTGTATGTGGTGGATGCGTTCTGCGGCGCCAATAAGGACACCCGCATGGCTATCCGCTTCATCATGGAGGTGGCCTGGCAGGCTCACTTCATCAAGAATATGTTCATCGTCCCCACCGAGGAGGAGCTGGCGAACTTCGAGCCCGACTTCGTGGTCTACAACGCTTCCAAGGCCAAGGTGGAGAACTACAAGGAGCTGGGCCTCAACTCCGAGACCGCCGTTGTCTTCAACATCACCAGCCGTGAGCAGGTCATCATCAACACTTGGTACGGCGGCGAGATGAAGAAGGGTATGTTCTCCATGATGAACTACTATCTGCCGCTGAAGGGCATTGCCGCCATGCACTGCTCCGCCAACACCGACATGAACGGCGAGAACACCGCCATCTTCTTCGG
>JAJBUK010000095.1 GCA_020860385.1 Clostridiales bacterium
CCCCTCGCCAGGGCCTGCGGGGGCGCCGCCACCCCGGACCGCGCCATACCGCTGCGGGCGGGGACCCGCCGGAGCGCCAACGTGGGGGCCACCCTGGGGCTGGTCTGCTCCGTCCTCCACGGGGTAGTCGTCACGGCGGCCAGCATTGCGGTGATGCCCGTCTTCCTGGGCTTCTTCACCGAGGATGAGACCGTCCTGGGCTATGGGGTGCAGTATGCCACCATCGCCTTTGCCTTCGGCCTCATCATCATGCTGAACCTGTATTTTGAGAAGGTCTTGCAGGCGGTGGGGCGGATGAAAACCACCATGGTGGCCCTGATGTGCGGCTTCCTCTCCAACATCATCTTGGACCCGCTGCTGATTTGGGGGGTGGGCATCTTCCCCCGGATGGGGGTGGCCGGAGCCGCCCTGGCCACCGGCCTGGGCCAGCTGCTGACGCTGGCGTTTTACCTGGTGGTCTACGCCACCCAGAAGCTTCCCGTGGCGGTGGGCAGGGAGTTTCTGGTGTTTGACCGGAAGACCCTGCGGAAGCTCTACGCCGTGGGCGTTCCCGCCATCCTGAACCAGGCGCTGCCCTCCCTGTTAATTACCGCCCTGAACGGCATCCTGGCCGCCTACTCCCAGGCCTATGTGGTGGTGCTGGGGGTGTACTACAAGCTGCAAACCTTCCTATACCTCCCCGCCAACGGCATCGTTCAGGGGCTGCGCCCCCTCATCGGGTACAACTATGGGGCCGGGGAGTATGGCCGGGTACGCCAGCTGTACCGCACCACGCTCGGCATGAACGGAGCCATCATGGCCTTAGGGACGGTCATCAGCCTGACGGCGGCGGAGCCGCTGATGGGCCTCTTCGCCCAGACGCCGGAGACGGCTGAAATCGGGGTGCGGGCCCTTCACATCATCTGCGCCGGGTTCCTGGCCTCCGCCGTGTCCGTCACCACCTCCGGCGCGCTGGAGGGGCTGGGCAAGGGGGCGGCGTCCCTGGTCATCTCCCTGCTGCGCTATGTGGTGGTGATTTTGCCGGTGGCCTTCCTCCTGTGCCGTCTCTGGGGGCCGGAGGGGGTCTGGCACGCCTTTTGGGTCACAGAGCTGGTGGCGGCTGCTGCGGCGGCGCTGGTGTACCGAAGGACAGTGCGCTTCTGATTTCCCTCTTGCTGAACAGGAGATTTTTGTATATAATAGTAGCCGTAAATCAACTATCCGGAAAGGAGCCTGACAACCGATGCTGATTACCCCCAACACGATGCTGCGCGATATTTTGAACGCCGACCCCGAGGTGGAGCAGATCTTCCTGAACCAGGGGATGCACTGCCTGTCCTGCCTGGCCGCCAGCGGCGAAACGCTGGAGCAGGCCTGCGATGTCCACGACCTGGATGTGGACGACTTTGTGGAGGAGCTGAACAGCTTCATCAACCGCAATTAAGGAACCTTTGAACACTGAACCAGAAAGAATGTGATGCAACATGAAGGATGTTTCCCCCATCACCGCCGACCTGCTGGGTCGGCTGGAGCGGGGCTATGACAGCGACCCGCAGCTGAACGTCCTCTCCAACGCCCTGTCCGATACCACCCTGACCAGCGCCGCCTTCGTGCCATCCGCTGCCGCCAGGCTGCGGATGGACTTCTCCGTGGAGGTGCCCACCACCGGCATCACCAACCAGAAACAGAGCGGCCGCTGCTGGATGTTCTCCGCCATGAACCTGGTGCGGGAGCGGGTGGTGCAGAGGTGCAGCCTGGAGGACTTTGCCATCTCCGGCGCGTATCTGGCCTTCTATGACAAGCTGGAGAAGTGCAACAACTTCTTTGAAAGCGTGCTGCACTACGCCGACCTGCCCCTGGACGCCAGGGAAAACGTCACCCTTATGCGCCGCTGTCTGACGGACGGCGGCCAGTGGGATATGGCGGTGAGCCTGATGAAGAAGTACGGCGTGGTGCCCTCCTGGGTCATGCCGGAGACGGTTCACTCCAGCGGCACAGCGGAGTGGAACGATGTGCTGTGCCACAAGCTGCGGGAGGACGCCCTGGAGCTGCGCCGCCTCCACGAGGCGGGGCAGGACACGGCAGCGCGCCGGGAGGAAATGCTCCAGGAGCTGTACAACGCCCTGTGCATCCTCTATGGCCGCCCGCCGAAAACCTTCGACTTCGTCTATACGGACAAGGACAAGCAGTATCACTGCCACCCCAACATGACCCCCAAGACCTTCTTTGCAGAGTTCGTGGGGGACGATTTGGACGAGTATGTGAACATCGTCTGCGGGCCTGACCACCCCTATCACCGCACCTATTCCCAGCCCTTCATGGGCAACGTGGTGGAGGACGACATCGTCTACCTCAACGTGACCATGGACGAGCTGGAGGCCCTGGCCGTCGCCCAGCTGAAAAGCGGCGAGGGTGTCCCCTTCGCCTGCGACTGCCACCCCTTCCGGGAGCGGGCGGCGGGCTACTGGGATCAGGACTCCTTCCAGTACGGCCCGGTGCTGGGGGGCCTGACCTTCGGCATGACCGCTGCGGAGCGGCTGCAAACCAGGGACTCCACCATGAACCACGCCATGTTCCTCTGCGGCGTCAACCTGACGGAGGACGGCGCCCCCGACCGCTGGAAAATTGAGAACAGCTGGGGGGAAGCCAACGGCCAGAAGGGCTACTACATTTGCAGTGAGAAGTGGTTCCGGGCCTACACCATGCAGGTCATCGTCCGCAAGTCCCTGCTGACGGAGGAGCAGCGGGCCATGCTGGCCCAGCCGCCCATTCCCACTCCGTATTGGGATACGCTGGCCTGAGGGGCATCGCCCCTTGCCTTTCACCCTGCCGACGGCGCTGCCGTCGGCAGGGTTTTGTTGTCTCCGTGTTGCAAAAAATGTGACAAATTTGCGAATTTTTCACAAACAGGTTGCAATTCCCGCCGTTTCTGGTATACTGAATTGGGCGTATTTTCGTCCTGTTCATTTCACGACCAAACGAGGAGACTCGACCATGAGCTTATATGAAGTCATCGCATCCCGCAACGCCTCCGGCCTGGAGCGCACCGCCGTTTGCCAAATGCGGAAGGACGGCGTCACCCTCCGCACGCTGACCTATCGCCAGCTCTTCGAGGGCATCGAGCGCTACTATCAGGTGCTGCTCCAGGCGGGCTATCAGCCCGGCGACCGCATCGGCATCTGCGGCGCGGCCTGCCCGGAGTGGCACATGGCCTTTTACGCCATCTCCCGGCTGGGCTGCACCTGCGCCGCCCTGGACCATTCCTACGCCCATGAGGAGATGGTACATATCGCGAAAAAGGCCCGGCTGCGGGGGCTTTACCTGACCGACGCCACCGCCGCCGTGCTGGGCGACCCCATGGAGGGGGTGAACCTGTACCGGCTGGAGGACGGCAGCCAGACCCAGTCCGTCCCCCGCGTGGGGGAGACGGAGTTTGCCGATCCGGAGGCGGCGGTGCTGATTTTTTCCTCCGGCACCACCTCCACCGCCGCAGGCATCCTCCACTCGGAGGAGAGCGCCATCCGCTCCATCGAGATGATCCTCCACTGCAACTATGTGGACAATGACCGCCAGCGGTTCATGGCCTTCCTGCCCAACTCTCACATCTACGGGCTGTACGCCCAATGCATCGCCCCCGCCCTCCATCAGAGCAGCGTCTGTTACATGGAGGAGCTCAGCGCTGCCTGCATCATGGGGGCCTTTGGGGCCTACCACCCCACCATTTACTGCGGCGTACCCAAGGTGTACGAGCTGCTGTACAGCTCCATTCAGCAGAAGATTCAGGCCAGCCGGGCGGCCTCCTTCCTGGTGCGCACCCTCCATCCCCTGTGCCTGGCTGTCCGCAAGCGCTGGGGACTGAACCCCGGCAAGGTGCTGTTTTCCTCTATCAACCGGGGCATCGGCGGCAGCGCGGACGTCCTGGTGTGCGGCGGCGCGCCCATGCGCCCGGAGGTGGCGGACTTCTTCTTCGGGGCGGGGTTCCGGGTGCTCATCACCTACGGGGCCACCGAGACCAGCATCCCCACCCTGGGGAACTACGGGAAGCGCCTGACCACCGACAGCTGCGGCAGACCCTACCCCGGCGTGGAGATGAAGCTCTCCGAGGACGGGGAGCTGCTGCTGAAGAACCCCTCCCTGATGCTGGGCTACTTTGACGACCCGGAGCGGACGGCGGAGGCCTACACCCCGGACGGCTGGTTCCGCACCGGCGACCTGGCCAGCCTGGACGAACGGGGCAACGTCCACATCAATGGCCGCTGCAAGGAGAACATCGTCCTGGCCACCGGCAAGAAGGTGGCCCCGGACGACATCGAGGCCAACTACGCCGGTATTCCCGGCGTGAAGGACTTCACCGCCTGCGGCATCCCCTGCGGCGAGGACGGCAGCTATGACGAGGTGCATTGCTTCGTGGTGCAGGAGGAGCAGGCGGAGACGGAGGCGGTGGAGGCCGCCTTCCGCAGCCGCAGCGCGGAAAGCCCCCAGAACATGAAGCTCCACGGCATCCACTTCGTCCCCCGCATTCCCCGCACCGCTCTGGGCAAGCCCAAGCGCTACCAGCTGCGGAAGCTGCTGGAGGCGAAGCGCTCCTCTGTGGAGGAGGCCCTGGTCGGCGCTCCCCGGCTCAGCACCGTGGAGGAGAAGGTGGCCTATGTGGTGCGGCAAGTCACCGGCCAGGATGCGTTTACGCCGGAGAGCAGGCTGCGTCAGGACCTGGCGCTGGACTCCCTCTCCGCAGTGGAGCTGTGCGTCCAGCTGGAGAAGCTGACCGGTGTGCGCATCGATGATATGCTGCACCAGGACGCCACCGTGGGCGACCTGCTAAGCTGGTGCAGCCACCCGGAGACGGTGGTGCGGAAGAAGCTGATCCAGTACCCCCTGACCCGGAAGAATATCGACTACACGCTGATGAACATCGCCTGGCTCCTGATTCGCACCTTCTACAGGGTCACTGTCCGGGGGACGAACCTGCTGCCCACTGACACGGGCTACATCATCTGCGCCAACCACGTCTCCAATTTTGACTACCTCTACCTGACCCTGACCTTCCGCAAGGAGCGGCTGAGCAAGCTGTGCTGCATGGCGAAGCAGGAGCTGTTCCAAGGTTCCTGGCTGAACCGGCTGCTGTGCCGGGTGGGAGGCATGGTGCCCATCGACAGGACTGGAGCCGCGGGGGACAGTATGCACGCCCTGGCCGACCGGCTGAGGGAGAAGTGGGGCGTCCTGGCCTTTCCGGAGGGCACCCGCAGCAAGGACGGCCGCCTGGCTGCCTTCAAGAAGGGGCCCGCCATGCTGGCGGTGCAGACCGGCGTCCCCATCGTCCCCGTCTGCATCAAGGGGGGCTTTGAGATCTTCCCCAAGGGGCACAAGCTGCCCAACCTGTTCAACTTCAAAACCGGCCACCGGTACCGGGTGCAGGTGCTCTACGGAGCGCCCATCGACCCCGCCGGGAAAACCCCGGAGGCCCTGACCGCCCTGGTGCGGCAGGCCGTGGCCGAGCTGGAGGCCAGCGCATAAGCGGAAACTACTGCACAACGAAGCAGGGGACGTGCAGGCCCCATCGAGCAACCGGAAAACGGCCGCTCCCCATAAAACGGCAAAAAACGTGCCCTCCCGGAAGAATTCCTTCCGGGAGGGCGCGCTGTCCGTTACAGACAGGCTTGCAGTTCCTCCGCCCTGTCCAGCCGCTCCCAGGGCAGGTCCAGCTCCGGGCGGCCAAAGTGGCCGTAAGCGGCGGTCTGCTCGTAGATGGGGCGGCGGAGGTCCAGCGTCCGGATGATAGAGGCGGGGCGCAGGTCAAAGACCCGCCGCACCAGGTCGGCCAGCTTCTCGTCGCTGACGATGCCGGTACCCATGCTGTCCACCAGCACGGAGACGGGGTGGGCCACGCCGATGGCGTAGGCCAGCTGGAGCTGGCACTTGTCGCACAGGCCGGAGGCCACCAGATTCTTCGCCACATAGCGGGCCATGTACGCGGCGCTGCGGTCCACCTTGGTGGGGTCTTTGCCGGAGAAGGCCCCGCCGCCGTGGGCGGCGGCTCCGCCGTAGGTGTCCACGATGATTTTCCGGCCGGTCAGACCGGCGTCTCCCACAGGGCCGCCCACCACGAAGCGGCCGGTGGGGTTCACATAGAGCTTCGTCTCCGGACGCAGGAAGGTTTTGGGCAGGTTGGGGCGGATGATTTCCTCCACGACGGCCTCGGTCAGCTCCTTGTGGGAGATGTCCGGGTCGTGCTGGGTGGAGACCACCACGGCGGGGCACCACTCAGGGTTCCCCGCTTCATCATAGGCCACCGTGACCTGGCTCTTGCCGTCCGGGCGCAGCCAGGGGAGGGCGCCGCTTTTCCGCTTTTCCGCCAGGGCGCGGGTCAGGTTGTGGGCCAGGGCGATGGGGGCGGGCATCAGTTCCTTCGTCTCCCGGCAGGCGTAGCCGAACATCATGCCCTGGTCGCCTGCGCCGATGAGGTCGGCCTCGTCCGCCGCCCCCTGGCGATGCTCGGAGGAGCTGTTCACCCCCATGGCGATGTCGGCGGACTGCTGCTCCAGGGAGGTCATGATGGCGATGGAGTTTACGTCAAAGCCGTACTCCGGCTTGTTATAGCCGATGCGGTTCACGGTGCGCTTCACCACGGCGGGGATGTCCACCTGGGCGGAGGTGGACAGCTCGCCGGTCACCAGCACAAAGCCGGTGTTGGTCACCGTCTCGCAGGCCACGCGGCCCATGGGGTCCTGGGCCAGCACCGCGTCCAGCACGGCGTCGGAGACCTGGTCGCACAGCTTGTCGGGATGGCCTTCGGTGACGGATTCAGAGGTAAAAATGCGGTTTGTCATTGCTTTTAGGTTCCTTTCTTTGTTCCGTTGCGGGAAAAAGACGAAAAAACACGTTCCGGCGACGGAACGTGCAGCTTGTGGTCTATCCCCATCTTTCGATACAGTACCGCCGGATTTGGCACCTTGCGCCTTCGCGCAGGTTGTCGGGTTTCATCGAGCCGTTCTCTCCACCACTCTTGATAAGGTTATACAGTTGTTTGATACGCTTATTATAGCAGAGCGGGGCATGATGTCAAGGACTGCGTTTTTCCCAAAAATGTGGAAGTGGGAAAATTCGGCCTTGTCTGATTTGCCGACGGCGGAGGGGTTGGAGGACGCAGAAATTCATCAACATATTTTTGAAAAACCGTGCAGGAGAGACTTGACAAACCCCTGAAACTTCGGTATGATGAATCCGATAGTTATGGTGCGCCCTGCGGAGCGATTTGCAGGCGGCGCTGTGCTGTCCTTGCGGATGTAATATCCTGTGCATTTTATTCTAGTATAAATGGAGGCGAATTGAGAATGGACATCTATGAAAAGGTTTGTGACGTTTTGGCAGAGTACAGCGGCCGCGACGCTTCTGAGTTCACTGCTGAGACCAGCTTTGAGGACCTGGGCATTGACTCCCTGGCTACCGCCGAGCTGGTGATGGAGCTGGAGGAAGAGCTGAACGTCGAGCTGGAGCTGGACGAGAAGATCGGCACCATCGGTGAGCTGGTCGCCTTTGTTGAGAAGAAAGTCGGCTGATTACGGTCAATCGTACACAGTGCTGCGGGCATCGGCGGGGCAAACCGCCGGTGCCTTCGGTATATTTGCGCGGAGTTCACGCATATGATGCGGCTCCGCCCTGTGTACCGGCCCGGCCCGCTGCGGGCAGCCGAAGAAGGGGGAGGCTTCATTCAGCCGCTGGTGGGAGTTTCCCTTTCGTTTAGATAGAAGGCAAGCGGCTAGAATGGAGCTTTTATGGGTAAAATCGCGTTTGTTTTTTCCGGCCAGGGCGCTCAGTACCCCGGCATGGGCCAGGAGCTGGCGGAGTACAGCCCTGCCGCCAAGGCCGTCTTTGACCTGGCAGACAGCATCCGCCCCGGCACCAGCGCCCAGTGCTTCTCCGGCACCAAGGAGGAGCTGACCGTCACCAGCAACACCCAGCCGGATATGTTCGCCGTGGAGGTGGCTGCCGCCTCCGCGCTGCGGGAGGCAGGCATCGAGCCGGATGTGCTGGCGGGCTTCTCCGTGGGCGAGATTTCGGCTCTGGGCTTCTCCGGCGCGGTCAGCGTGGAGGACGCCTTCCGGGTGGTGTGCGCCCGGGGCAAGCTGATGCAGGCCGCCTCTGACGAGGCGGATACGGGCATGGTCGCCGTGGTCAAGCTGTCTCCCCAGAAGGTGGAGGAGCTGGCCGCCCAGTGCGACCAGGTCTATCCCGTCAACTATAACTCCGAGGGCCAGACGGCCTGTGCCGGTCTGTCCGCCTCCATGCCCGCCTTCCGGGCCATCGTGAAGGAGGCCGGAGGCCGGGCCATCCCGCTGAAGGTGGCGGGCGCCTTCCACTCCCCCTTTATGCACTCCGCCGCCGTGGGGATGGTGGACGTGCTGGCTCCCCTGGAAATCGGCGCGCCCAAGTACCCCCTGTACTCCAACGTCACCGCCCAGCCCTATGAGGAGGGGAAGTACAAGGAGCTGCTGACGAAGCAGGTAGAGAATCCCGTCCGCTGGCAGCAAATCGTGGAGAACATGGTGGCCGCAGGGGTGGACACCTTTGTGGAGGTTGGCCCCGGCAGCACCCTGACCGGCCTGATTAAACGCATCGCGCCCGATGTGCTGGCGCTGAATGTGGAAAATGTCGCCACGCTGAATGGGGCTGTCGCCGCCATCCGGGGCTGACAGGAAACAAATGGAGGTTTACAATATGGCTGAATTAAGCGGAAAAGTAGCGCTGGTCACCGGCGCGGCCAGAGGCATTGGCTACGCCATCGCTGACACCCTGGCCCGGGACGGCGCGGATGTGGTGATTTTTGACCTGTGCGCGGAGGAGGACGGCGCAGCCGCCGCCCAGCAGATCGCCCAGGCCCACGGCGTCAAGGCGGTCTTCCAGCGCTGCGACGTGTCCGACTTCTCGGGGGTGGATGCCGCCGTGAAGGAGGTCATCAAGGAGATGGGCGGCGTTGACATCTTGGTGAACAACGCCGGCATCACCCGGGACAAGGTGCTCCTCGCCATGAGCGAGAAGGACTGGGACATGGTGCTGAACATCAACCTGAAGAGTATGTTCAACACCATCCACGCCTGCTACCGCAACTTTATGAAGAAGAAGGCGGGGAAAATCATCAACATCTCCTCCGTCTCCGGCCTGATGGGCAATGCGGCCCAGGCCAACTACACCGCCGCCAAGGGCGGCGTCATCGCCCTGACCAAGACGGTGGCCCGGGAGCTGGCCACCCGGGGCATCAACTGCAACGCCATCGCCCCCGGCGCTATCGAGACGCCCATGACGGCCAACATGGACCAGAAGGCCCTGGACGCCCTGATTGCCACCGTCCCCATGGGCCACATGGGCAAGGCGGAGGACATTGCGGAGTGCGCCGCCTTCTTGGCCTCGGACAAGGCCAAGTATATCACCGGCGAAGTCATCCGGGTGGATGGCGGCATCGCCATGTGACAGGCGGTATCGGTTCCCGTTTTTCTGCAAATGGCTGCGGCGCGCCCAGGGTGCGCCGCAGTTTTTTCGTTCTCTTTTTGAGGGGGATGCGGCAAAAAAAAGATTGCCAATTTTGGGGCGGTATGTTATAGTAGTAACAGCTACTTTGCGGGGGAACATGGTGCGCCCTGTGTTTTATTTTCCCGGCGCTCCCCGCAATGGGCTGCCGCATTGCGCGGCTGCGAATCTTGAAATGACTCGAAAGGATGTACACAGCTATGAGAAGAGTCGTTGTGACCGGTCTCGGCACGGTAAACGCCCTGGGCAACGAGGTTGCCACCGCATGGGAGAACGTGACCGCCGGGAAGCATGGCATCACCACCATCACCAAGTTTGACCTCACCGGCTTCCGGGCCACGGTGGCCGCCGAGGTCAAGGGCTTTGACCCCACCCTCTATATGGATCGGCAGGAGATTCGTCGGTACGACCTGGCCATCCAGTACGCCGTGGCTGCGGCGGATCAGGCGGGGAAGGACTCCGGCATCGAGGGCACCATTGACCCCAAGCGCCTGGCCTGCTATTTCTCCTCTGGCATCGGCGGCCTGAACACCATGGCGGAAGAGGAGCAGAAGTTCCTGGAGAAGGGGCCCCGCCGGGTGTCCCCTTTCACCATCACCAATATGATGGGCAACGGCTCCGCCGGTACCGTGGCCATCAAGCACGGCTGCAAGGGCGCCTGCCTGAGCATCGCCACCGCCTGCGCCTCCTCACTCAACGCCATTGGCGAGGCTTACCGCAGCATCAAGGACGGCTACTCCGACGCCGCCTTTGCCGGAGGCACCGAGGCCGCCATCGTCCCCCTGGGTGTGGCCGCCTTCATCAACTGTCAGGCGCTGAGCTGCACCGCCGACCCCGACCGGGCCTCCATCCCCTTTGACAAGGAGCGCAACGGCTTTGTCATGGGCGAGGGCGCGTCCTGCCTGGTGCTGGAGGAGTATGAGCACGCCAAGGCCCGGGGCGCGAAGATTTACGCCGAGATTTGCGGCTACGGCGTCACCTGCGACGCCCACCACATCACCGCTCCCGACCCGGAGGGCGAGGGCGGCGGCGACGCCATCGCCCAGGCGCTGGAGCAGGCCGGCGGGTATCAGGACGCCACGAAAGTATATATCAACGCCCATGGCACCTCCACCCCCATGAATGACAAAATCGAGACCCTGGCCATTAAGCGGGCCTTCGGCGAGGACGCGAAAAAGCTGATGGTGTCCTCCACCAAGGGCGCGGTGGGCCATATGATGGGCGCGGCCGGAGCCACCGAGGCAGTGTTCTCCGTGAAGGCGCTGGAGACGGGCATCGTCCCCCCCACGGTGGGCTATCAGGTGCCCGACCCGGAGTGCGACCTGGACGTGGTGCCCAACACCGCCAGAGAGGCGGAGCTGGAGCTGGTGCTGTCCACCAGCCTGGGCTTCGGCGGGCACAACGCCTGCGTGGCCTTCCGCAAGGCGGAATAATTGCAAGTCTTAAAGCTTTCTTCATGGAAAAGCTACAATTCGTTCACTGTTTTCCCTGTTTTTTGTGAGAGAATAGTAGCGTAAGTAAACTATGGATAAAAAGGCGTCAGCCTTTTGCGGAAAGGAGCACAATTATGAACCTGGAAGAAATCCGTCAGGTCGTTGCCTTTATGAAGGAGAACGGCGTCTGTGAGCTGTCCTACACGGAAAAGAACGCTTCCGTCAGCCTGAAGCTGGCCCCGCCTCCCCCTCCCCACGGGAAGGGCCCCGGCGGTCATCCTTGGAAGGAGCATAAGGGTGCGCCGGAAACGGAGGAGAACCCCTTTGAGCCGGATTACAGCGGCGTCTCCGTTGAGTTCTATGACGATGGAGACGAGGCCGATGAGGACAACATGGAGCTGAAAAAGGCCGCCAAAGCCGCCAAGAAGGCTGCCAAGGCTGCGGTGAAGGAAGCCCGGGCCGCTGCCAAGGAGGCCGCCAAGGCCGCGAAAGCCGCCGTCAAGAAGGCGACCGACAATGTGAACACCGCCGCCGAGCAGGTGGATGCGGAGGAGCAGGCAACCGAGGCGGAACTGGATGAGCTGGATGCTGCGCTGGACGCCGCCGAAGCTGAGCTGGACGCGGAGCTGGATGCTGCCGAGGCAGAGTCGGACGCCGCCGAGGCCCAGCCGGAGGAAAAGGGCAGCACCGTGGTGGTCACCATCGATACGGAGAGCATTAAGGCCGGAGCCAAGGAAGCGGCCGACAAGGTGACCGACGCAGTGGTTTCCACCGCCAAAATCGGCATGGAACTGGGCAAGCAGGGTCTGCAGTACCTGAAGGACAAGCGGGATGAGTATCTGGCAAACAGTGAAGCGTCCAAGACCACCGATGCCCCCGTCCAGCAGCCGGAAGAGCCGGAAGACTCCGAAGCGCCCATTGAAATCGAGATCACGCTGGAGGACGACAGCCAGCAGAAAGACGAGGAATAACCTCCATGAATCAGGAAGAGATCAAGCAGATCATCCCCCACCGTGACAATATGCTGCTGGTGCAGGAGGCCGAGGTGGTGGACGGCGTCGCCCACGCCAAATACCATGTCTCCGGGGAGGAGTGGTTCCTGAAGGGCCACTTCCCCGGCAACCCTGTGGTGCCCGGCGTAGTGCTGTGCGAGATGATGGCCCAGGGTGCCTGCGTCCTGCTGGCCGGTCAGGCCACTTCCGATGTGACCCCCATGTTCACCAGCCTGGACAAGGCCCGCTTCAAGAACCCTGTCCGCCCTGGCGATACGCTGGAGAGCCAGAGCACCATCACCAAGCACAAGGGCCCCTTCTACTGGTGTGAGGCCAAGGGCTATGTGGAGGGCAAGCTGTGCGTCAGCGCGGAGTTCTCCTTCGCCCTGGTGAAGGGCGGAGACAAATAAGCGCCCCCGCGCAATCCAAAAAGCATCAAACGAGCCTTTGCCGGGAACGGCAAGGGCTCTCTTTTTGCTGTTTTTATAGAAATTCAGAGAAAAAAGCGGGGAATCTCATGGAAATTTCCATTTTACTTTTCCCACGGCCTTTCTTATAATAGTAATGGTATCTGCCGGAGCTGCATCCCGCTATCTTCGGCAGCTTTATTCTGTTGACAAGGGCGATTGAGTGCAATGACGATTGGTACCGTATTTTTTCAGATGCTGTCGCTGGCGATCCTGATTCTGGTAGGCGTGGTGATTTCCCGCATCAAAATGGTGGATGACCACGGCATGGGGCAAATCTCCAGGCTCATCAACTATGTGTTCAACCCCATGCTGATGGTGTCCTCCGCCATTGACAGCGTGGGGAGCATTGATAAGCAGGTCATGCTGCTGCTGTTCGGACTGGCGGCGGCGCTCTACCTGGCGCTGATTCTCATCGGCCACTTCGCCGCGCCCCTGTTCGACAAGCGCCCCGGTCAGAAGGAGATGTACCAGCTGATGTTCATCTTCTCCAACGTGGGCTTCATGGGCATCCCGGTGATTCGGGGGGTGTTCGGCGCGGAGAACGTGGTCTATGTGCTGGCCTTTGTGTTCGTGTTCAACATCGTCTTCTACACCTATGGCGTAGCCCTGCTGGACGGCGGCCTGTCCAAAGGCTCTCTGAAAAAGATGCTGAATCCTGGCACGGTCAGTTCGGTGGCGACGCTGCTCATTGTGCTGCTGGAGCCCCAGGTGCCGGAGTTCCTCAGCAGCGTGGTGGATTACCTGGGGAGCGCGGCCAGCCCCCTGGCCATGATCGCGGTGGGGGTCACGCTGGCCAACGCAGATTTGAAGGCGGTGTTCCTGAATCCCAAGACGTACCTGTTTACCCTGGTGAAGATGGTGGCGATCCCCCTCGTCGCCCTTCCGCTGCTGAAGCTGCTGCCCTTCTCCGATACGGTGATTGGCGTCTGCCTGGTGGAGATCGCCATGCCGGTGGCCAATCTGCCCCTGATTTTGGGCACGGAAAAGGGCATCGACTGCACCAGCTGCAGCGCCTCCATCATTATGACCACCCTGGCCAGCGTCCTCACCGTGCCGCTGCTGGTGGCGCTGATTTAAACTAAACGCAGAGAACAAAAACCGAGCCTGGCAGTTTGCCAGGCTCGGTTTTTGTTCATAGCAAATCCAGTTCGTCCGCCTGCTCCTGCCCCTGGAGGGTCAGGCTCACGCTGCCCTCCTCCAGGTACGGCTCCGCGCTGGGCAGGGTGCAGCCAAAGGCGAAGTCCTGATAGCGGCGGGAGCGGCGGTACAGGTCGTAATCCGCCCCGGAGATGGGGACGCCGTAATCCAGGGTGATATAGCCCCGCTTTTGCAGCAGGAGCAGCGCCTCCCCCCAGGTCTTGGCCGCATCGGGGGCGCTGTCCTCCGCCTCCAGATAGACCGGTGCGGACATGACGAAGGACAGCTCCGGATTCTCCGGGCTGCGCACCAGGAAACGGCACACCGGCAGATAGGCGTAGGTGGACAGCTTGGTGAGCAGCGCCTTTTCCGGCTCCGTCAGCGGCGGCAGGGCGTTGGGGCAGTTGGCACAGGGCATGGGAGGACTTCCTTTCTGGTGAGGTCAGGGTCAGTATGCGCAAAAGGTCGGGAGGCTATCACAGCTTCGTGGTCTTGTCATAGGCGGCGATGACTGCGTCCATGACCGCTCCACGGAAGCCCCGCTCCTCCAGCACACGGACGCCCTGAATCGTGCTGCCCGCCGGGGAGCAGACCGCATCCTTCAGCGCGCCGGGGTGCTGGCCGCTTTCCAGCACCAGCCGGGCGCTGCCCGCCACGGTCTGGGCGGCGTAGCGGACGGCCTTATCCCGGGGCAGGCCGCAGGCCACACCGCCGTCGGCCAGGGCCTCGATGAACTGATAGACCCAGGCGGGGCCGCAGCCGGCCACGCTGCTGGCCGCGTCCATCAGCTGCTCCGGCAGCGGGTCCAGAACCCCTGCGGCGGACATCGCCGCCCGGAAACAGGTTTCCTCCTCCTCCGTCACGTCCAGGGTGCAGTAGGGGATGGTGCCCTGGCCGATGGCGGCGGGGGTGTTGGGCATGATGCGGATGATGGGGTAATCGCCCCCGGCCATGGCGCGGATGCGGGCCATAGACTGCCCCGCCGCCATGGTGACCAGCAGGAACCGCTCCTGCCGGGCGGCCCGCTGGGCCAGGATAGGCGCAAGTCCGGACAGCATATCGGCCATCATCTGGGGTTTCACCCCCAGGAAAATCCAGTCGCAGCATTCCGCGACTGTCTCGTTGCTGCCCGTTTCCGCCCCCAGGGCGGCGGCCAGCCCTTCCGCCTTGGCGGGGGTTCGGTTGGCCAGTAGCAGGGTGGAGCCGCCTGCTGTCTTTGCCACGGCGGTGGCGATAGCGCCGCCCATGTTGCCGCAGCCAATGAAACCATAGAGTTTTGCCATAACTATGTGCCTCCTGAACGTAGAATCAACTGGAAATCACTTGTTTTTTCTTTATCACGGCGCAGGATGCGGCTGCATCTGTCAGGCCCGCTCCGCCGCCATCCGCACCGCCAGCTCCAGGGCCAGCTGGGCCACCCTGTCCTTCTCTGACAGCTTGGACTTAGCGCTCAGGCTGCGGCAGTCCCACTGCTCCGCCGCCAGGTTGTCCCCTGCGTAGAAGAACTGGAACACCTCTTTCTGCCGGAAGGCGGCCAGGGCCGCCACGGCGGAACACTCCATATCCACGCAGACGCAGCCCTGAGCCTTTCGCCGCTCCATCTTTTCTCTGGTCTCCCGGTAAACGCCATCTGTAGTCCAGGCCTTGCCTAAGGTGTAGCTGCACCCGTGGGTGTTCAGAATGTCCAGGAAGGTATCCAGATAACGGGGGTTGACGGGCAGCTTATCCGAGGGCGGGGCATAGTGGAAGCTGGTGCCCTCGTCCCGCAGGGCGGCGGTGGGGATGATGATGGAGCAGTCCTCAATGGCATTGTCCAGAACCCCACAGTTGCCGAACAAAACCAACTGCTCCACGCCCATGATGAACACGTCCTCCAGCAGGCCCACGCAGGCCGGTGCGCCTACGTCGCTGAGGAACAGCGTCACCGGCGTATCCTGATAAACGGCGCGGTAGACGGGAATTTCCATGTTCGCCACTGAGCTGGTGGCAATGGGCACGGCCTCCAACGCCTCCACCATCCGGGCGAAGGTGGTACGGGCAAAGCAGGACACCGCCACCTTGGGCAGACCCGGCACTGGATGAACAAGGTCGGTGGGGTCGATGATGGCCCGCCGGGTGGGGTCAAATTCGGTCAGAAGCATTGGTACTTCCTCCTTCTCTGTTTCTCTGACAGTATTATACCGGTTTCCGGCAAAGTTGTAAAGCAAAACAGCGACCCGCCGACGGGAAATCACCCCCGGCAAGGCCGCATAAAGACAATCCCCCGCCTCATAGGCTGTCATTAGGCAACCTGAGAAGGGGGAATCAGAAGGGATGCTGTCGGTACTGACGCTGCTGCTCCTACAGGGGCCGCTGTTTACGCTGCGCCTTGGGATGGGAAGCTCCTTCCCCAGGCCCCTCAGCCCGGAGGAGGAGCAGCGCTATGTTCAGCTGGCCGCCCAGGGGGACAGCGGGGCGAGGAATCAGCTTATTGAACACAATCTCCGGCTGGTGGCCCACATCGTCAAGAAGTATTACAACCAGACGGGGGACACGGATGATTTGGTGTCCATCGGCACCATTGGGCTGATTAAGGCGGTGAACACCTATCAGCCGGAGCGGCAAATTCGGCTGGCCACCTACGCCGCCCGGTGCATTGAAAATGAGATACTGATGCACCTGCGCAAGGCCAGGCGGCAGGCGGGGGAGGTCTCCCTGAACGATGTGCTGGAGCAGGACGAGGAGGGCAGCGGCCTGTCCCTGATGGATGTGTTGAAGGTGGACGACACCATGCTGGAGGATTTGGACACCCGGGAGAGCTGCGTCCGGGTGCGGGAGGCGGTGCAGCGCTGTCTGGGGGAGCGGGAGAAGCTGGTCATCACCCGGCGGTACGGCTTGGACGGGCAGAAGCCCCTGACCCAGCGGGAAATCGCGGCCCAGCTTGGCATCTCCCGCAGCTACGTCTCCCGCATTGAAAAGAAGGCGCTGCGGCAGCTACAGGACTATATGGAAGGCGGGTGAGCTGCAACGGCAGCTCACCCGTTCTGCTGGGGGGACTCCCCCAGTATGGCCCGGAACTGCGCCCAGGCGGTTTGATTGTCCCCAGGTTTCGCCGCCAGGGCCAGCCGCTTCTCCCGAAGGAGCTGCCCCTGGGACAGGATGGATACCAGCGCGTGATTGAGGGTGCTTTGGTCATTCTCACATACCCAGCCGCAGCCGGTTTGGGTGATCATTTCCCCGCTGGAAGCGGTCTCTACAGACAAAACCGGCAGGCCAACGCACCGGGCCTCCTCCACCACCATGGGCGCCGCCTCATGGTAGGAGGTCACCAGCAGCAGGTCTGCGCCTGCCATAAACCGGTAGGGGTTGCGCTGCTCCCCGTAAAATCGGACGAAGGTTCCGATGTGCAGCTCCTCTGCCAGGGCCTGGAGGCTGGCGCGCAGATTGCCGTCGCCAACAATGTGGAGCGTCAGGGGAAGCCCTGCGGAGATGCCATAGGCCGTCGCATAGATGGCCCGGTCTACCGCCTTCTCGTGGGCTAGCCTGCCCACGGTCAGCAGATGGAGCCGCCCCGCCTCGTAGGGGAGCGGGGACGCGGCGGCCAGCTGTCGGATGAGGTCGTATCGGTGGAAATTCCGGGCCGTCAAACAGTTGCCGCCCAGCGCCGGGAGGGCCTGTACAAAGGCCCTCCGGCAGCCGTCGGAGCAGGCGGCAATGCAGTCGAACCCGGCGTAGAGCCGGTCATTCTGCCTGTGGGCCGCGCCGCTGGCGGCGTAGTCACAGTGGAGGTAGGCGATTTTCCGTGCTGCGCTGACATAGCGCAGCACGAACTCATTGACGCCGCCGTAAAAGGAGCGGATACGCCCGTTTTGCAGGTAGGCGATGGCATAGTCATAGTGCCCCTCCACCGTCCGCTGGGTGAAACCCATCAGCCTCAGGGCGGCGGGCCGTCCGAAGCACTTGCAGACGGCGGCAAGGCATCCCCGGAGCAGCCTGTCCCGCCAGGTATGGCAGTCCTGCTGGCTGACGCCCAGGTAGCGGAACAGAGAGTGGCAGGCGACCACCCTGACCCCCGGCGGCAGCTCGTCCAGATAAGCGCCGGTCTTGCAAAACAGGTACAGGGTGACATCATAGCGGCCGTCTATGGCCCAAAGGAGGTTGCACAGGCTCTTCTGTACCCCACCGACCTTCATGTTGTTGTTTACGATGATGAGTTTCTTCATGGCCGTTCCCCTACCGTCAGGCGCAGTTTGATGAATCCTGGTTCTCAGTGTATCATAGCAAACCCGGCTTTTCAACCGGATTTGCGCCGGGAAGGGAGGGCGGCCGAATTGAGAGGCCGCTACGCATCTTTGAAATTTACAACAGCCGCATCCTCGTAGGCGGCGAACGCCGCCCAAAAGGCTTCCTCAGTGACCGCTTCCTCCGCTTCGCCTTGCACGCAGTAACAGGCTTCCCCTCCGTCGGCGTCATAGACGATGCGATACTGCGTGTCCAGCACGAAGCGCCTGCTGTCGGCATCAAGCCGGTACCGTTCCACGCTGCTGTTGGAAGCGGTATAGAGGAAGCCGCTGCCGATTCTGACAGAGTAGGCTGTGCTTTTGCTTTCAGGGCTCTCCAAAGTGCCAAGGTCGTAAAGCACCCCATCCGCTACGCAATACGCGCTGCAACGAATGGCCGCAGCGTTGCCGCATCCGTCGTCGAAGGTGCCGTCCGCAATCAACAAAACGTTGGCGTCCGCTCCGATGTCCACCAGGGCAAAGGCGTCTCCATCCGTCAGGTTCAGGCCCAGCGCCTCATAGGAGGCAATTTCCTGCGTCGGCTGCTCAGCGCCGCCGGAGACCCCCGTTGTGGCGAACAATGCAAGGATGAAGAGGATGGCGGTGGCACTGATGAGGTAGACGCCAATGGAGGTCTGCCGCGTTTTCATAATGGCGACGATTCGTTCCCTGATGGCGTTCCTGCTGAAGCTGTTGCAGAAGGGGAGCAGGCCGCTTTGCCTGGCCTCCATGCTGATGAGCATATAGGAGTAGTCCGCCCTGGACGCTTCCCCAAACTGCCGGATAACGCACTCATCACAGGCCAGCTCAATGTCCCGCTGAAAGAGGGCATACATCACCCATACCAGCGGATTGCACCAGTGGATACAGAGGGCCAGGGCGGCGAGCAGCTTTTTCACCCCATCAAAGTGGCGGATGTGCATATATTCGTGCAGGAAAATGTAGGATAACTGACTGGTGTTTTCCCAATCCGTCTGTTTGGGCATCAAAATGACGGGCTTGACGATGCCGTAGGTCAGCGGCGCGGCGATTCGGTCGGACTGCCGGATGGAGACGGAACGCCGCAGCGGATGCTCCGCCAGCCACGATGCCGCAAACGCATTCTGAACCGGCAGGGAGGCGGAAAACTCCACCCGCCAGCGCAGGTAAGAGAGCGCGAAAAACGCACCGCAAACCAGCACCCCCGCCAGCCAGACAACAAACCAGACAGAAGGGGCGGACGCCGCTCCGGAACCTGCGCCCTGCCCGGCAGACACGCCGCCTGCCGCCAGCTGCCCCTGCGCGGCGGTCACGGCAGCGCCCACCGGCGATTCCTCCAGTGAGCCGATGACCTCACTGCGGCCAAGCAGGGAGTATACGCTGGTCACAGAGGGAATCGAAACCGGAATCAGCAGCCGTAGCAGCACGACCTCCCACAGAATCAGGAAGGTTCGCTTCGGCAGCCGGTGGACGGTGGCCGCCCGGAGGACAGTCACCGCCAAAATCAGGATGCTGCCCTGAAGGCTCATTTGCAGCAAACTCATAGACAGCCTCCTTACTCCAGTTCACCGACGATTTGCTTGAGCTGCTCGATTTGTTCCGCGGAGAGCTTCTTCCGGCTGAGGAGGGCAGCGAACAGCTTGTCAGCGGAGCCGTCATAGATTTTATTAATCAGCTCCTCCGTTTCCGCCGCCTGCACCTCCTCCTTGGGAATCAGCGCATGGCACATAAATTTCGGTTCGGAACGGGCGATGGCCCCCTTTTTGATGCAGCGCTTGATCAGCGTGTAGGTGGTGTTCACATTCCAGCCTACCTCGTCGGTCAGCGTTTTTGCAATCACCTTGGCGGGGGTATCCCCCCGCTTCCAGAGAACATCCATCACCTTTAATTCAGAGTCAAAGAGTTTTACTACCATTCGCTCAACCCCTTTCATAAGACTGCGGTAGTATCTACAAACATATACTACCACAGTCTTATGACTCTGTCAACCCGTTTCTATCAAATTTTCCAGGAAATCAGCGGCCAGGCTGGAGGGCGCTTCTGCGAAAGTCCGGTCTGTACAACCGGCCCAAGTGATGTTATAATCGGAGGAGACGGGTTCCGCGCTGTTTCGATGGAAGCAAACCGCCGACAGGCGACCCTGCGCATAGAACATCGAACCATTTATGAAAGGGGTACTGTTATGCTCTACATTGGAATTGACTTGGGCACATCGGCGGTGAAGCTGCTGCTGATGGACGAAGCGGGAGAGATTTTGAACATCGTCTCCCGGGAATACCCGCTGGAATTCCCCCATCCGGGATGGAGCCAGCAAAGGCCGGAGGACTGGCTGGACGCAGTGATGGACGGCATTCCCGCCCTGCTGGAGGGCTTTGACAGAAGCCAGGTGGCAGGCATCGGGGCCGGGGGCCAGATGCACGGCCTGGTGGTGCTGGACGAGGAGGATAACGTCATTCGCCCCGCCATCCTGTGGAACGACGGCCGCACCTCCAAGGAGGTGGACTACCTGAACAACGTCATCGGCAAGGACAAGCTCAGCCAGTACACCGCCAACATCGCCTTTGCGGGCTTCACCGCCCCCAAGCTGCTGTGGATGAAGGCTAACGAGCCGGAAAACTTCGCCAAAATCCGCAAAATCATGCTCCCCAAGGACTATATCAACTATAAACTCTCCGGCGTCCACTGCACCGACGTTTCCGACGCCTCCGGTATGCTGCTCTTTGACGTGGAGCATAAGCGCTGGTCCAAGGAGATGCTGGACATCTGCGGCGTGGACGAGAGCCAGATGGCCCAAATCTTTGAGTCCTATGAGCCGGTGGGAACCCTCCTGCCAGAGATGGCCCAGAAGCTGGGGCTGCCGGAAACGGTGGTCATCGCCGCCGGAGCCGGGGACAATGCCGCCGCCGCTGTAGGCACCGGCACCGTGGGGGACGGGGCTTGCAACCTGTCCCTGGGCACCTCCGGCACCCTGTTCATCTCCAGCAGGGAGTTCGGCGTGGACGAGTTCAACGGCCTCCACTCCTTCGCCCACTCTGACGGCCACTATCACCTGATGGCCTGTATGCTGTCCGCCGCCAGCTGCAACAAGTGGCTGATGGAGGATATCTTCCAGACCGGGGACTATGCCGCAGAGCAGGCTCCCATCACCAGGGACAAGCTGGGCAAAAACCACGTCTTTTTCCTCCCCTATCTGATGGGGGAGCGCAGCCCCATCAACGACACAAACGCCCGTGGCACCTTCATCGGCATGACCATGGACACCAGCCGGGCCGATCTGACCCAGGCCGTGCTGGAAGGGGTGGCCTTCGCCATCCGGGACAGCCTGGAGGTGGCGAAGAAGCTGGGCATCCACATCGAGCGCAGCAAAATCTGCGGCGGCGGCGCGAAGAGTCCCCTGTGGAAGGAGATTTTCGCCAACGTGCTGAACATCAA
This sequence comes from Clostridiales bacterium, assembly GCA_020860385.1. Classification (GTDB taxonomy): domain Bacteria; phylum Bacillota; class Clostridia; order Oscillospirales; family Oscillospiraceae; genus Onthomonas. Next base: position 21,204 of record JAJBUK010000095.1, read on the forward strand.
GCTGGACATCCCGGAGACGGAGCAGGGCCCCGGCATGGGCGGCGCGATGCTGGCTATGGTGGCCTGCGGCGCGTACAGCAGCGTGGAGGAGGTCTGCGCCAAGCTGGTACACGTTGTGGATACGGTGGAGCCCGACCCGGAGCTGGCCGCCCTCTATGAGGAGCGGTATCAGCAGTTCCGGAAAATTTACCCGGCCTGCAAATCCCTGTTTGCTGAACTTGCGTAACACCCCTGACCATATTATTTTTAGGAGGAATTTCAAATGTTAGGAAACAATATCCCAACCGTGAAGCTGGGCATCATCGCCGTCAGCCGTGACTGCTTCCCCATCGCCCTGTCCA
>JAJBUK010000043.1 GCA_020860385.1 Clostridiales bacterium
ATTTTAAAACTTTCCAAACAAAAATAGAAACGACAGTTTCTACTGGCAGAGTCTGCAGGAATTGACGTATGACAGGCCTTCACAAAAAAGTGTTTACAAATATGCTATATTGTGATATTATTAAATGCAAGGAGGGATTATCGTGATAGAAATAGGAAACCGTCTCCGCACTTTGCGTAAGGGGATTCGACTCACACAGGTAAAAATGGCTGAAATCGTAGGCGTTCAACAGTCCCGTATCAACCGCTATGAAACCGGGCAGGCTACTCCACCCCCAGAGGTCTTTATCAAATATGCGGATTATTTTAATGTTTCAATGGATTATCTTTATTGCCGTACGGATAATCCCAAGGGAAAACTATATGACTACCAACCACAGTTATTGAAGGAAAAGGCTGAAAAAAACGATGAACTGCGTGAATTCATCGAAATGTGCTTTGAACCAGGTTCTCCTATCAATGCGCGGTTGAAGGATGCACTATTTCAAATGATGGAGGAGGCGACCAACGAATGAAAGCTGTGATTTATGCAAGATACTCCAGTGACAATCAACGAGAAGAATCTATAGAAGGGCAAATTCGAGAATGTACAGCATACTGCGAGAAAAACGATATTATTATCCTGCAAACCTATATTGATCGTGCTTTATCTGCAAAAACTGACAATCGTCCGGACTTCCAGCGTATGATTAAAGATAGCGCAAAAGGCCTATTTGATGTTATAATTGTGTGGAAATTGGATCGTTTTGCGAGAAATCGTTATGATAGCGCTCATTATAAAGCTCAACTGCGAAAGAACGGCGTTAAGGTTCTTTCTGCCACAGAGAATATTTCAGAGGGGCCAGAGGGGATTATTTTAGAGTCCTTGTTGGAGGGAATGGCAGAATATTATTCTGCGGAGTTGTCCGAGAAGGTCATCCGAGGCCATACAGAAAATGCACTGAAATGTATGTATAATGGCGGAACCCCTACCTTTGGCTATATGATTAATGAGCAGAAACATTATCAGATTGACCCACACGCTGCCCCTATCGTATTGGAGATATTTAAGCGGTATGACCAGGGAGCAACAGTGAAAGAAATCCGCGACTGGATGAATGAAATCCATGTGGGCACGCGCAATGGAAAGCCGATTACCCTTAATTTTGTAATGTACATCCTTCATAATCGCAGATATATTGGTGAATACAGCTATCGGAATATTATCACGCCTAACGGAATACCAGCGATTGTACCGGAGGAGTTATTTGACCGGGTGCAGCGGCGATTGGAGCGAAATAAAAGGGCTCCTGCCCGGCATAAGGCAGAGGATGATTATCTGCTAACCACAAAGTTATTTTGCGGCACTTGCGGAGCTATGATGGTGGGAGAATGTGGCACCAGTTCTGCCCAAGGTCGAAAATACCATTATTATCGCTGCGTAAATTCCAAGAAGCGGAAAACCTGTACTGCCAAACACAAGAGTGTGCGCAAACAGCCTATTGAAGATGCCGTTATCAATGCCGTCATTGCCAGGATAATGGATGACAACTTTGTGGAATATATAGCAGATGCTGTTATGAATATTCAATCAAAGGAAAACAGCACCAGTTCCATTTTAGAGAAGCAGCAGGCAGAAATTGAGCGAGGGATTAACAATTTACTGAATGCTGTACAGATGGGGATGGTTAGCACATCTATCAAGCAGCGGTTGGACGAATTAGAAGAAGCAAAAAGGGATGTAGAATTTCGCATTGCCCAGGAGAAAATAGATAAACCGTTACTCTCGCGGGAAGATGTCATTTTCTGGATGCATCGGTTCCGCAAATTGGATATGTCCACCCTGAAAGACCGGAAACAGTTGGTTGATAGCTTCGTAAATTCTGTGACCATCTATGATGATTATATTCTTATCACGTTCAATTACAAGGAGGGCGAAACGACGCTTTCTTTTTCTGACATTGAAAGTTCGGATTTAAATTCAAACGGTGGACCAAAGAAAACACGCTGAAACTTATCGTTTCAGCGTGTTTTTCTCTTTGTTTTTTCACTTCTGGAGGCCAATCGTCCAAGGATTGAAAATCGCCCTCCTAGCATATCTTAGCATAACCTAGCACAGGTCGGCGCCCTGAGTGCAGTCAAAATGCAGTAAAAGCACAGGCAGTTTCAGCCTGTGCTTTTATGCGCTTCCGCCTGCTCCGGCGAGACCGGCAGCATGACCCGTAAGGAAAACCGTCCTGCCTCTGCTCGGATGGAGAGCTCCCCGCTGTAGCGCCTGGCGATGTTCTGCACCGTTTTCAGGCCAAAGCCGTGGAACCGCCGGTCCTCCTTGGTGGTCAGGGGCAGGCCGTCCCGGAACTGGAGCCGACCCTGATAGCTGTTCTCCATCTGGATGAACAGCAGGCCGTTCCGGCGAAAAATCTTCAGGTCTATCATCCGGTGCTGAGGGTTTGCCAGTCTGCTGACGCCTTCAATGGCATTGTCCAGGGTATTACGCAGGATGAGGTACAGGTCGCCTGTTTCCAGCATCTCCAGGCCGGTGCAGTCGGCCACGCACATCACCCGAATTTGCCGCTCCCGGCAATAAAGGCTCCGTTCCATCAGCACGGCGTTCAGCGTCTCGTTGTCCGTCTGGGTACTTTCGTCATAGACCTGGAGGTTCTCCGCAATCTGATCCAACAAATCGTCCCGGTCCGCGCCCTCCTCCTTGTCGATCATTTCGGCCACCTGATGCTTCAGGTCATGCATCAGACGGGTCAGCTCGTTCATATTCTGGCGGCTGCTCTGGAGCTGCTCATGGCGAAGCTGCTGGACATAGTTCTGCATATCCAGCTCGTGCTGGAGCGCCAGCGCTCTCCGCTGGTTTACCTGAATCCACAGCAACGAGGCGCAGCAGAGGATTTCGTACACCTGGCAAAAGGGGAACAGCGGGCTGGCTGAGCTCTCGTTCACCACCTTGACTGCCACGCTGGTACACGCCGCCACCAGAAACACCAGACAGGTGACAGCCGTCAGCCGCAGATTATTTACCTGATATTCGCCGTCCTCACAGAGGGGGCGGATGCAGGTCCGGTAAAAGAACCAGTAAGCCAGGGGGACCGTGACCAGCTCCACCACGGTATCCGCCAGAATGCCCTCATAGGGGATGAGGGCGGCAAGCAGCAGCTGCGCGGCGGAGGAGATGTGCTGCACGCACAGCGTTAGAGCGGCGCAGTAAATCAGCTCATTCCGTTTCACCGGACAGCACAGGGCAAGCAGCGCCGCAGAGAGGGCGGCAAAGACCACCGTGTAGATGCAGCAGCTCAGCACGATATAGGCCGGACTCTGCCAGACCGTCTTAATGGGGCCGTAATTCATCAGCACCAGGGAGAGCAGCTCCGCCAACCCGCAGAACGGGAGGAACCGCCATAGGAAATGCGCCTGCTTCCGATGGGGCAGAATGAACAGCATACAGGCCCCCAGCATCTCAGTGATGTACTGATTCCCGCTGAGGGTTTCAAACAGGGCGGTCATGTGGCCCCTCCGATGTAGTTTGCAAACTCCTGCATGAACTGCTTGCGCCGGGGGCGGCTGATTTTCAGGCGGCAGCCTCCGGCAGTCAGCTCCGTCTGCCCCACCCAGGTGACATAGCGGAGATTTACCAGCAGGCTGTTGTCGCACCGGGAAAAAGCGCAGCCCTCCAGCTGCTCCTCCGCCTCCTTCATTGTGCCGCCGGTCTCGAAGGTGCCGTCTTCCGTGTGGTAGTACAGCTTGTGCTTGATGACCTCCACATAAATCAGCCGGTCTATGACGATCCGCCACTTCCCGTCCCGGGTGGAAATCAGCAGGCTTCGCGCCCGTTGCTTGGGCAGGCGGTCCAGCAGCAGCCCCATCCGAAGCTCAAAGGCGTCATAGTTCAGCGGCTTGACCAGAAAATCCATGGCCTGCACCTCGTAGCCCTTCAGCGCCAGCTGGGCCATCCGCGTCACAAAGACCAGGATCACATCAGCGTCCTGCGCCCGGATTCGCTTCGCAGTCTCCATACCGTCAATGCCAGGCAGCACGACATCCAGGAAGATGATGTCATACCGGGGCGCGTACTGCCCCAGGAACGCCACGCTGTCCGGATAGAAGCTGGCCTGGAAGTCCAGACCATGCTCCTGACGGTAGCGCTCCAGAAACTGCTTCATCTGCTCCATGGCTTTTGGAGAATCTTCTACAACGGCGATCGTGATCATGGCGGGGGGCATTCCTTTCTGTCCTATCTCATCAGGTTCAAAGAAAGTTCCTATTTCATGGCCAGTATAGCACAATTCTCCCGGATTGGCAAGCCGATTGCAGCAGGGAAGCGGGAAAGCCTGAGTGTCAAATGATGTGCTGCTCCTGCCGGGGGTCACATCATTTGACAGCACAGAATTCACAGAGCGGAACAGACCGAAAAAGAGGGTGGACAAAGGGGGGAGAAAGATGGTACAATGCAAAGCGATAGGATGTGAGACTATGCGCGTTATGGCAATCGACTATGGGGACGCCCATACCGGCGTGGCCATCTCCGACCCCTTTGGCATGCTGGCGGGCTGGACGACTACCATTGACTCCTGGCGGCAGGAGGTGGTGCTGGCCCGGCTCCTGGACATCATCCGGGAGCATGGGGTGGACGAATTGGTGCTTGGCCTGCCCAAAAACATGAACGACACCAGCGGCCCCCGGGTAGAAAAGAGCCGTCAGCTGGCCGCCTTGCTGGAGGAGGCCACCGGCATGGAGGTTCACCTGTGGGATGAGCGGCTGACCACGGTGGACGCCCACCGTATCCTGTCCGAAAACGGGCGGCGGGGCAGGCAGCGGAAGGAGAAGGTGGACGCGGTGGCCGCATCCCTGATTCTGGAAGGGTACCTGGGCTACCGCCGCACCCAAAACGGTTAAAAGGAGAGGGAAACGCAATGCTGTTTGATACAGATGACAACTATGTGGTGCTGGAACTGGAGGATGAGGCAGGGAACCGCGTCCGCTATGAGATGCTGGACCTGGTGGAGTACAACGGGGAGGCCTTTGGCATCTTCCTCCCGGCGGAGGACCACGAGGGCGAGGTGGCCATCCTGCGGCTGGCCGGCGAGGACGCCCAAAAGGCGGAGGGCTACGTCCCGGTGAACGACGAGGAGCTGGAGCAGGCTGTCTTTGACATCTTCCAAATCAAGAACATGGACGCCTTTGACTTTGGCGGCAACACCTTTGCGCAGAACGATTTGTTTGAATGAGTTCTCATTCAAACGACCGTCCCAGGAACAGGAAAACGGCCCGCTGCACAGCGGGCCGTTTTCCATGAGCGAATGCTCACACTTTACGCACGGGTGACTTTCCCGGAACGGAGGCATCTGGAGCAGACATATACGTGAGTGGGAGTGCCCCCCACGATAGCCTTGACGCGCTTCACGTTGGGCTTCCAGGTGCGGTTGGAACGACGATGGGAGTGAGAAACCTGAATCCCAAAGGTGACGCCTTTCCCACAAAAATCGCACTTTGCCATTTTGCTGACCTCCTTCGCATGTATGATCACTGCTTACGCAAGCGATAAATCTTATGAAACAGCATTAATTATAATACCAGATGGAACGCATAAAATCAACCCCTTTCCCGGAATTTTTTCAAAATTTTTGAGGCCGGACCCTGGGGGAATCCCCCGTTCTGATGGTTGCAAAATGTGGGGAAAGGCGTTATACTATAAGAAGTAAGTTGTTAAATGTAAGAGGCCGCGCCCGGAGGGACACCGGGACGTCGGCCGCTGCATGGAGGGTGGATCATGAGCAAGCAATATACATACCCGCTATACCGCCTGGCGGATGAGTTCCAGCTGGAGGTGCTGCACCGCGGGTCGGGCTACGAGAAGCAGAAGGTGCGCTCCGTCAGCGTCAACCGCCCCGGCCTCTCTCTGGTAGGATTCTATGATTACTTTGACGACAACCGCATCCAGCTGATGGGGAACATGGAGTACACCTACCTGGCGCTGATGTCCCACAAGGAGCGGCTGAAATGCTTTGAAGATCTGCTGTCCCACCCTGTTCCTGCCCTGATCATCGCCAGGAGCATGGAGCCCTTCCCGGAGTGCCTGGAGGCGGCGGAGAAATATGACCGGAACGTGCTGCGCACCAGCCAGGAGACGGGGGAGTTCATGTCCAATCTGACCTCCGCCCTGCGCACCTATCTGTCCCCCCGCATCACCCGCCACGGCGTGCTGGTGGAGGTTTACGGCGAAGGGGTGCTGCTGATGGGCGAGTCCGGCGTAGGCAAGAGCGAGGCGGCCATTGAACTAATCAAGCGGGGGCACCGGCTGATTGCGGACGATGCGGTGGAGATTCGCCGGGTGCGCTCCAACCAGCTGGTGGGCTCCGCCCCGGAGCTGATTCGCTATTATATGGAGATGCGGGGTATCGGCGTCATTGACGTGCGGCAGCTGTTCGGTATGTCCGCCGTCAAGGACTCCCAGGAAATCGACCTGATTATCAATCTGGAGAACTGGCGGGAGGGCATCCTCTATGACCGGCTGGGGCTGGACGACTTCCGCACCAGCATCCTGGATGTGGAGGTGCCCACCCTGACCATCCCCATCAAGCCGGGCCGGAACCTGTCGGTCATCATCGAGGTGGCGGCGCTGAATAACCGTCACAAGAAGATGGGCTACAACGCCGCCGAGGAGTTCACTGACCGCATCAATGAGCATTTTGACCGCCAGATGGCCATGGACGAGGACGATGGGCTGGGATGAACGCCGCATTGGCAAAAGGAGCCGGAAGGATGGAACGCTTTATCGTATTTGAACAGGTGACGAAGGAATACCGCTCCGGCGAGGTCGTGGTGACGGCGCTGAAGGATGTCAGCTTTACCATTGCCCAGGGGGAGATTTGCGTCATCGTGGGGGAGTCCGGCGCGGGGAAAACCACCCTCCTGAACATCCTGGGCGGCATGGACAGCCTGACCCGGGGCAGGGTGCTGGTGGACGGGGCGGAGGTGTCCGCCTACCAGAAGCGCCAGTTGACGGACTACCGCCGCCGGGACGTGGGCTTCGTGTTCCAGTTCTACAATTTGATTCCCAACCTGACCGCCCTGGAGAATGTGGAAATCGCCGCCCAGCTCTGCCGGGACGCCCTGGACCCGGAGACGGTGCTGCGGGGCGTGGGCCTGGGGGAGCGGCTGGGGAACTTCCCCGCCCAGCTCTCCGGCGGTGAGCAGCAGCGGGTGGCTATTGCCAGGGCGCTGGCAAAGAACCCCAAGCTGCTGCTGTGCGACGAGCCTACCGGCGCGCTGGACTATCAGACCGGCAAGGCCATCCTGAAGCTGCTCCAGGACACCAGCCGTAAAAACGGCATGACCGTAGTGATCATCACCCACAACAAAGCCCTCTGCGCCATGGCGGACCGGGTCATCCGCGTCAAGAGCGGCACGATTTCCTCTGTGGAGCAAAACGCCCACGCTACCCCGGTAGAACAAATTGAATGGTGAGGTAGACCATTGACCAGAAAGACCCTGCTGCGCACCATCAAAGCCACCTTTGGCCGTTATATTGCCATCCTTGCCATCATCGCCTTGGGGGTGGGCTTCTTCACGGGGCTGAAAAGCGCCGAGCCTGCCATGCGGAATACGGCGGAGGACTATTGGGAAGAGCTGCGGTTTTACGACTTTCAGCTTCTGTCCACCCTTGGCCTGACAGAGGAGGATGTGGACGCCTTCGCCGCGCTGGACGGGGTCACGGCGGCGGAGGGCGGCTACAGCATGGACGCGCTGGCGGAGGTGGAGGGCCAGGAGGAAACCCTGGCGCTGCAATTCCTGTCGCTGATGGAGGAGACCACCCTGGTGGAGTTGACGGCGGGACGCCTGCCGGAAGGCGCGGACGAGTGCCTGGCGGACGCGGATGCCTTCACCGCGGAGGACATCGGCAAAACCATTACCCTTTCCGCTGCCAACGAGGAGGACACGCTGGACACCTTCGACGTGACGGAGTTTACCATCGTGGGGGTGGCCCAGTCCTCCCGCTACATCAGCACCGACCGGGGCAGCACCTCCCTGGGCAGCGGCACCCTGACGGGGTTTGTCTATCTGCCGAAGGAGACGTTCTCCTCCGAAGCGTATCACGAGATTTTACTGTGCTGCGAGTTACCGGGCGCCCTCTATTCTGAGGAATATGAGACGGCCCGGGATGAGATGGAGGAGCGCATCAAGGCGCTGCTGGAGGAGCGGGGCCTGCTGCGCTATACCGAGCTTCGGACGGAAGGGGAATCGGAGTTGGCGGACGCCCGGCAGGAATTAGACGACGGCTGGGCGGAGTACGAGGACGGCAGAGCAGAGTTGGACGATGCTGCCGCGGAGTTGACAGATGCCCGGCAGGAGCTGGACGACGGCTGGGCGGAGTATGAGGACGGCAAGGCGGAGGCTGAGGCAGAGCTTGCCGACGCCGCCGCGAAGCTGGCGGACGCCCGGCAGGAATTAGACGATGGCTGGGCGGAGTATGAGGACGGCAAAGCGGAGGCCGAGGCGTCGCTTGCCGATGCCGCCGCAGAGCTGGCGGACGCCCGACAGACATTGGACGACGGCTGGGCAGACTATGAGGCGGGCAAGGCGGAAGCGGAGGCAGAGCTTGCCGATGCGGAAGCGCAGCTGACCGCCGCCCAGCAGGAAATCGAGGACGCTCTGGCGGAGGTGGAGGCCGGAGAGGCGCAGCTTGCCGCCGCCCAGACGGAACTGGAGGAGAGCGCGGCCCAGCTGGCCGCCGCCCGACAGGAATTAGAGGAGAACGAGGCCCAGCTGACCGCCGCCCGCGCCCAGCTGGAGGAAGGAGAGGCTGCCCTGGACGAGCAGGAAGCCGCTCTGGCGGAGCAGGAGGAACAGCTTGCCCAGACGAGGGCCGCCACCCTGGAGCCGCTGGAAGCGGCGGTTGAGACGCTGACGGCCCAGGCGCAGGCGCTGCAAGCCGAGTTGGACGCCCTGGAGGACACGGAGGATTCCACAGAACTGGAAGCGCAGCTTGCCGAGGTGCAGGCCCAACTCGCCCAGGCGCAGGCGGCGCTGACCCAGGCGGAGGAAGCGTTTGCAGCCTCCGAGGCGGAGTTGGCAGCGGCAAAAGCCCAGCTGACCGCGGCCCGGGAGGCCCTCGCCGCCCAGGCGCAGGAGTTGGAGGCCGGAGAGGCGGCCCTGACTGCGGGCTGGGCGGAGGTGGAAGCCGGGGAAGCCCAGCTTGCCCAGGCGCAAGCCACCCTGGAGGAGGAGAGCCAGACCCTTGCTGCGGCCCGCGCCCAGCTGGAAAGCGGCGCGGCGACGCTGGCGGCGCAGCAGGCGGCCTACGAGGCGGCGAAGGCCGCGGCGGAGCAGGAGTTGGCCGCCGCCCTGGCCCAGCTGGAGGAAGGCGAAGCCTCGTATGCGGCAGGGCTGGCCGAGTATGAGGACGGCAAGGCGGAGGTGGAAGCGGAATTGGCTGACGCCCTGGCCCAGCTGGAAGAGGGCGAAGCAGAGTACGCCGACGGCCTGGCCGAGTATGAGGACGGCAAAGCCGAAGCGGAACAGAAGCTGGCCGATGCCCTGACCGAATTGGAGGACGGGGAAGCGGAGTACGCCGACGGCCTGGCCGACTACCAGGAGGCCAAAGGGGACGCGGAGCAGGAGTTAGCCGACGCCCTGACCGAGCTGGAGGAGGGCGAAGCGGACTATGCCGACGGTGTGGCGGAACTGGAGACATTGAAGGAGCCCACGCTGTACACCCTGGACAGGGACAGCAATTCAGGCTACGTCTCCTATGAGAACGACATCGTCATCGTCAGCAGCATCGCCAACGCCTTTCCGGTGTTCTTTGCGCTGATTGCCGCCCTGGTGTGCATCACCACCATGACCCGGATGGTCAACGAGGAACGCACCCAAATCGGCACCCTGAAAGCCCTGGGCTACGGGGAGGGCCGCGTCTCACTGAAATACATCCTGTACGCAGGCAGCGCCGCCGCCCTGGGCAGCATCGCCGGGTATTTCCTGGGCAGCTTCCTCCTGCCTCAGGTGATGTGGATGGCCTACGCCATCAGCTATGGGTTCGCCCCGCTGGAATACTATTTCAGCCCCATTATGTTTGTGGGCGGGCTGCTGATTGCACTGGTGGGCTCGGTGGGGGTCACCATGCTGGCCTGCCGTCGGGAGTTCCTGGAGAATCCGGCGGATTTGATCCGGCCCAAGGCCCCCAGCGGAGGGAAGCGCATCCTGCTGGAGCGCTTCACGCCGCTGTGGAAGCGCCTGTCTTTCCTGAATAAGGTCACCATCCGCAACACCTTCCGCTATAAACGGCGGATGATTATGATGCTGGTGGGCATCGGCGGCTGTACGGCGCTGCTGGTCACCGGCTATGGCATCAAGGACTCCGTCGCCAACCTGCTGAACTACCAGTACGATGAAATCATGCTTTACGACGGGGCGGTCACCCTGGGGGAGGACCTCAGCCAGGAGGAGTACGCTGCCGTTGAGGCGCTGCTGGAAGGGGAGAGCCTGCAATACGCCCTGGCCTATCAGAGCAATGAGACGGTGGCCTCCGCCGATGGCGAGAAGAAAGCTACAGTCATTGCCCTGTCTGCGGAGGACGCCCAGGGGCTCTTCGACCTCCACGACGGAAACAAAGAGATTGCCTGGCCGGAGGCCGGGGAGGCGGTACTGACCGCCAAGCTGGCGGACAAGCTGGGCGTGCAGACAGGGGACAGCGTCACCATCCCGCTGACCAGCGGCGGGGAGGTCACGGTGACCGTCTCCGGCATCTGTGACAACTTCCTGAACCACTACGTCTACCTTTCCGAGGAAACAGCGGGGGAGGAGGTGGTGAACGCCGCCTATTACCGCACGGAGGAGGACGACTCCGCCGCCGCCCTGGCCACCAGCCTGCGGAACCTGGACGGGGTGAGTTACGTCTCCCTGTCGGCGGAGGAGCGGGCGCTGATGGAGGCGTCCATGTCCAGCCTGAACTATGTGGTGCTGCTGGTGGTGGTGTGCGCCGGGGCGCTGGCCTTCATCGTGCTGTACAACCTGACCAATATCAACATTATGGAGCGGATGCGGGAGGTTGCCACCCTGAAGGTGCTGGGCTTCCACACGGGGGAGACGGCGTCCTACGTCCTGCGGGAGAACATCATCCTGTCCGTGCTGGGCGGCCTGCTGGGCTTGGGCTTGGGCAAGCTGCTGCACTGGTACGTCATGGAGCAGGTGCAGGTGGACGCCATGACCTTTGAGGTGCGGGTGGCCTGGGTGAGCTACCTCTACTCCTTCGTGCTGACGGTGGCGTTCGCCCTGATTGCCAACTTCTTCATGCGGTTCAAGCTGGAGCAAATCAACATGGCCGAATCGCTGAAATCGGTGGAATGAGTAAAAAAGACCGGATACACGGGGCTAGTTCCCGTGTATCCGGTCTGATTTGTTCTCTGTATGGTGAAGTGGCTTTACACCGGCACATCCCCCAGCAACGCCAGCAGCTCCTGATGAACCAGCCCGTTGGAGGCCACCACGTCGGAGTTGCGGTACAGGCAGGGCGTGTTCCCGGCCTCATCGGTCAGGCGGCCGCCCGCCTCCTCCAAAATCAGCATTCCGGCGCAGAAATCCCAGGGCTTCAAGTCCAGCTCCACGAAGCACTCCGTCCTGCCGCAGGCCACATAGCACAGGTCCAGTTCTGCGCTGCCGCCCCGGCGCACGTCCTCCGAAGCGCAGAACAGCCGCCTGGCCCGCTCAAAGACGGAGACGCTTTTGGATTTGTCATAGGGGGTGGTGCCGAACACGGTCAGGGAGTGGGCCAGATCCGGGTGGCGGCTGACCTGAATCGGCGCGCCGTTCAGCCAGCCCCCCTCCCCCCGCAGGGCGGAGAAGGTCTCCTCCCGGAAGGGATTATAGACCACGGCGCACTGAATTGCCCCCTCCGCGCAGTAGGCCAGGGCTACGCAGCTCTGCTGATAGTCGTGCATCAGGTTGGTGGTGCCGTCGATGGGGTCCAGGACCCAGAAGGGGCGGGTGGGGTCAATGCTCCACTTGGCCTCCTCCTCCGCCAGCAGCTGGGCGTCGGGGCAGAGCCCGGGCAGGGCGCCCTCCAGATAGTGCTGTACGCCCAGGTCAACGGCGGTCACATAGTCCGCCAGCCCCTTCACCGTGACCTGGCGGGCGGCGTAGGCGTCCATAATGATGGGGCGGGTGCTGTGTATCAGGGCGAGCAAATCATCCATAGAGAAGGGAAGTATCATCGTCGCGTCACTCCTTTTTAAATCTATACATCAAAGAGGAAAACATTTGGCACAGCCTGAGAACCGAACGTCTTGATTGCCATGCGATACATCGCTTTTGCGTGAATCCTGTCATGCCAGATGAAGCGCCTCAGCACCTTTCTCAGTGACCATTCTTCCTCATAGCTTCCAAGGGAAACCTTGCTTTCCAGAAAGCCCGGTTGCCGTTCCAGCGCTATAAATCCGCGGGCTCTGCAATCAAGGATGCTGCCTTCATTATCTGCAGCAACTCCGATTTCGCCAAAGTAATAGGAATTGACATTTTTTGTATGCTCATACATCTCAAATGCTGTGCGGGGAACGGTTCCGTAGAAAGTCTGTCTCATCGGCAAACAGCTTTGATTCCTGTCCGGCATTGCGCAGTACAGAGTCAAAAAATCCTGAGCCGATTTTAAGGCCAGGGATTTCAACGCCTCATACTCAGATAGGCTCAGCGCATTCCGTTCGCTGTCAAACATGACATCTGAATCAGCGTCAGAAATCGTCAGCTCAGACCGCTTTTCCTGGGCTATTTCAAGGGCAAAATCAACTGGGCTAGAGCCGTCCCTCCACATGAGATAGGAGTTCAGTTCAGCAGGCAGCTTCCGGAGCGCCAACTCTTTCGATGCGCCTCTTGTATAAGCGCCGGGAAAATTCTCCGCATAGACAAGACTGTCATTGCCATGATGCTCCCATACACATTTTATCAGCATAAACAATCCCTCCGCCATATCGACAGGCGATGTTCCCTTTGATTCCTTCCTACATGGTAACATAGATACGGGGAAAGGTCAAGAAAGGGGCGAAGCCCGTCTCTCAGCCGCCGCCGGAAAAAACCGGAAAAAATGCCGGAAAGCCGTGGAAAATCGGAGCGGAACACGGTATAATAGAGGGAGAACCCTGTGACACAGGACAAACGGAAAGGCGGCGCAGCATATGGAACAAACCAAGGGCATCGAAACTCTACAGAACTGGATTTCTGAGAGCAGCAACATCGTTTTCTTCGGTGGGGCGGGGGTCAGCACGGAAAGCGGCATCCCCGACTTCCGCAGCCAGGACGGCCTGTACAACCAGACCTATGACGAGCCGCCGGAGACCATCATCTCCCACTCCTACTTCATGCGTTACCCGGAGAAGTTCTACCGGTTTTACAAGGCGAAGATGATTGCCCCTAACGCCAAGCCCAACGCCGCCCATTACAAGCTGGCGGAGCTGGAGCAGGCGGGCAAGCTGAAAGCGGTCATCACCCAGAACATCGACGGCCTGCACCAGGACGCAGGCAGCCGGGAAGTGCTGGAGCTCCACGGCAGCGTCCGCCGGAACGACTGTATGCGCTGCGGCGCACATTTTGACGGGGTGGACGTGATTCTGGACGCCCCCGGCGTGCCCCGCTGCCCCAAGTGCGGCGGCATCATCAAGCCGGACGTGGTGCTGTACGAGGAAGGGCTGGACGATACCACCTTATATAAGGCGGTGAACTACATCCGTCAGGCGGATGTGCTGATTGTGGGGGGCACCTCCCTGGTGGTCTACCCGGCGGCGGGGCTGTTGCGGTACTACCGGGGGAACAAGCTGGTGCTCATCAACTTGCAGCCCACCGGTATGGACAGCGAGGCCGACCTGGTGATTGCCGGGAAAATCGGCCAGGTGCTGGGGCAAATTACAGTTTAAAGGAAAAAGGTGATTCTTGTGCGGGAGGAACGCTACATCTGGTTTCGGTATGGCCCGGAGGACTATCTCGGCGTCCGGGAGAAGCTAAACCGTCTGGCCGCCCAGGGCTGGGAGCTGGCGGAGGAGCGGGACTGCCATTGCTGCTTTGCCAGGTTCACCCCCACCGCCCGCACCGAGCTGACCTATGACGTGGAGCCGGTACCGCTCCTGCGGAAGGAGGAAGCGGCGCAGGACGCCGTCCTGGCCCGGGAGGCGGAGGGCTGGGAGCCGGTGGCCACCCTGAACGGCATGGACATCTACCGCTCCATTCCCCTGCGCTTCCCCAAGCTGCGGGAGGGGGAGGCGGCGGCGCAGACCCGCCGCACCGTTCTGGCCCAGCGGTACGGAGTGTCTGTGCTGGTGCTGCTGGCTGTGCTGGCGGCGGCCGTCTACCTGTACCTGACCGGGGGGACGTGGTACCTGTCCAACCTATCCCTCTGGCTGATGGGGACGGCGTTGCCGGTGACGGTGGGCGGCCTGTTCTGGCTGGGGCGGCGGACAGTCGACCTGGCGCGGCGAACGCCCCGGCCTGCCCCGCCGTGGAGCATGATGGCTGGCAGCGTGTTGGCGGCCCTGGGACGGGTCTGGCTGCTGCTGACGGCGTTCATGCTGGCGTTGGACCAGCTCACGACGGCGGCGGCCTGCCTGGTGGCGCTGTGCTATCTGGCGGCGGTGGGGGCTGTCTCCGGCCTGTGGCGGCGCAAAGACTTCGGCCTGTACCGGCGGGTGGCTGCCCTGGTGACGGGCATCGCCATCCTGTCCGCCTACCTGCTGAGCCTGGCCTATCCCGGACGGGTGAACGTGTCCATTCTGGATGAGTACACCCGGCTGCAATACCGGGAGGAGGCCGTCGTCCAGCTGGAGGACCTGGGGCTGGAAGGGGAGGAGCTGCTGTCCGGCTCCTACCAGCGGAGCGGCTCCTTCCTGGTGACCTGCACCAGCTATACGGAGTACTGGATGCTGGACGGGGAGATGGCGACCCTGTCCACCACCGCCTACGTCTGCCGCCTGGGGTCGGCGGATTGGCTCTATGAGCAGCTGTCGGCAGAGGTCGGCGCGGAGGAGATTTTGTACCGCAGCGGAAACACGGTGGTGCGCTTCTCCGCCCCCATCGAGGGGCTGACCTGGGAGGATGTGGCGGTGGCACTGAATGAGGACTGAACCACAGCGCGGCAGCGCGGAAACCCGGCTATAGCGGGACGCTATAGCCGGGCATTCTTTTTCGATATTGGCGAAAGATGAACTGTAATGCTAAAATAGGAATGCAAAGCGGCGCTGCGGCAGATGCCGAACGGACAACGCAAAGAACGGAGCGTTCAACCGCTGTTCTTCGCAAGGGTTAAAGTTTGACGAAAAAACAGTCAAAAATGGGGGAAACAGTGGTTTTATCAAAGAAATACCGAATGTTTCTGAATTTCGTGCCGTTTTGCCCTGCACGGATTTGCAATAGAAACATAAGTAACTTGCAAAAATAGAGGGAAAATACGGCGCTGGTTCGGAGTGTGTCGAGAAAATTTGCCGAAAAATTTCAGAGGTCTGCAAAAAATGAATATTTTCCTTGACAATGCTGTCGGTGGAGATGTATAATAGCACCATCAGTTGAGCGCCCTTGCATGAAGGGAATCCTTCAAGAGGCTCGGGCGCAGGCCCTCGTGTGGGAAACTGCAAACGCATCAGGTCATCTGCCGTGCTTTGAACGAAAGTGCCGTCATGCGGGGGCATTTTCCATGCCCCGGTGTTTCAGGCTTCGCCTGAAACGGGAACCATAACGGGCTTTATGCTCCGGCGCTGAACGGTAAGGCGTTGCAGATACAGAGCGACTTATAATAACAGAAGGGAAGGCAAAGACGCTGACCGGTGAACGGCTGTTTCAGGCAAACGGTGTCAGGAACGTCCATTTTGCGCTTCCCTGTTTTTCTATCATGCGGTCTTTCTTGCGTTAAAGCAAGAAAGCGTAGGAAAAACAAATGTTTTTCCGCGAGAAACAAACGCGGTGCCTTTGGTGCGCGGAGCGGGAGTCGCTGTTCCCCGGTAGGGGACAGCGTTCCGGGCGCCGATGGTTGCCGCCTGGCGGGCCAGACCCGCCTCCCCAGGTTGATTTGCTGAGCGATCAGCGGTCATATACATTCAGAACGGGGCTTGCGTAAGCAAACAAGGCGCTGCGTTGCCGCTGTGCAGGCCGCCCGGCTCCGGTTTGAAGGATTTTTCACAGCGGTAGAATGGAGAATGAACATGAAAAACTCAGTCAAGCGTTTGTTAGCGCTGGCAACTGCGTCTGCCATGCTGGTAGGTTCCCTGAGCGCCTGCGGCGGCAGCAGCGACAGCGGCACTGACGACACCACCAGCAGCGGAGCGACCTCCGGCAGCTCCACCACCTCCGAGTCCGGCGATTCCTCCACCGGAGCCGTCGCATCTGAAATCAACCTCGACACCTCTGAGGACGCCGTTCAGGACCTGGTGCTGTATGAGACCACCGCCCGTGAGGTGGAGAGCCTGAACATCCTGTATTCTCAGAGCGCCACCGACTTCTATGTTTCCACCAACCTCCAGGACGGCCTGCTGACCAACGATCAGTACGGCAACCTGAAGGCCAACCTGGCCGAGAGCTGGGAGCACAACGATGACTCCACCGTCCAAACCTTCTACCTCCGTCAGGATGCCTACTGGGTAGACGCCAACGGCGAGGTACAGGCTCAGATCACTGCTGAGGACTTCGTCACCGGTCTGGAGTGGGTGCTGAACTACTGGAAGAATGAATCCTCCAACACCTCCATGCCCATCGAGATGATTGCCGGTGCCTCCGAGTACTATGAGATGACCGCCGCCATGACCGAGGAAGAGGCATTGGCCCTGACCAATGAGGACTTCATGGAGGTTGTTGGCATCTCCACCCCGGACGAGTTCACCGTGGAATACACCATGCTGGCCTCCAAGCCCTACTTCGACACCGTGGCCACCTACGCCTGCCTGTATCCCGCCCCCACCGCGCAGCTGAATCAGCTGATTGAGGAATCCGATGTTGCCACTGCTGTGGAGACCTTCCGTTCCTGCACCTACACGGATATGTGGTACTCCGGGCCCTACATCCTGACCTATTTCATCTCCAGAAGTGAGAAGGTCTTTGAGCCCAACCCCTATTGGTGGGGCAATGACGAGAACACCCGCTTCAACAGCGTCACCGTCAAGATGGTGGACAGCGCCGACGTGGCCTACACCCTGTATGAGTCCGGTGAGATTTATCAGGTCGACCTGACTGAGTCCAACCTGAGCACCATCTACAACGCCGGTGAGAGCAACACTTGGTATGACTACCTGACTGAGAAGCTGCCCACCAAGTTCTCCTATCAGATTCACTTCTGCTACAACAAGAACACTGAGGACGGCGAGCCGGACGTCAACTGGAACACCGCCGTCGCCAACGAGAACTTCCGTCTGGCCCTGTACTATGGTCTGGATCTGGAGAGCTTCTACAAGCGCACCAACGCCATCAACCCCCTGAAGTGCGAGAACAACTTCTACACCATGACCGGCCTGATTTACACCTCTGACGGCACTGACTACACCGACCTGGTGAAGGATCTGCTGGGCCTGGGCGACTACACCGGCGAGAGCATGGTTCGTCTGGACAGCGATTTGGCTGAGCAGTACAAGGAAGCCGCCATGGAAGAGCTGAGCGCCCTGGGCGTCACCTTCCCCGTGGAAATCGACTACTACATCTCCTCCGCCAGCTCCACCGCTCAGGACTCCGCTGACGTGCTGAAGGCTGCCATCTCTGACAGCCTGGGTGACGACTTCGTGGTGCTGAACATCAAGACCTACACCTCCAGCCTGTCCACCGAGGTTCGTACCCCGAAGCTGGCCTCCATCTACATCAACGGCTGGGGCGCTGACTACGGCGATCCTCAGAACTATCTGGTTCAGGAGACCTTTGGCAACGACAACGCTTACTACTCCGCTGTCTACTCTGACATCAATGACTTCTACGGCGACGATGGCGAAGAGCCCTACAGCGATGAGCTGATTGCCACCTATGAGGAGTACACCGCCCTGGTAGAAGCTGCCGACGCCATCGTGGACGACCTGGACGCCCGTTACGCCGCCTATGCCGAGGCCGAGGCTTATCTGCTCCAGCACGCGCTGGTCATCCCCTGCTATTACGACATCGAGTGGCAGCTGACCTGCGTCAATGACTACTCCAAGATCAACTCCCCCTATGGCATCCAGTCCAACCGCTACCTGAACTGGGAGACCAACGTCAACGGTTACACCACCGCCGACTATGAGGAGTTTGCCGCCGCTTATGCCGCTGGCAACACCGCCGAGTAATCGGGACAACAGAACACCCTCGCGCAAAGCCGCGTGAGACAGCGCGGAGCACGGTGGCTTGCCGCCGTGCTCCGCAGTTCTAAAATTGGATGCTGGTTCCTGATAGGAGCGGAGTGCCGCTGTTACCAGGAATCAGCATACAGGAATCGTTTCTACAGGAAAGGATGAGAACGATATGGATATGTTAAAGTATTCGATCAGGCGCCTGCTGCAGGGCCTGATTACCGTCCTGCTCATCGCCACTGTCGTGTTCCTGCTGATGCGTATGCTGCCGACGGACTACTACTTTACCGAAGAGCAGCAGATGAAGTTTACCGATGAACAGAAGGAAGCCGCACTGGAGGCCGCGGGGTTGACCGACCCCATCGGCGAACAGCTGCTGGACTTCTATGTGGATTTGGTCCACCTGGACTTCGGTGAATCCAGACGTATTCAGTCGGGCGTGGCCGTGGTGGATGTCATTGGTGAAAAGTTCACCATATCCATGCGAATGGGTATCATTTCTCTGGCAATTTCGCTCTGTTTGGGTGTCCTATTGGGAATAGGGCAGACAATAGGCAAGGATCACCTGGTGGATCACATAGGTACGGCCTATACCGTCTTTGTCAACGCGGTGCCTGCGCTGGTGTCCTACTCCCTTGTGCTGGTGATTGGCTCCCGTGTCTTCGGGCTGCCCTCGGTGTATTCCAGCCGGGTCAATACGGGGCTTTCCATGGTCTTGCCCACGATATGTATTTCGCTGAGTTCCATTGCAGGCTATGCTCTGTGGACGCGGCGGTACATGGTGGATGAAATCACCAAGGACTACATCAAGCTGGCCAAGGTCAAGGGCCTCTCCACCAGCCAAATCATGGTTCGGCATGTGCTGCGCAATGCCTTCGTGCCCCTGGCGCAATACCTGCCCGCCTCCTTCCTGCTGACCATCAGCGGCTCGCTGCTGGCGGAGCGGTTCTTCTCCGTCCCCGGCATGGGCCCGCTGCTGACCGACGCCATCAGCCGGTATGACCTGAACATCGTGCAGACGCTGGTGATTCTGTACGGTTCCCTGGGCGTGCTGGGCGTGTTCCTGGGCGACGTGCTGATGATGCTGATTGACCCGCGGATTTCGCTGACCGGAAAAGGAGGGGGAGCAAGATGAGCAACGAAAACGTAAAAACCGTGACCGCCGAAGAACCGGTGAACGAGGACGAGCTGTTTCACTTTGTCCCCTACTCTGCGGAGCAGGCGGAGGCCATCGGCTACTCTGACTACTCCTACTGGGGCAGCGTGTGGAAGAACTTCCTGAAGAATAAGGTGGCAGTGCTGCTGGCTATCCTGTTCATCGCCCTGTTTATCTTCTCCTTCATCGCTCTTGCCATTGGCAAGTATGACTTCGCGGAGCTGAAGCCGGACACCACCATGGCCTTCATCTCCCCCAACAGCGAGTATTGGTTCGGTACCGACAACCTGGGCCGTGACTACTGGTGCCAGGTGTGGTACGCCAGCCAGACCTCTATCAAGCTGGCGGCTATCGTGGCCGTGGGCGAGTGCCTCTTGGGCGTCACCATCGGCCTGATTTGGGGCTATGTGCGGGCGGCTGACCGGTTCTTCACCGAGCTGTACAACCTGATTAACAACATCCCCACCATCATCTATATGACCCTGATTGCCCTGCTGGTGGGCCGTACCTTCACCATTATGGCGGTATCCATGATTCTGATTGGCTGGCTGACCATGGCCCGGAACGTCAGAAACCTGGTCATCATGTATCGTGACCGGGAGTATAACCTGGCCTCCCGCTGCCTGGGCACCCCCCTTGGCCGCATCCTGACCAAGAACATCCTGCCCTACCTCATCAGCGTCATTATCCTGCGGCTGAGCCTGTCTATCCCCAGCACCATCTCCCTGGAGTCCACCCTGTCCTACCTGGGGCTGGGCCTGGGCGACGATACCCCCTCCCTGGGCATCCTGCTCCGGGACGCCCGGAACTACTTCCTGAACTACCCCTATCTGCTGATTTTCCCGGCTGTTATCGTATCCATTATCACCGTCACATTCTACCTGGTGGGCAACGCCTTCTCCGACGCCGCCGACCCCAGAAACCACGTTTAAGGAGGGACATGATATGGCAGAAAAGACTCCTATTTTGTCCGCAAAGGACGTGGAGATTCAGTTCAGCCTGCGGGGCAATATGCTGAAGGCCATCCGCAAGTGCTCCCTGGATCTGTATGAGGGCGAGACCCTGGCCATCGTGGGCGAGTCCGGCTCCGGCAAGTCCGTGTTCACCAAGTCCTTCCTGGGGATGCTGGACGCCAACGGCAAAATCACCGGCGGCAGCATCACCTATGAGGGCGTGGACATCTCCAAGTACACCACGGAGAAGCAGTGGCGTGACATCCGCGGCAAGAAAATCGCCATGGTCATGCAGGACCCCATGACCTCCCTGAACCCCCTGAAAAAGGTGGGCAAGCAGATTCAGGAGAGCATTGAGCTGCACCGTGGTATCAAGGGCGCAGAGGCCAAGAAGATGGCTATCGATATGCTGGCTAAGGTGGGTATCCCCGACCCGGAGAAGCGCTACAACCAGTATCCCCATGAGTTCTCCGGCGGTATGCGGCAGAGAGTGGTGATTGCCATCGCCGTGGCCTGCCAGCCCCAGATTTTGATTTGCGACGAGCCGACCACCGCCCTGGACGTGACCATTCAGGCCCAGATTTTGGACCTGATCCGCAACCTGAAGAACGAGTTGAACATGACGGTGGTTTACATCACCCATGACCTGGGCGTTGTGGCCAACGTGGCCGACCGCATTGCGGTCATGTACGCCGGTCAAATCGTGGAATACGGCAACGCCGATGAGATTTTCTACGACGCATGGCACCCCTACACCTGGGCGCTGCTGTCCGCTCTGCCCCAGCTGGGCGTGAAGGGGCAGGATTTGCCCTCCATCGAGGGCACGCCTCCCAACCTGTTCCAGGAAATCAAGGGCGACGCTTTCGCCCCCCGGAACAAGCAGGCCCTGGCCATTGACTTTGTGAAGGAGCCGCCCTTCTTTGAGGTCTCCCCCACCCACAAGGCCAAGACCTGGTATCTGGACCCCCGGTGCCCCGCCTTTGAGCGGCCTGAGAATATCCGCAACTACAAGGAAAAGATTCGTCAGAGAGGGTGATTGAAATGGCAGAAAGAGAAAAACTGATCGAGGTCAAGGACCTCCAAATCACCTTCGGTTCCGGGCGGAAGAAGTTCGTCGCGGTGGACCATGTCAATTTTGACATCTACAAGGGCGAAACCTTCTCCCTGGTGGGCGAATCCGGCTCCGGCAAGACCACTATCGGCCGCGCCATCATCCGGGTCAACCCCACCTCTGCCGGCGAGATTTACTTCAAGGGCCAGAAAATCAACGGGAAAATCTCTAAGGAGCTGGACCAGGAGGTCATCCGGAAGTGCCAGATGATTTTCCAGGACCCCCAGGCGTCCCTGAACGAGCGCGCCAAGGTGGACTACATCATCTCCGAGGGCCTGTATAACTTCCATCTGTACAAGGACGAGGAGGACCGCGAGCGCAAGGTGCAGGACGCCCTCCACGAGGTCGGCCTGCTGCCTGAGTTCGCCTCCCGCTTCCCCCACGAGTTCTCCGGCGGGCAGCGGCAGCGTATCGGCATCGCCCGTGCCCTGGTCATGGAGCCGGAATTCATCGTCGCTGACGAGCCGATTTCCGCGCTGGACGTGTCCATCCGGGCCCAGGTGCTGAACCTGCTGAACAAGCTGAAGGCCAGCCGCGGGCTGACCTACCTGTTCATCGCCCATGACCTGTCTGTCGTTCGGTTCATCTCCGACCGTATCGCGGTCATTTACAAAGGCCGCATTGTGGAGCTGGCCGAGGCGGAGGAGCTGTTCCTGAACCCGCTGCACCCCTACACCCAGGCGCTGCTGTCCGCCGTGCCTATCCCCGACCCGGAGCTGGAGAAGAAGAAGAAGCTGCTGGTCTATGACCCCAGCGTCCATGACTACTCCGTGGATGGGCCGATTTGGTACGAAATCAAGCCCGGCCACTTCGTCTATGGCAACAAGAAGGAAATCAAGGGTTACGAAGCGATTGTGAAGTAAGCAGCATGAAAAAGTTGTGGCGCATCTATCATCATTCCTACATGATCAGACCGACGGTATACCGCTTCCTGGTGAAAAGCGCCGTCGTTCTGCTGCTGGCCGTGCTGTGGAACCAGTTTATCAACAATGGCCTGTTCACCATTGGCTATGCCTTCCTGGCGCTGGGGTTGATTTGTATGGCTCTTGCCTGGTTCAACTATCTGAGCCTGGACGGAGTCCATGTGAACTTCGTGTTCCTGGATAAGATTAAGGAGCACAGGAGCAAGCAGCGGCAGCATATCAAGAAGGATATGGTGGACTATGTACAGGAGCCTGTGGTGTCCTTTGACGAACTGGAGCCGGAGGAGCGCTCCGCCTGCGGTCTGATGTCCTCCTTCCTGACAGGTCTGCTGTTTGCGCTGCTGAGCCTGTTCTTCTGACAACTTCCCATCTGCAAAGCTGAGAGCCTGCCCCATTTGCGGGGCAGGCTCTTTTGCGCTGTCTCAGGCCCAAAAATGAAAAACCGCGTTCAACAGCATTGACGCAAGGAACAGCAGGACGGCTCCCAGGAACAGCACTGCCAACACCAGCACCGCCGCACCGTACCGTTTGGCGGCCACCGGATGCCGGTATTGCAGGGCGAACATGGGAAACAGCAGGACGGAGGCCAGGAAAAAGGTCAAGAACGGCCCGCCGAAGCCCTCCCAGAAGCTGCCATAGTGCCACAGGAACCGGTAGGCCAGCCCCCGCACGACGCAGGCCGACATCAGGATAACAGCTACCCCAATGGCGCCGTGCCGCTGCTTCACATCCTTGATGTCGATAAAGTGGACGCGCATGGCCCATTCCAGAAGGTTCCACTCGTGCTGCAAGAAGTCGTTGCACAGGTCGGCGAAGGGGATGCCCTGGGCCTCCTCCTGGGTGATTTGTGCGAAATATCGCTCCTCGTCCAGCCCCTCCAGGCTGATCTCCTCCGCGGCCATCTGGTTGCAGAGGCGGAGGGCGCCCCGCAGTTCATCCACCTGGGTTTGGAGCTGCCGGGATTGGGCTTCCAGCACCTCCGGCAGCTGCGCCTCGCCCTGGAGCAGCTGTTTGATGTCCGCAATGGGGACGCCGCATTTGCGCAGGACGATGATTTGCTTTAAACGCTTGATGTCCTCCTCGGTGTAATCCCGATACTGGTTGCTGCCCCGTTTGGGGGAGAGCAGCCCCTGCTTCTCATAGAATCGGATGTTGTCCCGGGAGAGGTTTAAAAGGGATTCTACTTCTTTGATTTTCATGGGAACATCTCCTTTCTGATAACAGCATAAGCCCTGGAGTCTGTCCACAGTCAAGAGGTAATTTCAAATTTTTTACACTTTTTTTGCGGGGCTTAGAGCACATTATACAGTATCATGGATAAACTGTGCAGCATCTGCAAAAACAGCCTGCCACGTTCCAGTGGCAGGCTGTTTTACATCGGACTACGTTACGGCTCCTCTGTCAGGGCGGCCCGCTGGTCAATTACCAGCGATGCGCCGGTCAGGATGGCGGTGTCCCCCTCTGTGTAGGAGAGGGTGACCTGGTCGCCCACGGTGAGGATGACGACCTCCTCCCATTCGGCGGCGGAGAAGGCGAAGTAATGATCCGTATCCCCCTCCAGCTGCAAATAGAACCAAGTGTTGCCGTCAATGACGGCAGAGCGGATGTCCGTCACAGCGGCGCTGACGATGGCGTAAGCTACCTCCTCCTCATCATCAGAGGAAACGTGGCTCACCGTGATGCCGTTTTCCGCCAGAAGGGCTTCATAGTTCTCCTGGCACTCCTCCACCGAGGAGCCGGTGGCGGTGATTTGGTAGTCGGAGACGCTGACCATGGCATACATCTTCACTAACTCCGCGCTGTCCTTCAGCGCCATGAAGTAGGTGGGCTGGTCAGAGATGTTCAGCAGGATGGGGAAGGTGGCGGAGTAGCCCAGATGCTGCACGGCCCCCTCTGCGGAGCTCATGGCGGAATACTCCTCTGCTCCGGTGATGTTGTAGAATTTTGTCTCCTTGGTGCGCTGATTCACCAGAATGAAGCCGACGATGGATTCATCGCTGCCGGCGGAGGTGACGCCGGTATAGAGGTATACGTCGTCATTCATGGCCAGGTAGTTGTAACCCTCATACTCGCCGGTGGTGGTGGTCACGCCCTTCTGACCCAGCAGGCTGTTCAGCCAGCCGTTCACCAGGGTGCCGTGGTAGTTGTACTGGTCAATGATAAGGGTGGCGTCATAGACCCGGTCCACCCAGGAGGGGATGTCCTCCACATCGTAATAGGTGCATTCACCGGTAACGGCGTTCACCAGCACCGCGCCGATCACGTCCCGTCCGCCGAAGAGGCTGATGGTGCAGGTCTCCCGGGAGCAGATCCACCAGGGGTTGCCATCCTCATCGATTTCAAAGTTGACGTTGCCGAACAGATAGGTGGGGTACTGGAAGCGGAGGTAGCGGGCCAGGTTGCGGTTGAAGTATTCGCTGGGGGAATACTTGATGCCCTCCTCCAGCTGCACCAGCTTGGCCTCCTGGGTACACATATCCACAATGATATACCCCGGCAGACCGTCGGACTGGTTGTTGAACCACTTAATGAAGTCGCCGTACTCCAGGCAGGACACCCGCACCGGCTGGCTTTGGTAGTTGATTTGGCTGTAGTCGCTGCTGACCTCAAATTGGGAGACCAGGCTGCTGTTGGAGCTGATGTCACCCAAGGCGCGCTTGCCCAGCTGAATGGCCGAGGCTTCGTCCAGCATGGGGATTTTGTCATAGGAGATTTCGGCCACATCCTCCATAAAGTCGCCGGTTTGCACGTCCATCAGCTCATAATAAGCGGTGGCGTGGAAAATCGTGGCAGAGCTGATAGCGCCCACAAGGGCCACAACAAGGCACAGCAGAATGAGGATAACAGGGGCGCTGCGGAGCAGCTTCTTTGGGGACAGCGCACTGCTATAGGCGGCAGCCCGTTTGGATTGCTGCATTCTGGCACGGTTGATGTGGTAGACGCCGTTTTCATCCTGCTCAAAGACCACCTTACTGTTGGCCTGCTGCCCGGCGGCGGCGTTCAGCCCGCCGCTCAGCAGGAACTTTGCCAGCAGGTAGACCACGCAAAGAATGATGATGAATACATATAAGTCACTGCTGTGAGGGTTCAGGGCCGGAAGGAAGGCGTAGAAGTAAATCCCGCCAACGATCAGCGTGATCAACAGGCTGAGCAAAACATTCCGAATGGGCTGCTTTTTTGTGGTTTTCATCGGAAAACCTCCTTTGGACGCTAAAGTACAGTAATAAGCTGTATACAGAATACCATATTTTTGCGCGGTCTGCAATGCAAAAAGAAACTTTTCCGGAAAAGTTCTGCGCCCTCCGGAGGAAGCGGACGTTTCACTCCGGGGTGTAGGGATTCACATGGACCATGCAGTGCTTCACGGAGGGGAATTTCTGCTCGATTACATGATGCACCTGCTCCGCGATGGCGTGGGCGTCCGTCAGGGAGAGGTCGCCGTTGGCGGAGATCTCCACATCCACATAGGTGCGGCTGGCAAACTGACGGGTTTGCAGCAGGTCTACGGACTGTACGCCGGGCTGCAACAGGATTTCAATGCGCATATCCCGTTCAATTTCCGGGGAACAGGCCCGGTCCGTCAGTTGGTCGGCTGCGTTCCGGAAAATGTCAACGCTGGCCTTTAGGATGAACAGGCAAATTACCACGCTGGCGATGGGGTCGCAGACGGGGTAGCCCAGCCGCGCCCCCAGGATGCCCAGGAGGGAGCCGATGGAGGAAAGGGCGTCGGAGCGGTGATGCCAGGCGTCTGCCATCAGGGCGGTGGAGCCGATTTTGCGGGCGGCGCTGCGGGTGTACCAATACATGGCCTCCTTGGCGGCGATGGAGACCAGGGCGGCCACCAGGGCCAGTACGCCGGGGATTTCCAGGGTGTCATAGGACGCGGAAATGATTTTTTCCACACCGGAGTAGCCGATGCCAATGCCGGTCAGGGCCAGCACCACGGCCAGCAGGATGGAGGCGATGCACTCCAGCCGCTCATGGCCGTACTCGTGGCCAGCGTCCGCCTTGCGGCCGGCCAGCTTAACGCTGACCATCACCATGACGGTGGAAAAGACATCGCTGGCCGAGTGGACGGCGTCGGAGACCGTGGCGCTGGAGTTGGCCAGCACGCCGGCCAGCAGCTTAAACAGGGTCAGCAGCAGGTTGACCGCAATGCTCCAGCGGGAGACCTGCATGGCAATTTTGGTTGAATTAGATGAGAAATCGTTCATGAAAAGCTCCAATCTGCCGCCTTGGGCTGGCATACGCCACATTTGCCCCTCCAGGCGGCGAACGGGGAGATGGATAGAAAAGAATATCTGCGGGACGAGGAAAGCTCACTGTCCCGCAGATGAATCTTTTGCATAACGTTCTGCTGCCAATTGGCCCGACAAAACTGTCTGTTCAGGTTACTGTCACTCTACCACAGCCAATGGCAGTAAGTCAAGGAAAACTTTGGTTATCACCGGCAAACCGAGAAAAAGCGGATTTTAGGGAGAAAAAAGTAGAATTTCGGCGGCTGCGTGCCGTTAAGCCGCATTCCGGCGTATCCGCCGCAGGACGGCCCGCTCCACCCGGTCACCGTAAACAATGCCCAGGAGAAACAGCCCGATACCGGCCAGCGTCAGCAGCGGCAGCGTCCATCCGGGCAGCGTCAGCAGCGAACTGCCCAGCGCGGAGGACACCAGCAGCCCCCAGTGCCGGGTGCAGAGGACGATCAATGCAAAGCGCCTCCATGAAATATCGGTCAGGCCCGCCATGATGCACAGCAAATCGTCCGGGAAGAAGGGGAAGAGGAAGGCGATGATGAGGAAGGAGGTCCCCTTCCGCTTGAGGAGGCGCTGGTATTTGGAGGGCAGCTTCCGCGCCACCATGCGCTGGGCGGCTTCCCGGCCAATGGTGCGGCTTAAGAGAAAGGTGATGCTGCTGCCCAGATTGACGGCCAGAAAGGTCAGGAGAAAGCCCTTCCAGAGGCCCAGAGCCATGCCGCCCGCCAGGGCGACGACGTTGCTGGGAATGGGGGCGAAGATGACGCTGCTCAGTTGGAGAAGGAAGAACGCCGCCGAAGCGCTGGCGCCGTAAGCGGAAAGCGTCTCCTGGAGCCGCTGGGTGTCTCGGAGTTGGGAGAAAAGACCAGTTTTCCACAGAAAGACCGCTAGGCCGAGCGTGACCAGTGCGCAGGCGGTGAGGAGTACGATTTGTTTGAGCCGCTGCTTTGACAAGGGGAGCCCCCCTTTCCTTTGTTGCCACCTTTATTGTAACAGAAAAAACCGAAAATTCCATAAAGAAATCGTGAAGATTTGCATAACTTTTCGTATAGCCGGTTGTAAGGTTCCATAATCATTACACTTTGCCGTTTTTCGTAACCTTTTATACGACGATTTTGTATCCGGCCCCATATGGAATGTATAAAATGGCATACCGACCGGACCGGGAGAAGATGCGCCCGACAGGCCGACAAAATCCCCGCAGAAAAGTTGCGCGCTGTGCTTGTATAGGGGCGTGCGGTCTGCTATAATATTATTTGCTTGAAAATCTTTGCATGAGGGGAAGGAACGACATATGAACGACTTGAATCAGCTCTTGGAGTTTATCCTGAAATTCAGCGAGCGGATGCTGGTCAGCGGGGCGAACCTGGAGCGGCTGGACGACAGCGTCTACCGCATCTGCGACGCCTATGGCTGCCAGGATGTACATTTTTTCTCGCTGAACTGCTATGTCAGCCTGTGTATGAAGGATGCCGAGGGAAACAAGGCCATGGGGCAGCGGTGCATCTGGAGCGGCACGGATACGCATCTGGAGAACCTCAGCAGACTGAACCAGTTGTCCCGGCAAATCTGCGCGGAGCCGCCGGAACCGGCGGCCCTGGAGGGCCTGCTGAATGAGGCGGTGAACACGAAGGGCTACTCCCAGCCGATGCTCCTGGCGGGCTTCCTGCTGGCAATGGCGGGCCTGACCGGCGTGTTTGACGGCAGCCTGGGGGATCTGGTGGTTATCCTGTTCAATACGGTGCTGATGTTCCTGGCGGGGCTTTACTTGAAGCGGCTCATCTTCAACAAGGTGGTGTTCAACGTCCTCTGCACCTTTGTGGTGGGCAGCATTGCCATCGGCGCGCAGGCAATCGGCCTGGCCAGCGACCTCTATACCGTGATGATCGTGAACAGCATGATGCTGATTCCCGGTATCCAGATGGTAAACTCTTTCCGGAACATTCTATGCGGAAATGAGATCAATGGTTTGGTGGAGTTTTTCAAGGTCGTATTGGAGACGATGGCCATTGTCGGTGGTTTCATCCTGAGTATTTATCTGTTTGGGAGGACGATAGCATGATGGAAGCGGTCAAATTAGTCATTTGCTCTTTTTTCTCTTCCTTTGGCTTCGGCATTGTGTTCCGAATCGAACGGAAGTACCTGCTGGTTGCCGGGCTCAGCGGCGCGCTGACCAGAATCGTCTATCTGGTGCTGCTGCAAATTACGCCGGAGCCCTTTATCTCCTGCTTCCTGGCGGCTGTGGCGGCGTCCATTTTCTCGGAATTTATGGCGTCCACCACGAAAAACCCCTCCACCGTGTTTATCTACCCCTCCATCGTCCCGCTGCTGCCCGGCGGCACGCTCTATTATACCGTGGTCGGGCTGCTGCTCCAGGACACGGAGTTGGTCGCCGCCAATGCGGCCCCCTGCCTCCACTCCCTGGCGGGGCTGGGCATCGGCTTCATTATCATCTCCATCTTTATGCACTACCGGCGCACCTATCGGCACCGGATGAAGTGGAAGCTGCTGGGCCGCTTCGGGAAGAAGTCCAAAGTGTGACCCGCTGAACCATACAAAAGAACATTGACTCACTCTGCCGCAGGCTACAGGCCGGGCAGGGTGGGTCATTTTTTGTGGAGCGTGGTATGGGAAAAGAAAAAGATTGCCGCTGTCGTTGGCAGCGGCAATCTTTTGATTAGGGTACAGGTCAAATCTGGCAGGCTTCACAGTTGTTGCCGCAGGCCATCTGGCACTCCGGCGGAACCGGCAGGCCCTTGCGGGTGTAGTAGTCACTGAGGGCGGCCTTCACCGCCTCCTCCGCCAGCACGGAGCAGTGAATCTTCACGGCGGGCAGGCCGTCCAGGGCCTCCACCACCGCCTTGTTGGTCAGCTTCAGGGCATCGTCAATGGTCTTGCCTTTGATCATCTCCGTGGCCATGGAGCTGGTGGCGATGGCCGCACCGCAGCCGAAGGTGTTGAACTTCACGTCGGTGATAACGCCGTCGTCGTCGATTTTCAGGTACATCTTCATAATGTCGCCGCAGACAGCGTTGCCCACTTCGCCCACGCCGTTGGCGTCGTCCAGCTTGCCTACGTTGCGGGGGTTTGCGAAGTGGTCCCGCACCTTTTCACTATATGCCATTGCCATAATTGCATCGTTCCTTTCTAGTCGTATTCACTATTAGTATGCCTGGGCGGTACCGGCTTCGATCATATCCTCCCAGACGGGGGACATATTACGCAGGGTGCGCACAATGCCGGGGAGCTTTTCCAAAACGTAATCCACCTCTTCCTCGGTGTTTACCTCATCCAGGGTCAGCCGCAGGGAGCCGTGGGCCACCTCAGTGGGCAGGCCGATGGCCAGCAGCACATGGCTGGGGTCCAGGCTGCCGCTGGTGCAGGCGCTACCGGAGGAGGCGCAGATACCGGCCAAATCCAGCCGGAGCAGCAGGCTTTCCCCTTCCACCCCTTCAAAGCAGAAGCTGGCGTTGCCGGGGAGGCGCTTCACCGGGTCGCCGTTCAGGCGGGAGTTGGGGATTTGCAGGACGCCTGCAATCAGCTTGTCCCGCATGGCGGTGACGCGGGCGGCGTTCTCCTCCATATGGTCGCAGGCCTCCTGGAGGGCGGCGGCCATAGCCACGATGCCGGGGATGTTCTCGGTTCCGGCCCGCCGGCCCCGCTCCTGAGCGCCGCCTTCAATCAGGTTGCCCAGCAGGACGCCCTTGCGGCAGTACAGGGCACCGGTGCCCTTGACGCCGTGGAACTTGTGCCCGGACAGGCTCAACGCGTCGATGCCCTGGGCCTTCACGTCGATAGGCAGATGGCCCACAGCCTGTACCGCGTCAGTGTGGAAGAACACGCCGTGCTTGTGGGAGATGGCGGCCAGCTCGGTGATGGGCTGGATGGTGCCGATTTCATTGTTGGCATACATGATGGTGACCAAGGCGGTCTTGTCAGTGATGGCGGCGTCCAGTTCCTCCGGGCGTACCAGCCCGTCCTCATGGACAGGGAGCAACGTCACCTCAAAGCCCTCCTTCTCCAGCTTTCTCAGGGTGTGGAGGACGGCGTGATGCTCAAAGGCGGTGGAAATCAAGTGGGTCTTGCCCTTCCTGCGGCCCTGGTAGGCCATCTGGGTGATGATCCAGTTGTCCGCCTCGCTGCCGCCGGAGGTGAAGTACAGCTCGGAGGGGTTTGCGCCAATCAGGGAGGCGACGGTCTGCCGGGACTCGTCCAGCACCCGGTTGGCATCCTGGCCCAGGGCGTGGAGGGAGGAGGCGTTGCCATAGTTTTCTTTCAGACAGGGCAGCATGGCGTTCAGCGCCGTTTCGCTGACGCTGGTGGTGGCTGCATTGTCAAAATACACGTTCATAGGAAAAACCTTCTTTCTGTCAGGCAACGGATGGGAAAACGCTGTGATACCACATAATTCTCTATAGTGTCGCCTGAAATCCTACTGGATAATTAGGGTATACCATATTATACCCGAATTGTCAAGTAGGATTTTAAACTGTGTTAGGACAATTCTAGGGGAATGCCCCAAAAGCCGTCGGATGCTGCGGGAAGATTCCTGGATACCGACCCGGTAGGCGGGAAATACTAGAGGCATATTTCCTGCTAAAGAGGTAGTTGTGTATGCAAAGCAAGGTAGAGATTTGCGGCGTCAACACGTCCCGGTTAAAGGTCTTAAAGACCGAGGAAATGGTGGCGCTGATGGAGCGCATTCAGGAGGGGGATGAGGATGCCCGGCAGAAGATGATAGAGGGCAACCTGCGACTGGTGCTGTCGGTGATTCAACGGTTCGCGGGGCGGGGGCAGAACATGGACGATTTGTTCCAAATCGGCTGCATCGGGCTTATCAAGGCGATAGACAACTTTGACCCCAAATTTCTGGTAAAATTTTCCACCTATGGGGTGCCGATGATTGCCGGGGAGATCCGCCGCTTCCTCCGGGACTCCTCCACCATGCGGGTGTCCCGCTCCGTCCGGGACACCGCCTATCGCGTCCTCCAGGCCAGGGAGGCTTACCTCAATGAGCATCAGGCGGAGCCGTCCATTGACCAAATCGCGAAAATGCTGGAGCTGAAACGGGAGGAGGTGGTGACGGCACTGGACGCCATCGCCGACCCGGTGTCCCTGTACGACCCGGTGTACTCCGACGGGACGGACACGGTCTGTGTCATGGATCAGGTGCGGGACGAGAAGAATACGGACGAGCGCTGGCTGGAGCATATCGCCCTCCGCGAGGCCCTGTCGCGGCTTCCAGACCGGGAGCAGCATATTTTGGACCTGCGCTTCTTCCAGGGCAAGACCCAGGTGGAGGTGTCCGCCGAGGTGGGCATCTCTCAGGCCCAGGTGTCCCGGCTGGAGAAGAGTGCCATCAACCAGATACGAAAGTGTATGTAGCGCAGTGAAAGCGCGGCTACAGACTATGCTACAGGCCGGAAAGGCGGGCGGCATCTTTCCGGCCTGTTTTTGTTTTGCACGCACAAACTGCCTAAAAGGATGGGAGGAAAACTGCCCAAAGTCGCTGAAATTGGGATTGTTTTTTGACAGCGTTTGGGGTATATTAGGATGCGCAAAAATGGGGGCCTGTACTGACTATGCGGCCCCGGAGTAGGAAGTTGAGTGACCATGTCTGTCCTGTTGTCCATTTCCATCGCCGTGCTGGCCGGGCTGCTGATGACCCGGGTGTTCAAGCCCTTCAAGCTGCCCTCCGTCACGGCCTATCTGATTGCCGGTGTGCTGATCGGCCCCTATGGCCTGGGGGCCCTCCACATCAGCGGCCTGGGATTTACCTCTGCCGAGGCGGTCAGCAAGCTCTCCCTGATTTCTGAGGTGGCGCTGGGCTTTATCGCCTTCTCCATCGGCAACGAATTTCGGCTCAAGAGCCTGAAGGCCACCGGGCGGCAGGCGGCGGTCATCGGCGTGGTGCAGGCCGTCGCCGCCACGGCTCTGGTGGATGTAGCGCTGCTGGTGGTACATACCATGATGCCGGAGAAGCTGTCCGTGGCCCAGGCCATCACCCTGGGGGCCATCGCCACTGCCACTGCCCCTGCCGCCACCCTGATGGTGGTGCGGCAGTACAAGGCCAAGGGGCCGCTGACCGACCTGCTGCTGCCCATCGTGGCGCTGGACGACGCGGTGGGCCTGGTGGTGTTCGCCGTGTCCTTCGGCATTGCCAAGACGCTGACCAGCGGCGTGGTGGATTTCTTCTCCATCCTGGTGAACCCGCTGATTGAAATCGCCGCGTCCCTGGCCCTGGGGGCGGTCATGGGCTGGCTGCTGACCCAGTTGGAAAAGCTGTTCAACTCCAACACGAACCGGCTGAACCTGACCATCGCCTTTGTCTTCCTCACCGCCTCCCTGGCCATGATTGAGGTGGAGGTGGGGCCGGTGACCATCGGCTTCTCCTCTCTGCTGGTGTGCATGATGCTGGGGACGGTGTTCTGTAACCTCTGCCCCCTGTCTGACGACCTGATGGCCGCCTCCGACCGGTGGACGTCGCCCCTCTTCGCCCTGTTCTTCGTTATCAGCGGCGCGGAGCTGGAGCTGAGTGTGTTTACCGACGCCGCCATCGTCTGCATCGGCCTGGTGTATATCGCGTTCCGCTCCGCAGGCAAGTACCTGGGGGCCTATGCCAGCGCAAAGTGGACGAAGTGCGCCCCCAACATCTGCAAGTATCTGGGCATTACGCTGCTGCCCCAGGCGGGCGTGGCGCTGGGCATGTGTACCACCGCCATGCAGCTGGGGGATGCGGGGACGCTGATTCGCAATATCACGCTGTTCTCCGTGCTGGTTTATGAGCTGGTGGGGCCGCTGCTGACCAAGCAGGCGCTGACCAAAGCGGGAGATATCCAGCCGAAGTCGGAGGAGGTCATCAATCGCCGCCAACGGAAGCTGGAGGCCGCCAGGGAGAAAAAGGAATAACGCCGAAACGGAATGCGGCAGCTGCGGGACAAACGCGGCTGCCGCGCTTTTTATTTTTGACAGAACGCCGAAAAAACAGGTGACGAAGCTGGAAAATTATGTTATACTAAAATGAGTTACGATATGGAGGGCAGGCCATGAGCGCGGAACGGGTGGATAAGCTGTTGGCCAGCACAGGCCGGTTCAGCCGAAAAGAGGTCAAGGAGCTGATTCGCAGGCGGCAGGTCTCCGTCAACGGCGCGCTGGTGCTTCGTCCGGAGACGAAGGTGGAGCCGGAGGGAGCGGTGCTCCGGGTGGCGGGGGAGGAGATTCCCTGCGGGGGCTACACCTACCTCATGTTGAACAAACCCGCCGGTGTGCTGACCGCCACAGAGGATCGCCGCCAGACCACGGTGCTGGACCTCCTGGCCCCGGAGCTGCGCCGCCGGAAGCTGGCCCCGGTGGGTCGGCTGGATAAGGACACGGAGGGGCTGCTGCTCCTGACCAATGACGGGGTCATGGCCCATCGGCTGCTGTCCCCCAACTATCATGTGGACAAGGTGTACCTGGCCGAAACGGAGGGCACGGTGGACGCTTCGGATGTGGCCGCATTCGCCGCCGGGCTGACGCTGGGGGACGGCACCCGCTGCCGGCCGGCAGGGCTGGAGGCTGTGGGGGAGAACCGCTGCCTCGTCACCCTGCGGGAAGGGAAATTCCACCAGGTGAAGCGGATGCTGGCCCAGCGGGGCAAGCCGGTGCGGCGGCTGAAACGGCTTGCCATGGGGCCGCTGAGGCTGGACGAATCCCTGGAACCGGGGACGTTCCGCCCGCTGGACGGCCCGGAAATCGCGGCCCTGGCCCGGTGCTGTGGTTTGCCGGAAGGGTGATTCGTCAAAATTCACAAAAGAAATGAAAAAAAGTGTTGAATTTGGGCGGGAAAGAAAGTATAATAAGGGCAGCGTTACTGCGAAGGTAGGATAAGGCGTACTAACTAAGAGAGGAGAGACGCACTCATGTCAAATCGTTTGTTCCAAAGCGTTGTGCTTCAAATGAAGGAGTGTACCGACCGTGTCATTGGCGTCATCGATGTGGAGGGAAGCGTTGTGGCGTGTAATGACCTCCCCGTGATCGGGGAGCAGTGGCCGGACGCCGTGGAAGCGCTGAACAGCGAGCGGGATACCGCCCTGATCATCGGCGGCCGCACCTTTAAATCCCTGAGCGGCTGGCGGGCGCAGTTTGACTATGCTGTTTTCGTGCAGGGCGATGATGAGCAGGCGAAGCTCATCTGCAATATGGCTGCGGTGGCCCTGAACGGCGTCAAAAGCTATTATGAAGAGAAGTATGACAAGGCTGCCTTTGTCAAGAATATCATCTCCGACAATATTCTGGCTGGCGACATTTACTCCCAGGCGGAGAAGTTGCACTTCCCGGCGGAGACACCCCGGGCGGTGTTCCTGGTGCGCCCCCTGGAGGGCGGGGAGAACGGCATTCTGGATACCGTCCAGGCCATGTTCCCCAACCGTCAGAATGATTTTGTGTTCTCCATGAGCGATAATGACGTGGTGCTGGTGAAGCAGATTCCCGAAGGCTCTACGCCGAAGGACCTCTATAAAATTGCCGCCGGTATTGAAGAAACCATCGACACGGAGCTGAAGCTGAAGGTGGTCATTGGCATTGGCACCATCGCGGAGCATATCCGGGAGCTGGCCCGGGCCTACAAGGAGGCTCAGACCGCCATTGACGTGGGCAAGGTCTTTGAGGCGGAGCGCAGCATCATCAACTATGACAATCTGGGCATTGGCCGCCTGATTTATCAGCTGCCCATCACCCTGTGCGAGATGTTCCTTCAGGAGGTTTTTAAGAAGAACCCCATTGACGCGCTGGACCAGGAGACCCTGTTCACCATCAACAAGTTCTTTGAAAACAATCTGAATGTGTCCGAGACGGCCAGAAAGCTGTTCGTCCACCGCAACACCCTGGTCTATCGCCTGGAGAAAATCAAGAAGCTGACCGGCCTGGATTTGAGAGAGTTTGACGACGCCATCACCTTTAAGGTGGCCCTGATGGTCAAGAAATATCTGGTGAGCCGGGGCATTACGAACTGATTCACAGCGAACGGAAAGCTGCGGAACCTCTTCTGAGGCGAACCGTTCTGGGATTCGGACAGCGCGCAGGGCGGTTGCGTAAGAGAGTATTATTTGAGGAGGTTACACTATGGAAATCCACGAATCATCGGAAAACTACCTGGAAGCGATCCTGATGGTGAAGCAGGAAAAGGGCGTCTGCCGCAGCATCGACGTGGTGCGGAAGCTGAACTTTTCCAAGCCCAGCGTTAGCGTGGCCATGTCCAACCTCCGCAAGAGCGGGTATATCACCATGGACCAGGATGGCTGGCTGGACCTGACGGATGCCGGCCGGGAGATTGCGGAGCGGATGTATGAGCGGCACACGATTTTAAGCGCTTGGCTTATGTCCATCGGCGTGCCGGAGGATACCGCCACGGAGGACGCCTGCCGGATGGAGCATGATATGAGCGTCGTCACCTTTGAGAAAATCAAAGCGTACCTGAACAGGCACCGGGACGACGCGGAAAATTAGGGCCACCCGAAGGGCAGGGGACACAGCCTGACAGGCTCCTTTATTGCAACATAAGAGAACCGCTGCATCAATGCGTCTGCGCATTGGTTCAGCGGTTCTTTTTGATTCCCCGGGTTGCCCTATTTGAGGCTGTCCTGCGTGCGCAGGGCACGCTGCGCAGTCAGAATCATATAAAGCGCCGTTGCGGACAGTATCACGCAGAAGCCGGTCCCGGTGGACACCGTCATTGTCCGGAAAAACGCCTCGTCCGTGCCAAATTGCAGGAGCATGGCAATTTCCAGCGACAGCATGGAAATCAGGGCGGATGCAAAGCTGATGGCCTTGGAAGCTGCCAGAATGGGGTCGTGTAGGGCGCGATAGCGGTGGAGATTCCGGATGGCGACGCCTATCTTGGAGAAGGTATAGGCGGCCATTGCGTAAATCAGATAGCCCGCATAGCGGGAACCCTGATGGCCAACGACGGCCAGTACCACGATGCCGGATAAAATGAGGTTCAGGAGCAGCAGCAGGACGCCGCAGGCGCGGTATCGCTTCCACTTCTTTTCTTCCAGACTGCCGCCTCCGCGCATATCGCGCAGCAGCATCCACCGCATCATCAGCAGAAGAAGGTAGTAGCCTCCCAGCGTCACAAACCAGTACGAGTGATAGTAAATGCCGCAGAGGATTTCCCAGACGGCATACAGCAAGTTGACCGCCGCTGAGCTGACCAGGGACGCGAAGGCTTTGAGGCGGCTGTCTGACAGGTATCCGTGTATTGCGGGGTGGCTGAGGAGGATTGCCTTTATCCGTTTCATTGCTCACCGCCGAATGACGCACATGATGATTTTGGCAACATCCTCAACGGAATCCTTGCAGTCTGACCGCAGCCAGCGCTTCACAATGCCCATCATCCCGTCAATGTAAAAGGCGAGCATATAGCCGCGCTCCTGCTCCGGAACATGATGGCGCGCTAATATCTGGTCAAGGATATCGCCGAACATAAGGTCATACGTTTTAGAGGTCTGCATGACTTCTGGGTTGGCAAGGACGACCTTGAACACGGTTTTGTGCTCCGATATATAGGTCAGATATGGCATCAGGTATTCCGGCGTAATCAGGAACAGCTGCTCCAGCGAAGCGGTCCCGATGCGCTGTTTGAACTCCGAGGCCGTTTCTTTGAAGCACAGGAGGAATTGCTGATTCATTTGCTCCACGCACTCCGTCAGCAGATCCCCAATCGTTTCATAGTGAAGATAGAAGGTGGAACGGTTGACCCCGGCTTTTTTGCAGAGCTCCGTGACCGTGATATATTCGAGTTCCTTCTGCTCCATCAGGGCCAGGAAGGCCTCATCCATCCTCCGGGCGGTGTTGAAATATTTGCTTTCCGATTTTGTCATTCCGGTCGCCTCCTGTCTTCCCGGATGATTTGGCTGCGTCAGTCTTCGCTGATTTTCCTGGCAAGCTCCATGATTTCAAAGGCGTACTTTTGTTTCCCCTTTTCCAGCATCCGCTTGTAGATGGGGTAGTTGACCGACATGGCCAGGAGCCCCAGCAGGCCGATGATGATGCCCGCCACCATTGTCGCCCTGGTCGGCGTACCGATTACTTGCATGGAAAGGCACATCCCGAGTCCGGTCACGAGGGCCCCAACGATGCCAAAGGCATAGGCGAAGACGACGGCCGGCAGCTTCGCCTTCCGGTCCAGCTTTTTCAAGGCGACGACCTTGGAGGTGTCCTTGGGCGCATACTCGTTGGCGAGGGCTTCTGCGTAAAGTTTGTCTGTGTTCATTCTGATGAACCTCCTTTGTTTGGATGCTTTTATGATAAGAGGTTCGTGAGGGAAATGGAACAACACGCATTGCCCACCGTGTCGGTTTCAGATGGTTTTGATGTGAATGACCTTGCGCCCCGCCGCTGCGTTCTATTTTGCAGCATTGCGCATACACTGTGGAGAGAGTTCGGACAGGGTGGAGGCTCAAGGGATGGATGTCAAACGGGAACGAAACCGCATCAAAAAAGGGAAGGGAACGCGCCGGCCCTGGTATGCCAGGGAGATTCTGCGCCTGTTTGCCGCCCTCGCCGTCGTGCTGGCCGTTGGGCTGTGCGGCTGGCTGCTGCCGAATGTGGCTGCCCACTGGAAAGCCGCCTGCGAGACGCTCATCCTGTCCCAGACGGATTTCGAGCAGGCCTTTTCCGACCTGGGGCAGATGATGACGGACGGGGACCTGACTGGCGCGCTGGAGGACTGGTGCGTTGCCGTCTTTGCGCCGCAGACGGCAGACGATGCCGCTGCCTCCTCCGCCGCAGACGAGGGCAGCGGAGCGGAGCCGGAATCTGTGGAGCCGGAGCCGGAAGGGGATGGAAATGGGCAGATTTCCGAAGCCTGAACTAAGCGCCGGAGGCGTTTGGTTTGGCCGCTGCTTCCTGTCCTCCGGCGCTGTCTTTTTGCTGACGCTGTTTTGTATGCTCACCTCAGGGCGGCTGATGTCCGCCCTGCTGCTCTCCGCCGCCCTCCATGAAGGAGGGCATTTGTGCGCCTGCTGCTGCCTGGGGGTTCGGGTGCGGGCGGTGCGCATCACCTTTTGCGGCGCGGAACTGCTGCTGGAGGAACTGCAACGGCCCCTCCAGCGGCTTGCGGTGGCCGCTGCGGGGCCGGCAGTTAATCTTCTGTGTGCCTTTGCCGCGGCAGTCTCCGCCCCGCAGCAGGCGTGGGCGCAGCTTTTTGCCGGGGCGAGTTTGATTCTGGGGCTGTTCAATCTGCTGCCCATCCCACCGCTGGACGGCGGGCGCATCCTCCTCGCCCTGCTGGAGCTGGCGGGGCTGGGCGGACGTGCGGAACGGGCCGTTCACGATTGCGTTACGGCGCTGTTGGCGCTGGCCCTGGCGCCGGGGGCTGCCCTGGCGCTGAAGGGGAACCCTTCGCTGCTGCTGTTGGTGCTGTGGCTGCTGTTCCAGCAGTCGGCTTAAGAAGCCTCGTGGAGCAGGCCGCTCTGGTACGCCTGCACCAGCCGCTCCAGGTCGGCAATGCGGGCGGACTCCTGAACGCCCTCATCGGTCTGGCGCACCAGCACCCGCTGGGGGGCGGTGTAGATATGTTCGCTTTGGCTGTCGATGTCCTCATCGTCCCGGATGGCCTTCTCAGTGCTTTCAAAGGGCTGGTGGGTGCGCAGGGTCAGCCCGCGGCTGTTGGAAATGAGGGTGTACCCGGCGATGCCGGTCTTGCTGTGGTAGGCCCGGCAGAAGCCGCCGTCGATGACGATGAGCTTGCCGCCGCCCTTGATGGGGCTTTCCCCCTCGATGGCCCGCACCGGCACATGGCCATTGATGATGTGGCAGCCGGGGCCGGTGAGGCCGAACTCCTGCAAGATACGCTCCGCCACCTCCGCCGCATGGGGGCTGTTGATATGGGAGTAGTAGGGATTTTTCACCTCAGCGTGGGTGGACTTGTCAGCAATGTACAGCCGCTCAAAGGTGGTCATGGCGCTGCGCCCAAAGATGGGGGACAGGGGGCCGCACCAGAGGTACCACAAAAAGTCCTGCCCGGCCTGGCGCTCAGGGCTGCCCTCCGGGGCGAAATAGCCCTGCCTGCACCGGCGGTCGCAGTAGTCAAACAGCGCCCGGCCACTGTAGGACTGGCCCTTGAAGGCCTCGGCGGCAAACTCGCCTTCCTCGGTCATGGGGACTGCGCCGTGATAGAGCAGATTGCCGTTGCAGCAGCTGTACACCGTCCCTTGGGCGTAGAGGAAGCGGATGTGCCGCTGGAGCTTTTCGCTCTGGCGGAAGCCCCGCACCAGGTCGTTCAGCACTTCCTGCTCCTCACCGGTGAGGGCGCTGGGGCAGGCCGGGTCCACCGTGGGGAAGTCCGTATCCCGGAGGGGATACCGTTTGCCGCCGCACAGGACGGTCCCGTTTTCGTAGTCGATTTGGTTCAGGTAGTCCCGGCCCTGCATCTGGAAGTCCGGGTTCCGGGTGATGACCTGGGCCTCCACCTTGCACATCAGGATGGTGACGGCCTTATGCATCCGGGCAATCTCCTCCCAGCGGCCCTGATTGCCGCCGTGGGGCCGCCACAGC
Organism: Clostridiales bacterium; assembly: GCA_020860385.1. Lineage (GTDB taxonomy): Bacteria > Bacillota > Clostridia > Oscillospirales > Oscillospiraceae > Onthomonas. Next base: position 40,183 of record JAJBUK010000043.1, read on the forward strand.
GTCACGTCCGACCCGCCGTAGACCCGCTCCGCCATTTGGTCCAGGGTGCGCAGGCTGATGCCGTAGCCCGTTTCCAGCATCTCCAGATTGTTGTAGGAGAGGGTGGTTTTCAGCACCGTCAGGATACAGATAGGGCTGCCTGCGGCGGCCCCCATCCACACCACGTCATGGTTGCCCCACTGGATGTCCACATCGTGATACTCCATCAGCTCGTCCAAAATCAGGTCGGGCCGGGGCCCCCGGTCAAAGAGGTCTCCCACGATATGCAGCCTGTCCACCGCCAGCCGCTTGATGAGCTGGCAGAACCGGGTGATGTAAGCGTCCGCCCGGTCGTAGCGGATGATGCTTTGAATGATTTCCCGGTAGTAAAGCTGCTTGTCGTGGTCCTCAAAGTGGGCGTGGAGCAGCTCGTCCAGAATGTGGGCGCAGCTCTCCGGCAGGCATTTGCGCACATGGGAGCGGGTGTGCTTGCTGGACACCAGGCGGCACAGTTCCACCAGCCGCAGCAGGGTGGTGGCGTACCACTGGTTCAAATCCTCCTGGCGGGCCTTCAGCTCCGGCAGCTTCTGCTCAGGATAGTAAATCAGGGTGGCCAAATCCGCCCGCTCCCGGGCGGGCACGGTGTCGGCAAACAGCTGGTCGATCTTCTCCCGTATGACGCCGGAGGCGCTGTTGAGGATGTGAAGGAACGCCTCATGCTCGCCATGAAGGTCGCTCATAAAATGCTCTGTGCCCTTGGGCAGGCGCAGCAACGCTTCGATTCGGATAATCTCACTGGAGGCGGCTGCCACAGTGGGATATTTTTCAGCCAGCAGGCGCAGATAGCGCAGCTGTTCATCGGTCAATGCTTGCTGGGTGTTCATTCAGATTCCTCCTTATTATCGTGCAACGGAACCCAACGCTTGGGAAATGCCCGGCTGAGCAGACAGGCTCAGCGCCCACATTTTCTTAAGTCCTATCATACCACAGATGGAATGGGTTCTCAATCCGTTTATACAATTTTTTGCGGCGAGGCCAGGGCACCGCCCCATGCCGCTCAAACGCGGGAGAATGAGAAAAGCCTTGACTTTTGGGGGAAATATGGTATCCTAGCTTTATGGCTTTTTGAAGCAAAGAATGTGGAGGAATTACTATGGCACAGAAGGGTGATTTGATGACTGTCCGTTCCGATATTCGCGTGGTGGACGCCACGCTGCGGGATGGCGGTCTGGTGAATAATTTTGAGTTTACGGACGAGTTTGTGAACGCGCTGTACCGGGCGAATGTCAAGGCGGGCGTTGACTATATGGAGTTCGGCTATAAGGCGTCCAAGGAGCTGTTCGACGTCAACAAGTTCGGCAAGTGGAAGTTCTGCAACGAGGAGGACATCCGCGCCGTGGTGGGCGACAACAACTCCGACATGAAAATCGCCGTCATGGCCGACGTGGGCCGCACCGATTACGAGACGGACATTCTGAACCGCTCCGACAGCGTCATTGACCTGATTCGCGTAGCCACCTACATCCATCAGATGCCCACCGCCATCCGCATGGTGGAGGACGCGAAGAAGAAGGGCTATGAGGTCTCCTGCAACATCATGGCCGTCTCCAAGGCCAAGGAGTCCGATTTGGCTCAGGCGCTGGAGATGCTGGGCAACAGCCCCGTAGATGTGATTTACCTGGTGGACAGCTACGGCAGCCTGGTGCCGGAGCAGGTGCGCCGCCTGTCAGAGCAGTATCTGGAGGTGGGCGAAAAGTACGGCAAGCAAATCGGCATCCACGCCCACAACAACCAGCAGCTGGCCTTCGCCAACACCATTGAGGCCCTGTCCAACGGCGTCTCCTACCTGGACGCCACCATGAACGGCATGGGCCGCGGCTGCGGCAACTGCTCCATGGAGCTGCTGCTCAGCTTCCTGAAGAATCCTCAGTACAACGTTTACCCGGTGTTCCGCTTCCTGCAAAATCACATCATCCCCCTGCGGGAATCCGGCGTGGTTTGGGGCTATGACATTCCCTACCTGCTGACAGGTAAGCTGAACCAGCACCCCCGCGCCGCCATCGAAGCGGTGAAGCAGGGCCGCACAGATTATGCGGAGTTCTACACCGAGCTTCTGGAGAACGAGTGATCGCTTCCCGCTTCGCCTGCGCATAAAGTTGTTACCGGTTTGTTGTTGCACAATCAGCCGCCTGGTAGTATGATAAAGTCACACCCAGGAAAACAGGAGGAGCCAGTATGAAGAAGCAGATTTCCTTACTTATCGTGGTGGCGCTGATGGCCGCCCTTTTGGTTGGCTGCGGCCGGGTCGCTGCCGATGAGGACACGCTGGAAGAGGCTGCATCCTCGTCGTCCGGTCAGGCAGAGGACGCTTCGGCTGCGTCCTCCAGCGCCGTTTCCGTAGAAGCGGAAGGGGGAGAAGCGTCCGAGGCAGAGCCGGAGACGGATGCAGAGCCCTGGCTCACCATTGACAGCACGGATGCCTATGATTCCGCTTACACCTTCTCCGTGCCGGAGGACGGCAGCTATGCATTCACGGTGTCCAACGCGGATGGCGCGGAGGTCACCTGGGAGGTCTATGTGCTGGAGGAGCCCTTCGAGGATGCGACGCGCTACATCCCCCAGGCCTATGACCCCTGCCTGACCGAGAGCGGGACGCTGACCCTGACGGCGGACAGCCAGGTCTATTGCATTTGCTCGGTGAACGCATTCACCGGCGACCCCCTGGACGAGGGCAGCAGTCAGATGCTGGTGTTCCAGACGTTGGAGGAAGTGGCCTCCGGTACGTTCAGCGAAGGGCTGAACGATTCCACCGATACCGCTTCGGAGGGGGTCGCCATCACCTCTGAGGATGCCTTTGACAGCTGTTATGCCTTTGAGGCAACGGAGTCCGGCACATACAGCTTTACCATCCAGAACGCAGAGGGCAGCGAGGAGGTCACCTGGGAGATTTATGTCCTGGAGAGCGCCTTCGACGAAGCGCCCCGGTACATCCCCCAGGCCCAGGAGCCCAGCCTGACCGGCGAGGGCAGCCTGGAGATCGCCAGCGGCAGCTGGGTGTACTGCTTCTGCTCGGTCAACGCCTTTACCAGCGACCTGGACGAGGTGACAGGCGTCAGCACCCTGACCTATACGATTCAATAACCTGAGAGAGGACCCGCTATGGCAGCGACGCTGGGCGGGTCCTTTTTGCGGCGTCGGAGCGGCAGCTCCTGCGCCCTGTGCGAAAAAACAAGCGAAAAATTGGAAGAAGCGGCGGAAAAATAAACAAAAATTTGGACAAAATGCCGCCGGAATGAGGAAAAGTTCCAAACTTATGAAATGACCTTTACAGAGCTGGCAAGCTGTGATAAAATAGACATAACGAGTGAATGGGACGGAACCTGCACGGCAAGCCGCCGTGCGCAGCAGGGTCGGTGCGCATGGGCACGCCGGACGAATTTGGAGGAGCATTTGCATGATTGAGACCTTTACGATTCCGGGCAGTCATCAGGATCGGGAATGTGAGATTCAGGTTTGGCTGCCCAGCGGCTATCATGACGGGGATGAGTTGTACCCTGTGATGTACTTACTGGATGGCATCAGCGCCTTTACCTGTAAGGATGAGGCGGGCAACGTGACGTCCAGCATCGCATCCTTTATGGATAGCTGGGATAAGGAAATGATCGTCGTTTCCATTGGCGGCCCCCGGAATGCAGGGGAGGCCAGCCAGGATTACTGCCCCTTTTCCCGCTTGCAGCAGGATGGGGTGGAGTTTAGCGGCAAAGGGGACGAGGTCATTCAGTGGATTCTGTACAAGCTGAAGTCAGTCATTGACGAGCGATACCGCACCAACCCCTTCCGCCTCTGCACCGCCATCGGCGGCTGCGGAATGGGCGGCACCCTGGCGCTGTACGCCCTGGCGAAGTATAACCGCTGGTTCTCCAAGGCGGCCTGCCTGTCCTGTGATTTCTCTGTAGGGTATGATGAGCTGAGCTGCCTGATCGCAAACAGCTATGTGGATTCCAACACCCGCCTGTTCCTGAGTTGGGGCAGCGACGAGGGAGAAACACGGGCAAATCTGTCCAAGCAGGTGGGCTGCTCCCTCCAGCTGAACCGGCTGTTCGTGATGCAGGAGTGCAGCGCCTACCCCTACCAGCAGAGAGGTGGGACTTATTCCAGCGAGAGCTGGACGAAGCAGATTCCGCTTTTCATGCACTATTTGTGGAAGGAATAAGAAGCACCTCCCCGCCAGGGGAATCAAAACAAAAAAGGGAACCTCTGACACAGCAGTCAGAGGTTCCCTTTGCGTTTGGATTGCATTTGGGCGCTTATTCCTCGTCCTCATCCTCCGGGTATCGGTCCTCCAGGACGGCGCGCTCCTCCTCGTTCAGATACTTGGGGAAGATACGCTCTAGGAACAGGGAGACCAGCAGCACGGTCAGCACCGGTACGAAGAAGATGGGCCACCACCGCTCCAGCACGAAAATCACCAGCTCAACCACCATCAGCACCAGGATGACCGTGGTGGGCAGATGGCGGATGCACAGGGCGAAGGAGGTCTGGAACAGCTCTTTCAGCCCCAGGTCGAACCGGCCCATGACGGGGAACAGGTAGCAGAACAGCCCCACCGGAATGACCAGGGCCACATAGTAGGCCACGAACATGACCACGCCCAGGTCGGAGGTGGCGTTGGCGTGCATCACCGCGTAGCCGTAAAAGATGAGCACCATCACCGGCAGGAAAATCAGGGTGGCCGGGATGCCCCGGCGCAGATTCTGCACGAAGGCCTTCCAGTACATCCCGAAGGCTCCGTCCTCCCCGTGGCGGAAGGTCTTGACGACTGTGTAATACAGGGCGGCGGTGGCGGGGCCTGCGGTGATGACGGGCAGGCTCAGCGCCGCCCAGAACAGGCTCAGCCCCACAAAGTCCACGCATTTGCTGATAAACCGCCAGAATAGGTTGTCCGGGTTAAACACTTGTCGAAACATGACAGTCTGCCTCACTGTAGCGTTGGAATGCGGCCGGTTCGGGTATCAAATGTGCTTCTCTGCCAGCGCCTCGGCGATGCGTTCCTGGTTTTTGCGGGCGGTCTCCGGGTCCCGGCGGACGAACTCGTTGTAAAGCACGTCCACCACATACAGCTGGGCCATCTCGGCGGGAATGCTGCTGAGCTGGAGGGGGCTTTCAAAGGAGCCGCACTGGAGCACCACGTCGGCCCGGGCAGCCCCCGGCGACTTGGAGAACCGGGTGATCAGGATGATGCTGGCCCCCCGCTTTTTGGCCAGCCCCATCAGCTCCGTAATGTCCTTCGTGGAGCCGGAATAGGAGAAGAACAGAATGGCGTCCCGCTCCGTCAGCAGGGCGGCGGTGGTGGCCTGGAGGTGGGAGTCCTGGGAGAAGTGGAACTTGGGGGAGACAGTGGAAAACAGGTGGGCTGCCTGCCAGGACAGAATCAGCGAGCCGCCCTGACCCATACAGTAGACCCGCTCCGCATTACAAAGCAGGTCCACCGCCCGGTTGATGGCTTCCGGCCGAATCAGGGACATACTCTGCCCGATGGCGGCGGTCTGCGCCGCATAGAGCTTGCGGCACAGGTCGGAAAGGCTGTCCTCCGGGCGAATGTTCCCCTCCTGCCCCTCCAGGACAGGGGCGACGCTGCCCTGCTCGGCTACGGTGGCCTTGGCCAAGGCCAGCTTGAAGGCGTTGTAGCCCTTCAGCTTTAGCTGGCGGCAGAACCGGGAGACGGTGGCCTCCGCCACGCCGCACTCCTCCGCCAGGTCGGAAATGGACATATACTGCACCTCGGTGCAGTGGTTGAGCACATAGTCGGCCACCTTTCGCTCTGCGGCAGTAAAGTGGTAATAGCCGTTGCCGATATAGGCGAAGATGTTGCCCTCTGCCGGCTGCTGCGATTGCTGCTGCTGGGGTGTCATTGCGTTCCTCCTCTGTGATTTGCGTGGGTTGGTCGTGCCGTCTGAGTGGGGAGCGTTACGGTCTGGCTTCGATTTCGTCCATGAGCTTGTCCAGGGTGATCAGGCAGCGGGGCACATGGAAGGGGCCCTTGAAGGTGCTGCCCTTACAGGCGGGCATGGTGGGCAGACCGTCCCGGCGGAGGTAGCCGTACCACTCGCCATACTCCGGGTCGGCAAAGTGCTGCTCCACATAGTCGGCGGTCTTGTTGAACCAGTCCAGATACTGCTCGTCCCCGGTGTCCCGGTAGAACATCATGGAGGCGATCAGAATCTCGTTGTGGGGCCACCAGAGCTTCATGTCATGCTCGTAGGCCTCCGGCGGGCAGCCCATGCAGTCGATGAAGTACAGCAGGCCGCCGTATTCCTCATCCCAACCGGCGTTGATGGCGTTGTGGAAGATGTTGCGGGCCACCTGGCGGAGGGAGTCGTCATCGGTGTAGTTGGCCTGCTCCTCCAGGAACCAGCTGCCCTCGATGTCGTGGCCGGGATTCACCACCCGTCCGGCGGTGGTATCGGTCTGCAATTCGCCGTGCATCCCCACCGTCTCCAGCACGCACTTCAGCTCCGGCTTGTAGTGGTAATTCAGAATCGCGTCCACGCACTCCTGGGCCCGCTGGTCGTAGAGGGCCTTGTTCTCCGGGTCGCAGCGGCGCATGACGGCGGTGACGTTCAGGTAAATCATCGGGTCGCCGAAGGCCCGGCTGGAGCGGGTCTCCGGGATGGTCTTGGGGCCCAGGCCGGTGGGGTCCTGAATCAGGCCATTATTCAGCTTGTAGACCATGTCATAGGCCCGGCGGGCCCGCTCTATGCGGACGGTGTCGCCGGTGTTGGCATAGTACTCCGCGTTGGCGATGGTGTAGAAGTTCTCGGAGTGGCAGTACCGGCGCTGGCGCAGGGGTCTGCCGTCGCCGGTGACGGTGAAGTAGAGCCGCCCTCCGGCGTCATGGTTGACGCAATGCTCCTCCAGGAAGTCCAGGCAGGAGCGGGATGCCTCCAGCCATTCGGGCCGCTGGCCGTACTGGGTACACAGGTAGGCGAAGATCCAGCCGCACCGGCCCTGCATCCAGACGCTCTTGTCGGTGGAATAAATCTTCCCCGTCCGGTCCAGGCAGGTGTACACGCCGCCGTGCTCCTTGTCCATGCCGTACCGGAGCCAGAAGTCCACGCAGCGCTTTAACTCGTCCCTGACCCACTGGTGGCGGGCCTGAAATGCCTGCTTATCCATAGTTACCTCATCCTTTCTAAACGTGACACAGATGGTTGGAGCCTACTGCCGGACGCCGAACCCCGCGCAGGCAATCCAGCCATTTTCTTCATTATACCATCGGTGAAAAATTTTTTCAATCATAGTGCAGGAAAGATTTCACCTTTTCTTGAAAATTTTCTCCACCGCTGAAAATTATTTTTATTTTCCTCTTGCATCTTGGCCCATTTTTGCGTATGATATAGGTACGGACGGCGCGGGGGACTTCCCCACGCCTTACAGAGAGGAACCGGAAGGAGTGGTTGCCATGCGCATCATCAACGCCAGGGTATTCCTGGACGGCGGCTTTGTGGAGGGCGGCGTTGCGTTCTCTGAGACCATCACCGCCGCAGACCCCGCCGTGGCGGGGCCAGGGGAGTTGGACGCCGAAGGCGGCTATGTTATCCCCGGCCTCATCGACATTCATACCCACGCAGCCATGGGGGCGGATGCCAGCGACGGCGACCCGGAGGGGCTGCGCACCCTGTCCCGGTACTACGCGGCGGGGGGCGTCACCGCCTGGTGCCCCACCACCATGACCCTCAAAGAGCCGGAGTTGACCCGGGCCATGCACACCATCCGGGACTTTGCCCGCCCCGCCGACGGGGCTAAGGTGGCCGGGGTCAACCTGGAGGGGCCGTTCCTGAGTTACGCCAAGCGGGGGGCCCAGAACCCGGAGAACCTCCACGCCCCGGATATTGACCTGTTCCAACGGCTCAACGATGCCAGCGGCGGCCTCGTCCGTCTCGTGACCGTCGCCCCGGAGGAGCCGGGGGCCATCCCCTTCATTCGGGAGGCGTCAAAAGTCGCCACGGTGTCCCTGGGCCACACCACGGCGGACTATGATACCGCCATGGCCGCCTATGACGCCGGAGCCAGCCACGCCACCCACCTGTTCAACGCCATGCCCCCGCTGCACCATCGGGAGCCGGGGGTCATCGCCGCCGCCAGCGACGCCGGGGCCACGGTGGAGTTGATCACTGACGGCCTCCACGTCCATCCGGCCATGGTGCGGCTGACCCACCGGCTGTTCGGGGAGAAGCTGGTGCTGATTTCCGACTCCCTCCGCTGTGCCGGTATGCCGGACGGGGACTATGTGCTGGGCGGCCAGCCCATCACCATGAAGGGCGGTAAGGCCACCCTCTCCGGCACTGACACCCTGGCAGGCTCCTCCATCCACCTGATGGACGGGCTGCGCCGGGCCGTCTCTTTCGGGGTACCTCTGGAGGCCGCCGTCACCGCCGCCACCCTGGCCCCGGCGAAGGTGATTGGCCGGGACGGTGAGATAGGCTCCATCGCGCCGGGGAAGCGGGCCGACCTGGTGGTGCTGGACAGCCAACTGAATGTGAAGGCCGTTTACATCAACGGCAAGCGTATCCGCTAAAGAAATGAGGAATCTGCTATGAAAATCCTTTCCGCCAGAGACTATGACCACATGAGCCGCCAGGCGGCCAACATCCTCTCCGCCCAGGTCATTTTGAAGCCCGACTGCGTGCTGGGCCTGGCCACCGGCTCCAGCCCCATCGGCACCTACAGGCAGCTCGTCGATTGGTACCGGAAGGGGGACATCGACTTTAGCCAGGTGCGCACGGTGAACCTGGACGAGTATGTGGGGCTGGACGCCGCCAACGACCAGAGTTACAGCTACTTCATGCGTCACCACCTCTTTGACCAGGTCAACATCGACCTGGCCAACACCAATGTCCCCTGCGGCACGAACCTCAATGCGGAAGCGGAATGCGCCCGCTATGATGCCATCATTCAGGGGATGGGAGGCATCGACCTCCAGCTGCTGGGCCTCGGCCCCAACGGCCACATTGGCTTCAATGAGCCGGACGATTATTTCCCCAAAAGCACCCACAAGGTGGCCCTGACCGACGCCACCATCCAGGCCAACAAGCGCTTCTTCCAGCGGGAGGAGGACGTGCCCCGGTTTGCCTACACCATGGGCGTCAGCGACATTATGCAGGCCCAGCGGGTGGTGATGGTGGTCTCCGGCGCGGGGAAGGCGGACATCGTGAAGCGGGCCTTCTTCGGCCCCATTACCCCCCAGGTGCCGGCCTCCATCCTCCAGCTTCACAAGGACTTCATCCTGGTGGCGGACGAAGCCGCCCTGTCCAGGATTTGAGGAACTTCTAAAAAGAGTGCGTCCCCAGGACTATACAAAGTCCTGGGGACGTATCCTATCTCAGCCCTGGGGCATCAGCGTTGGTACCAGTTCTGCCAGCCGGGCGGCCAGCTGGGCATGGCCCCGGTTCGTCAGGTGCATAAAGTCGATTTGGTTGAACTCGCAGCCTGCCGCGTCCATAAAGTGGCAGCCTGTCACCTCCGCGGTCTGGGCGAAGGCGGCGGCCAGCCCCTCCGACTTCTCGGCGCAGCCGGTGCCCATGGCCGGGTCCCGCATCTGCCGCCCAATGGGGGGCGGGGCCACGATGAGGATGTTGGGGCCGTGGCTGCCCCAGCAGTCCACGCTGATGGCCTTGCGCACCAGCCGCTCCATGCCCAGGCCGATGCAGGCGGCGTTGACGCCCAGACGATCCTTGGTGTCGTTGGTACCCAGCATGATGATGAGCAGGTCAATGACCTCATGGCTTTTCAGGAGGGCGTACAGCACCGGCATAGCGTCCATGCTCTCGTGGAGGGGGTCGGGGAACACGGTGGTGCGGCCGGACAGCCCTTCCTCCGTCACCAGGTAGTCCGGCCCCAGTGCGGTCTGGAGGCGGCAGGGCCAGCGTTCCTCCTCATTAAACCGTGCGCCGCCGTCGGCGCAGTCAGTGGGGTCGGCGCAGTAGCCGTGGGTGTTGGAGTCGCCCAGACAGAGTATGTGTTTTTTCATGGCGCTCATCCTTTCCTCCGCCCCGAGGCGGGGCCGTTTTCTCCCATTCAGTCTACCGTCTGGGCCGGGAAATGTCAAGGGAAAGCGAGCCGGTTCCGCCCGCTGTTTGAAATTTTTTTCAAATTTTCAAAATTCTGAAAATTTCTTTCAAATACCCCTTGACAGGCGGGGAGGATTTATGTATAATTTGTTATAAAGGAGTGGCAAGACGCTCCTCCCGGCACAGGAAAACGCCTGAGCCAAAAACAACCATTTTAAAAAAGGAGGACACAACATGAAGAAGATTCTCTCTCTGGTGCTTGCTCTGGCAATGGCACTGTCCCTCGCCGCCTGCGGCGGCAGCAGCAGTGACAGCGGCAGCAGCTCCACCGGCGACAGCTCCAGCTCCGAGGGCAGCAGCACCAGCGAAAGCAGCAGCTCTGCCGAGGGCAGCGCCGCTGAGTCCGAGGGCGAGGCGGAGGAGACCGGCGGCGATGCCACCGAGGCTGCCGACTCCATCACCCTGTGGACCTATCCCATCGGCGGCTGGGGCACTGAGGATACCGTCAACGCGTTGATCGAAGGCTTTACCGCCGCGACCGGCATCTCCGTCACCGTGGAGTACCTGGACTACACCAACGGCGATGAGAAGGTCAACACCGCTCTGGCCGCAGGCGAAGGCCCCGACCTGATTATGGAAGGCCCTGAGCGTCTGGTGGCTGACTGGGGCGCCAGCGGCTACATGGTAGACATCTCCGACCTGCTGGACGACACCGACATCTCCGAGATCAATGAGGCCGCGCTGGCCGCCTGCTATGGCGACGACGGCGCCGTCTATGAGTATCCTCTGGTTATGACCGCCCACTGCATGGCCATCAACAAGACCGTCTTTGAGGCTGCCGGCGCCATGCAGTACCTGGACGAGGAGACCCACCTGTGGAACTCCAGCGAGGACTTCTTCGCAGCAGTCCAGGCCGTCTATGAGTACACCGGCTCCACCGTGGGCGCCATCTACTGCGGCGGCCAGGGCGGCGACCAGGGCACCCGCGCCATCGTCAACAACCTGTACGGCGGCACCTTCGCCAGCGAGGATCACACCTCCTACACCTGGAACTCTGAGGAGAACATCAAGGCCCTGCAGGCTCTGGTGGATTGTGAAGGCATCGAGTTCGACGCCTCCATCGTCGGCGGCGACGAAATCGCTCAGTTCTATCAGGGCACCCTGAACATGGCCTTCTGCTGGAACATCGCCCAGCAGCTGGATCCCAACACCGCAGGCACCGGCTCCGGCCTGACCCTGAGCGGCGACGAGATTTTGTTCATGGCCTTCCCCACCGAGGACGGCTCTGACCCCGAGCTGTGCGGCGGCATCTGGGGCTTCGGCATCTTCGACAACGGCGACGACGCCAAGATCGAGGCTGCCAAGCAGTTCATTCAGTACATGTGCGACTCTGAGGCCACTGCCGACGCCGTCACCGCTGCCAACTACTTCGCAGTCCGTGACACCGTGGTGGACGGCACCGTCGATATCTCCGACATCTGGGCCGACAACGAAATCATGAACGAGTACAACGTTCTGATGCAGTACCTGGGCGACTACTATCAGGTCACCACCAACTGGACCTCCGCCCGCTATCAGTGGTGGAATATGCTCCAGGTCATCGGCGCTGGCGGCGACGTGACTGAGGCTGTGGAGACCTACGCCTCCAACGCGGACGCCGGTATCTCCGAGTAATCTGGCCTTTTCGAGAGGCGAAACCGTCCCTGACAAGCACATAGCAAGTTGATGGGTCGCGCACCCCATCCCCGCGCTGCGCGGGGGTGGGGTGTTTTTTCACAAAGGCAGAGGGAACTGCCTGCGCAATCGTCGGCCGGAAGCCGACAGAGCCTGCTTCCTTCCCTTCAAACCGTTTCTTTTTCAGAGAGGAGCGTTTTCCTTGGCAAATAGCAAGAGCCATCCGGCGACGAGCCGGGCGCTGGTGCGCAGAGAGACCATCTCCGGCTACCTCTTCATGCTGCCCAGCCTGATATTCTTTGTCGGCTTCGTGATCATCCCCATGATCCTGTGTATCTACACCTCCTTCTTTGACGCCAACCTGACCGCCAATGGGGAGGACACCTTCATCGGCTTTGCCAACTATGTGGAGCTGTTTAATGACAGCATTTTCCGCAAGGCCCTGCTGAACACCATCATCATCGTGGTGGTCAGCGTGCCGGTGACCTGCGTCTTCTCCCTGTGGGTGTCCTCGGTGATTTATAAGCTGAGAGGGTCCCTGCTGTCCTTCTTCCGCTGCGTGTTCTACCTGCCGGTGGTCACCGGTTCCGTGGCTGTCACCGTGGTGTGGAAGTGGATTTACAGCTACCGTACCGGCGTGCTGAACGATGTGCTGACCGGTATCGGCATTCTTGACGGCAACGTGAACTGGCTGGGCGACACCAGCACCGCCCTGGCCTGTATCATCGTCATTCTGCTGACTACCTCTGTGGGGCAGCCCATCGTCCTCTATGTGTCCGCCCTGGGCAATGTGGACAGCACCCTGATTGAGGCTGCCGAGGTGGACGGCGCTACCGATTTCCAGGTGTTCTGGCGCATCAAGTGGCCTCAGATGATGCCCACCACGCTGTACATCCTGGTCATCACTACCATCAACAGCTTCCAGTGTTTCGCCCTGATTCAGCTGCTGACCTCCGGCGGACCCACCCACGCTACGGACACGGTGATGTATTACATCTACTATTCCGCGTTCAAGCTCTACCGCCTGGGCTACGGCAACGCTATGGGCGTGATTCTGGCTATCTTCATCGCCCTGCTGTCTGCTTTGCAGTTCAAGCTGGCCGAGGAAAAGTAAGGGGGTGCCGGTATGAAGTCAAATGTGAAAAGCAAGCATCCCAGCGCGTACAAGGTGATTTCGCTGATCGTTCTGATTATCTTCGCGATTCTCTTCCTGTTCCCGCTGTACTGGATCATCACCGGCGCGTTCAAGCCCACTACGGACATCTACTCCGCAGATACGGTGTGGTGGCCTACCCAGTGGGTGACGACAAACTTTGAAAAGCTGTTCGCCAACCGCTCTGCGCCCCTCTTCACCATTGGAAGCCTGGAAGGGCCCACTGTGCCTGCCGCCATTCGCTGGCTCATCAACAGCGTGTTCATGTCCGTCATGGCCATGCTCCTGACCTGCATCACCGCCTCCATGGCCGGTTATGCCCTGGCGAAGAAGCGGTTCATCGGGCGGGGCGTGGTGTTTACCCTCATCGTCTGCGCCATGGCCCTGCCGAAGCAGGTTATCCTGATTCCCCTGATTCGTGAGATTTCCGCCATGGGGCTTTACAACAGCCTGTGGGCCGTCATCCTGCCCACGGTAGGCTGGCCCTTCGGCGTATTCCTGATGAAGCAGTTCAGCGAAGGCGTCCCCGGCGAAATGCTGGAGGCCGCCCGCATCGACGGCGCAGGGGAGGCGCAAACCTTCGTGCAAATCGTCATGCCCCTCATCAAGCCGGGCATCGGCGCGCTGGCTATCTTCACCTTCATCAACAGCTGGAACGACTATTTCACGCAGCTGATTATGCTGACCAGCAGCGCAAACTACTCCATCGCCGTCGGCATCTCCACCCTCCAGGGGGACAGCTCCACGGACTTTGGCATCCTCATGGCCGGCGCTGCGCTGGCCGCCGTACCCATCATCACCGTGTTCCTGATTTTCCAGAAGTACTTCACCCAGGGCATTACCATGGGCGCCGTCAAGGGCTGATTTACAGGATGTTCCGATTATGAGCGTTCCTGGAACAACGTGCCGTTTGGGAGGTACGGCGCGGTGCCGTACCTCCCAATTTTAATGATTTTCAACAATTATGAATAGGGAACCCCTGAACAAATGCACTTCGGCGTCTTGCGGTAAATTTACGCCATAAATGCGTTGCAAAATCTTGAAATCCGTCAGGATTCCTGCGCTTTTGCGCCTTTTTCTGACGCAAATTTCCTCGCAATCCGCTCTCGTCCATTTATTCAGAGGTTCCCTAGGACAAGGAAAAGGAGATTCAACATGAAGGACATCACCAGGTATCAAGGTATCATTCCTGCGTTTTATGCCTGCTACGATAAGGACGGGGAGGTCTCTCCCTCCGCCGTCCAGGCCCTGACCCGCCACCTGGCGGCCAAGGGGGTCAAGGGGGTCTATGTGGGCGGCTCCTCCGGCGAGTGCATCTACCAGTCCGTGGCCGAACGCAAGCTGATACTGGAGAACGTTATGGAGGCCGCAGAGGGGAAGCTGACGGTCATCGCCCATATCGCCTGCAATAACACCCGTGATTCCGTGGAACTGGCCCGTCACGCTGAAAGCCTGGGCGTGGACGCTATCGCGGCCATCCCGCCCATCTACTTCCACCTGCCGGACTACGCCATCGCCAAATATTGGAACGACATGAGTGCAGCTGCCCCTAACACGGATTTTGTGATTTACAACATTCCCCAGCTGGCGGGCGTGTCCCTGACCATGCCTCTGTTTCGGGAGATGCTAAAAAATCCCAACGTGACCGCCGTGAAGAACTCCTCCATGCCGGTGCAGGACATCCAGATGTTCAAGGATGAGGGCACCCGGGGAGGCCGCCCCTTCGTGGTGTTCAACGGCCCGGACGAGCAGCTGGTGTCCGGCCTGGCTATGGGGGCCGACGGCGGTATCGGCGGCACCTACGGCTATATGCCGGAGCTGTATCTGAAGCTGTTCGACCTGGTGAAGGCCGGGGACATCGTCAACGCAAGGGCGCTGCAATACGACGTGGACAACATCATCTACGCTACCTGCGCCACCAAGGGCAATATGTACGCCGTCATTAAGGAGATCCTCCGCCGCCGGGAAGGGCTGGACATCGGCGGTGTCCGGGAACCGCTGTACAACCTGGTACCGGAGGACGAGGAGCAGGTGGCAACCTGCGTGGCTATGGTGGACGCCGCCATGGAAAAGTGGGTCGGCTGAACAGGCAGGACGCGAAAGAAATCCGCTTTATACTCCGTTGATGTTGACGGAGCGGGGCTTCCAATCTTATAACGCCGATGAGCGAGGGGCTGCTGAATGGAAGGCAGGCCCTCGCTGCGTTGTTGGACAGGGATACGCCAAAATTGCCCTTTCAGCCGGATAAAAGGTGCGAAATCTCCCCACTTTCGCCCTTGACAGTAAGGGGAAAAATGCCTATACTGTTAGTATTGTAGCTTCGTGCGACAATGTTTCGTTCATTCAGCCTGCCCTGGGCCGTAACAGGCCCTCCCGGCAGGCGTTCATGCAGAAGGAATGGTGTCATTATGTCAAACCCCGTAAAGCTTACGCCTCAGCATTTGAAAGAGCTGCAGGATGAAATGGTATGGATGAAAACGGTCCGCGAGAAGGAAGTGGCTGACCTGATTAAGGAAGCCCGCTCCTTCGGCGACCTGTCGGAGAACTCGGAATATGATGAGGCGAAGGACCAGCAGGGCAAGCTGTACTCCCGTGAGGCGGAGGTGCAGGCCATCCTGGACAACTATGTGCTGATCGACGAAAGCACGATGGACGATACCTCCGTTGCCGTCGGCGGCTCCGTCAAGGTGTTGGATGAGGAGTTCGATGAGGAACTGGAGTTCCGCATTGTTGGCACCCAGGAGGCGGACTCCATGGATGGCCGCATCTCGGAGGAATCCCCCTTCGGCAAGGCGTTGCTGGGCAAGCACGTTGGGGACAGCGTGAAGGTTCATGCGCCCGCCGGTGAGTTTACCTATCGAATTCTGGAAATCAGCAACAGCTGATTGCATCGTCATACAACCCTGAAACTGCCCCACCTGGCCGCTCGTGGGGCGTTTCTATCGTACCAAACAGGAAGCGGCAGAATGGAGAGAGCATATGGCTAAGAAATTCCAGCCGGAATCGGAGCAGAGCCTGTCGGAGATTTTGCAAATTCGCCGGGACAAGCTGACCGCCTTGCAGGAGGCGGGCCGCGACCCCTATCGGGAGACCAAATACGATGTGACCCACCACGCCGCCGACATCAACGACCATTATGAGGAGATGGAGGGCCAAATCGTCTCCCTGGCGGGTCGCCTGATGAGCAAGCGGGGCATGGGCAAGGTGTCTTTCTGCGACCTCCAGGACAACTCCGGCCGCATCCAGCTCTACGTCCGCCGGGATTTGGTGGGCGAGGAGGAATATGCCTGGTTCAAGAAGTGTGACATTGGCGACATTGTGGGCGTCAGGGGAGAGGTGTTTAAGACGGAGAAGGGGCAGATTTCTGTCCGGGCCAGCAGCGTCACTCTGCTGTCCAAGAGTTTGCAGCCCCTGCCGGAAAAGTTCCACGGCCTCACCGACCGGGAGACCCGGTACCGCCAGCGGTATGTGGACTTAATCGTCAACCCTGAGGTGAAGGATACCTTTGTGAAGCGCAGCATGATTATGCGGGAACTGCGCGCCTTCCTGAATGGCCGCGGCTTCCTGGAGGTGGATACCCCCATCCTGACCCCCTTCGAAATCGGCGCTGCCGCCCGTCCCTTCTATACCCATCACAACACCCTGGATATGGATATGGTGCTGCGCATTGAGACGGAGCTTTACCTGAAGCGTCTCATCGTCGGCGGCATGGAGCGGGTGTATGAGGTAGGACGCATTTTCCGCAACGAAGGCATGGACCCCAAGCATAACCCGGAGTTCACCACCATTGAGCTGTACCAGGCATACACCGACTTTCACGGCATGATGGATTTGGTGGAGGATATGATGAAGACCGTGGCGCAGAACGTCTGCGGCTCCCTGGTGATTCCCTATCAGGGCCAGGAAATCGACCTGGGGCACTGGGAGCGGCTGACCATGGTGGAGGCGGTGAAGAAGTACAGCGGCGTGAACTATGCCGACTGGGCCACCGATGAGGACGCCATCGCCTGCGCAAAGGCGCACAACATCGAGTTGCCGGAGCTTCCCACGAAGGGAGCCATCCTGGCGGAGTTCTTTGACGCCTATGTGGAGGATAAGCTGATTCAGCCCACCTTTATCTATGATTACCCGGTGGAGAACAGCCCCCTGGCGAAGCGGAAGCCGGATGACCCCATGTTTACCGAGCGGTTTGAGTACTTCATCAACGCTACCGAGTTCGGCAACGCCTTCTCTGAGCTGAACGACCCCATCGACCAGCGGGGACGTTTTGAAAAGCAGGTCGCTGACCGCAAGGCCCTGGAGCCGGACAGCAAGGCGCAGGTGGATTATGATTACATCAACGCCCTGGAGTACGGTATGCCACCTACGGGGGGCCTGGGCTTCGGCGTGGATCGGCTGGTGATGCTGCTGACGGACAGCGCGAGCATTCGGGATGTGCTGTTGTTCCCGACGATGAAGCCCATCGACCAGTAAATCCACAGTATATAGTGTTTGCACTTGGTAAATTCAACTATATATTGTATAATATCTCTGGCGTCATCCCCGCGTTGACAGCAATTTGACAGCAAAATTTTGAAGAATGACGCATCGTTATGAAGCGTTGTGTATTTCAGGCGAAACTGCATAAGGGTCAGGCAAGACCTGTGAGCACTTCTTGGAGCAATCTGGGGAGTGCTCTTTTTTCGTCCGGGCGGTCAGCTTCTGTCAGACAGTCAAATCAAAATCAGGAGGATACCACCATGAGCAACAACTACAAACCCATCAAAAGCATGAAAGAGGTTCCCGACCAACTGCGAAAACTGCGGCGGGAGTACATCCGCTATCAGCAGGCAGAGCTGATCTACAGCCTGTCCCATAAGAAGCTGCTGGAGCTGGCAAGCGAAGCCGGAGCCATTTACCGCTTTGACAGTACTGTTCTCATCAACAGAGAGATTTTTGACACCTATCTGGAACGGTTTCACGAACCGGCAACCAGGCATGACAAGGACGGTGATGACGAGTGAGCGGCGACGTGTGGATGTTTTCTGACCAGATCGACGATGAGGATATGGAGTTTATGCACCACGAATTTGTGACCTACAACATGGCCTGCGATTACTACCGGCTGGGGCTAAAGCCTGTCACCCGTATGGCGCATGAATGTGGGGCAGTCTACAAAATCGGCAAGAAGGTGCTGATACGGCGGAGCATTTTTGAGGCATACCTGCGGGAACAGAGAAAGGTTGATGGTGAAAATAATGGCTGAATGGGAGAAACGCATCTGCGAGAACGGAATTGATTATGTGCTGGTTGGGGATTATTACGTCCCAGATCTGAAGCTGCCGGAGGAAAAGCGCTCCATCGGACGCTGGGGGCGGTTGCACCGGGAATACCTGAAGGAGAACCGGCCATTCCTCTACACCGATATGGTGATCTCCGGTGAGATATGGACGTACCTGGCCGATCTGAACGAACAGGCACAGGAACGGCTGGAGCTTATCATCGAACAGATGAAAGAGGCCGAAAGCGTGAACGAGGACATGAAGCGCCGTGACCAGATGGGTTGGATAGGTGCTATGAACAGTATCCGCAACCGGGCGGAGGAGATCATCAAGGCAGAGATGATTGATTTGTAAGACCATATAAAGCAGGGGAAGTCGTCTCTTTTGAGGCGGCTTCTTCTGCTTTTCTGGTGAAAAATATCAAAAGTAGCCCTATTGGGGCTACCTAAATAGCCCTACTGGGGCCACTACAAAACTGCAAATGCCTGTTAAAATGGCATATGAAAAGGCACCCGTGAAGGGAAATACAAGCCAGGCGTGAAAGCCATATGTCTGAAAAGTAATACTGCTGGTACCATTGAAGTTGTACCAACAGTATCACTACAGAAAAACGGATATTTGATATAATTGGACTATAGAGGCTTACAGCAATAAACCAATATAGCCAATATAGCAAGAGCTTCCTTTGGCTTCGAAAAGACCAAAAGTAGACCTATTGGTGCTACCTGGTAGCACTATCAGTGCCACTACAAGGTCGTACATCCCTGCTATAATGGGATATGAAAAGCGGCAACAAGTAATCGCTGCGGTTTTTCCAGCCAAGGCAACAAGGCTGTAAAAATACTACAACTTCATATACATTCTTCAGGTACAAAACTGTCTTGAATAGCCTGCACAGCGGCACGCCAGGATGTCGGGAACCCGACGGAGCGACCCTGCCGACTGAAAATGCCGGACTGCACCCGGCGGGGCGACAACGCAGGGCAGAGATCATGATACTTCCGTAATTCGCGGCCCGGCTACAAGGAAGGCGGGGAGGTGAAATTCCTATGGAGCAGCCCAGCAAGCTGCCGCCTGAATGTATTCCCGTTAGCTCTGGGGCGTCGTGGACAAATAAGGGTTTGACATACGATTCGAGGGAGCCGCTTTCTGCGGTTCTCTACTACATGGGTTGATTTGCTCATGCACCCAAGTAAGTTTGCTGCCAGTGATCAAGTAGTAAAAATGACAACTTGATGCGCCTGGGTGGTTGTTCCCAAAATGGGAACAACCACATAATCACTGGGAATCCACTGCAAGTTCCGAAAACCAGAACTTGATTACTTTAGCCAGTGAAAGTGGTGGTGGACAAAGTGTCCACCACCAAAAAGCCACTGAGTAGGCAATGCGATCAGAAAAGCTCTTACATGAGGCCGATTCCTCAAAATGAGGGTTTGGCCTCATACTAGCTGTTATCAAAATGATAACGACTACAACAGGCAACCAAGCAGAGAAAAGCCTGCATCGTATGTCAACCCGATCCATGTTCCATTCGCCAATCGGCAAAATCGGCAAAACAGCGATTTTCAGCAGTCCCAGACGGATAACTCCTCATCTGGGGCTGCTCCAAATCGAAAATCGCCAAAAACGCCAATTCGTCAATCGGGGAAAATTCCCCGAAAAAGGCCCCTTAGAGAAAACAATCAGATTTTGGAGGTAGTTTATGAGCAAACTCACAAAGAGAGACAGAGACACCGAGATTTATTACAATCAGTCCAGTGATCCCATGCAGATACGCACCAACGACCCGAAGCTGATACGGAAGCTGAACGCCCTGGCTATTGACTTCCCGGAGATGTGCAAGCTCACAGAGGAGGATGAAATCTGCGGCTCCTACTTTGAGGTGGACAAGCGGCGGGTCAGTATTCATGTGACCCGGCCTTACTCCGAGGCACGCAGGCAGTGGCAGAGCCAGTGGGCGAAGGAGAACGGCATCCGGTCAAGCCAGGCAAAACAATGAACAGCGATTTTTAGAAGAACAGCGGTCAGGACATCGAAATTTTAAAGGATGTTCTGGCCGCTTTCCTATGTAACAGGTAGAGTATCACTGTGAGCGCCAAACAGAGGAATGTCAGGTCTGAGGCGCTTTTTTCAGTCCTGACGGGAAAGGGGGCTTTCATGGCGATTTATGGCTACGTCCGGGTAAGCAGCAAAGATCAGAACGAGGATCGGCAGCTCGTCGCACTGCACGAGCTGGGTATCCCGGATAAAAATATCTTTATGGACAAGCAGTCCGGCAAGGACTTCAATCGGCCACAGTATAAAAAGCTAGTGAAAAAACTGCGGAATGACGATCTGCTCTACATCAAGAGCATTGACCGCCTGGGCAGAAATTACGAGGAAATACAAAACCAGTGGCGTATCCTGACGAAAGACAAGGGAGCCGACATTGTGGTGCTGGATATGCCGCTGTTGGACACTCGCCGGGGAAAAGACCTGATGGGGACGTTCCTCTCGGACATCGTGCTGCAAGTGCTGTCCTTTGTGGCTGAAAACGAGCGCACCAATATCAAACAGCGACAAGCCGAGGGTATTGCGGCGGCGAAGGCCAGAGGGGTACGCTTTGGCAGGCCACCGAAGCCGCTGCCGGAGAACTTCCATTCCGTTTATCAACGGTGGAAAGCCGGGAAAATCACCGGTCTGGCGGCGGCTGCGGAGTGCGGGATGCCCATGTCTACCTTCCGGTATCGGGCGGCGATTTACGAAAATGCCAAATTGTTGTAAGCGGGCATATTTACAGGAATGTGTACATTTTAGACAGTGTTTTTTACATAGTTTTCCAGCCGGAAAAAGACAGGCAAAAGCCGCAGAATGCCTTAATTTTTGTGGAAATTTGAAAGTCTGTGTGATAGAATAGACGTTGAACATACGAAGCGGGCATTTTACAGGATTGTACACGATCTTGCAAGCCTTGCTGCGCTTCTTTTGATATTGACTGCAAAGGGGGCGCAGCGATGATTATTGGCATACAAGATGAAATACTGCGGCTTCACTCCCTGGGCCTGTTGGAGCTTCTGCTCAAGGACAAGACCACCAAGGCCAACATTCTATGGGCGACGGACGCTTATCAGAATATGGGGCCGGATTACGAACGGGACAAGGAAATACAGACCCGCCTGATTACCGGCGAACACTCCGGGGTTATCAAGAACCGGGCAAGGAAGGCGCTGGAACAGCAGACCGAGCGAACCCGGCAGCACGCAGAGGTTTTCACACCGCTGTGGATATGCAAAATGATGAACGAGGCCGCCGATGAGGGATGGTTCCCGAAGAAGAACCCCCACCCATTTGACAAGCCGGAGCCGGTGAAATTTCTGAGCAAGACCCGCTGGTGGCGTTATGTGGACGCCCGGCGTTTGGAGATCACCTGCGGCGAGGCTCCCTATCTGGTGAGCCGCTACGATGTCTCCACCGGCGAGAGCATCCCGATTGAGAACCGAATCGGATTGCTGGATCACAAGCTGAGGGTAGTGAACGAAAACACAACGGATGAAGCCGAGTGGATGAAGTGGACACTCAGAGCCTTTCAATCCATCTATGGCTATGAGTTTCAGGGAGACAACGTGCTGATCGCACGGGTCAATCTCCTGATGACCTTCGAGGAGTATTTGCAGGAACGGTGGAGACGAAAACCCACCTATGAGGAATACCGGAAGGTGGCCAACGTCATTGTCTGGAACATCTGGCAGATGGACGGGCTGACCGGCACCATTCCCTACTGCAAGGCACCGGAGGAGATTTATCAGCTTTCCATTTTTGATTACTTTCTGGATCAGGAACAGGTGCTGGAGCAGGAGAAAAACAGCCAGCCCCATTGCCGCCTGTTCGACTGGAGACGAGAGAACAGCCTTGAATTTCTGAAGATAAACGAAGGGAGTGTACGGAGGATGAAATTTGATTTTGTGATCGGAAATCCGCCATATCAAGATGAAATGGAGGGAACATCTGACAATCCAATATACAATTTGTTTATGGATGCGTCTTATTCTATTGCAACTGTAGTGGAACTTATCACTCCAGCACGCTTCCTGTTCAATGCAGGGAAAACTCCAAAGGCGTGGAATCAGAAAATGCTTTCTGACGAGCATCTTCGGGTTTTGTATTATGAACAGGATAGCTCAAAAGTATTTTTCAATACCGACATCAAAGGTGGGGTTGTAATTACTTATCGGGATTCTCGAAAGAAGGGCGAGGCCATCCAAACATTTACAACATTCAGCGAATTGAATACCATTTTACGTAAAGTTAGGTCAACCACTGAGAAGTATCTTAGCGATGTTGTATTTGCCCCTGAAAGCTATAAGTTTACAAAAGAAATGTATGCAGATCACCCAGAAATCTTGTCTATGACAATGATGGTCAAGGGAAAAGAGGTTCCGTTGATTAGCAAAGGCCACGATTATGATTTAACGTCCAATATTTTTGACAAGCTACATGGCATAGTGTTTTTCGATGAGCCAACGGAGAACAGCGTTGCAATATTTGGGAGAATGGGCAACGAGAGAGTCACGCAATATATCGAACGTCCTTATATTGCAAACCATCCAAATTTAGATAAGTATAAGGTGTTCTTTCCAAAAGCCAACGGTGCCGGTAAATTTGGCGAGATAATGACTGCGTCTGACATTGGCGAGAAGAACGTTGGTCATACGCAAACGTTTATTAGCATTGGCGCATTTGATACTTTTGGAGAGTCCAAAAATCTTCAAAAATACTTAATGTGCAAGCTTCCGCGAGCGTTGTTGTATGTATTGAAAGTGACACAAGATAATAAAAAATCTGTGTGGAAATATGTCCCCCTTCAAGACTTCACTCCCGCCTCTGACATCGACTGGTCAAAGTCCATCCCGGAAATCGACCAGCAGCTCTACGCCAAGTATGGCCTGGATGAGAAGGAAATCGAATTTATCAAATCACACGTAAAGGAGATGAGCTGATGGAGACTGTCAATATCAAATCCTTTCAACGTGTCATTCCCATGATCTACGCCTACACCACACCGGGCGTCGCCTATCATGACGGGTGGGTCAAAATCGGCTACACCGAGAAGCAGTCTGTGGAGGAACGCATTGCGGAGCAGACCCACACCGCCGATGTGCGTTGGCGGCTGGCGTGGAAAAACAATGCCATGTACACCGACGGTTCCGGCGAGTATTTCACCGACCACGACTTCCACCGTTACCTGACTACCCAACGGAAGGTAGAACGGACGCCCAACACCGAGTGGTTCCATCTGGACATCCCCCACTCCAAAGAATACTTCTATTCCTTCGCCAGCAGAGAGGTTCCGGTTCCCGAAACCGGCGACAGCTATTCGCTGCGGGAGGAACAGCAGCGGGCCGTTCAAGAGACATGCGAATACTTTGAAAACGGCGGCACCGAATTTCTCTGGAACGCCAAACCCCGCTTCGGCAAGACACTGACCAGCTATGACCTGATCCGGCAGATGGGGCTGACCAAAGTGCTGATCGTCACCAATCGCCCCAGCATTGCAAACTCCTGGTCAGAGGATTTTAACAAGTTCATTGGCTGGCGTGGGGAGCTGTGCTTCGTCTCTGACACCGACGCTCTGCGGGGCAAACCCGGCGTCATGAGCCGTGAGGAATATGTGGCTTCCATGCGGGAGGCCGACGATGAACAATTCCGGGGCATGGTAGCCTTCGAGTCTCTGCAAGGGTTGAAGGGTTCCTCTTATTTTGGCGGTCAGTACGACAAACTGAAATGGATGGCGAAGGAATACACCGACGGCTATGGTGTGAAGCAGCACGGCATGGACTTCGACCTGCTGATTATCGACGAGGCCCAGGAAGGCATTGACACCATGCGTACCGACCGGGCCTTCCGCAACATCAGCCGGAAGTACACGCTGTATCTTTCCGGGACGCCATTCAAAGCCCTGGCAAGCGGACAGTTCAGCGAGAAGCAGATTTTCAACTGGTCTTATGCAGACGAGCAGGAGAAAAAAGCAAACTGGACAGGCGAGGCATACAATCCCTATGAGACGCTGCCCCGTCTGGCCATGTACACCTATCAGCTCTCCAACATGATTTATGACAAGGTGCAGAAAGGGCTTGACCTGTCCGGCGAGGACGGGACGGTGGACTATGCCTTTGACCTGAACGAGTTTTTCGCCACCAACGAGAGCGGGAAATTTATCCATGAGGCCGACATCAAAAAATTCCTGCACGCCCTTGTGACCCAGGAGAAGTATCCCTTCTCCACCCCGCAGCTTCGGAAGGAATTGTCACATACCCTCTGGATGCTCAACCGGGTGGATAGCTGCAAGGCACTGGCGAAGCTGTTGAGAGACGATGAAGTCTTTTCTGAGTATGAGATTATCCTTGCCGCCGGAGATGGCAGACTGGACGAGGATGAAGAAGCACAGAAGTCCTTCGACAAGGTGAAGGCAGCAATCGCAAGCCACGAGAAAACCATCACCCTCAGCGTGGGACAGCTCACCGTGGGCGTGACCATTCCGGAGTGGAGCGGCGTGTTAATGCTGTGCAATCTGCAAAGCCCGTCCTCTTATATGCAGGCAGCTTTCCGGGCGCAGAACCCGTGTGTGCTTACCGTAGACGGGCAACGGTTCCGCAAAGAGACAGCCTATGTGTTCGACTTCGACCCGGCCCGGACGCTGATTATCTTCGATGAGTTTGCCAACAATCTGCTGTCCGATACCGTGAATGGCCGAGGCACCGGTGAGGACAGAAAAGAGAATATCCGCAGGCTGCTGAACTTCTTCCCTGTGCTGGGTGAGGACAGCGAGGGTAAAATGGTAGAGCTGGACGCAGCGCAGGTGCTGTCCATCCCCAGAAGGCTCAAGAGCCAGGAGGTTGTCCGACATGGCTTCATTTCCAACTTCCTGTTCCAGAATATCAGCAACGTGTTCGGCGCTCCCGGCATTGTAAAGGAAATTGTGGAGAAGCTGGCTCCTGCCCAAGAGGAAACCAGCAAGGTAAAGAACAACGACGCCCTTGACCACATCGGGGACGTTCCGGTGGATGAAACCGGCGAGGTGGATATCCCGAAAGAGATCGTCATCGGAAAAGCTCAGGACATTTTTGGAGATAAACTGTATGAGGACATGGGAGCGGCGCTTGCCCCGTCTGTGGATATGGTTCGGGAAAGCAGCACTGTTGACCAGCTCACACGAAATGTTGACCATCTGGTAGATGCAGTCAAGGAGACGGTGAAGCGGGATGTCATGGCTCCGATCATGGACGGCTATTCTGTGAAAAAAGGCACGCAGGCCCGGATGGAACGCCAGGTTGAGCAGGACATTGACCGGAAATTTGAAACCATCAAAGGTGACTTCGCCCAGCAGACGCAGATCGCCAAAACCGAACTGGATCGCCGCCGCCGTGAAGCCAAGACCGAGGAACAGGTTGCCGCTGCTGAGACGGATTACAAGGCCACCGTTGAGGATGCTATGAGAACCTTCGTGGAATCGGCGCAGCAGGCGGTTGACCAGACGGTACAGGAAAAGCCCCAGGAGATCGTGGAAAATCTGGAACGGCACAAGGCCGAGCAGGAAAAGCGAACCATCGAGGACGACATCCGGGCGCATTTGCGTGGCTTCTCCCGCACCATTCCCAGTTTTATCATGGCCTATGGCGACGGGCATCTGACCCTTGCCAACTTTGACGATTACACCGAGGACGATGTGTTCCTGGAAGTGACCGGCATTACCGAGGACGAGTTCCGTTTCCTGCGGGACGGCGGTGATTACCAAGACCCTGAAACCGGAGAGACACAGCACTTCGACGGGCAGCTTTTTGATGAAGTTGTGTTCGATGACTCTGTAGAAGAATTCTGGAACAAGAAACAGGAACTTGCGAATTATTTCGACGAGACGCATGACGAGGACATCTTCGACTACATCCCGCCGCAGAAAACCAATCAGATTTTCACGCCCAAGTGGGTTGTGGCAAAGATGGTGGACGATCTGGAGGCCAACAATCCGGGCTGCTTCGATGACCCGACCAAGACCTTTGCCGACCTCTATATGAAGTCCGGCCTTTACATCACGGAGATCGTGAAGCGGCTGTTCCGAAGCGAAAAGATGAAGGGGATTTATCCAGACGATGGGGAGCGTATCCGCCACATTCTCTGGGAACAGGTTTACGGCATGGCACCGACCAGAATTATTTATCTGATCGCCACGAATTACATTCTGGGGTTTGACGAATCCTTGAAGCAGGAAATTCTTGAAAGCGATACAGCACATTTTGTCGAGGCCGATACCGCCGAGGCTGCCAAGGCCGACAGGCTGGAGGAATTGGTTGCCAGGTACTTCGGGTGAGATGAAAACCTGAACACAATTACATAGTGGACGAACGAAAAGCTCTCAACCACAAGTTGGGGGCTTTTCCTTTGCCATCATTATGTTTCCAACAAATCATATCCCTTACTTGTTAAGGGCGCACTTCTATATCCTTGCGGATATTCTGTGCGATCTGCGATGCCTCCCCTCTCTCCTGCCGACCTTCCCTGTCCGGCATCCAAGAGGGCGGGATTGAAAATCCCGAACAAGAGGGCTGCACCCTCTTGCGCCGCTATGCGGCTATCTCCTGCTACCACCGGCTTGACGGGCTGCGACCGCTGCGCCGGTTATCCCCCGCAAATGAATATGATACATAGACCGATTGTTGTAAAAGACAGTCGGTCTTTTTTATGCCTGAAGGGAGGATTGATATTCATGTCAAAAGAGTTGGATGACCTGAGAGCCGAGCGTGACCACGCCAGGCAACAGGCCGAAGTATGGAAGCACCGGGAGGAACGAGCCGAGCAGAGGGTGAAGTACCAGCGCAACGCCAAAGACCGGAAACGCACCCACCACCTGATCCAGTACGGTGCCGCTTTTGAGTGCCACCACAAGGAGCTGTCCGTTCTGACGGATGAGGAAATCTATCTGTTTGTTGAGAGCCTGCTGGACATCCCGGACGTGCGTCTGCGGATTCAGCAGAGTGTGGAGAGCCACAAGGAAGAAGGTGATTGATCTGGCTTTATACCATTTTCATGTGACGCAAATCAAACGCAGC
>JAJBUK010000087.1 GCA_020860385.1 Clostridiales bacterium
CCGTTGGAGAATCAGGCCAGCGCCCCGCTGACCCAACACTTCCAGGTGTCTGTTTTGCGTGACAAAGAAATCCCTCCCCACCCAGTATGGGTGGGGAGGGAGATTTTATACCTTGCAGTTTGGGAAGGGTCAAATCACCGTCAGCGTGGAGAGGAAGGCGGTGGTGGAGACCTCGTAATTTTCCGCGGCCTCGGTGTACCAGTCACTGTAGCGCTCGCTCTGGATGGCGGACTTTGCGGTGGTCTGCCAGTAGTACAGCTCCTGATAGCTGTCCACATAGACCAGGTAATAGCAGTTGTTCTCCGTGTCCTCCAGAATCTCGTAGGAGCCGACCTCCGGCGCGTCGCCGCCGAACAGCCACTCGTCAATGACATCCGCCATCTTGCCCTTGTAGACGTTCTCGGTCAGGCCGCCGTTAGAGGCGGAGGAGGAGGCGGAGTTGGTGGTGGCTACGCTGGCGAAGGCCTCGCCGTCGCCGCCCAGCTGGAGCCACAGGTCGCGGTCCACAGTGATGTTCTCCAGCGCGGTATCCATGTCATAAGTGGCTTCTGCGTCCTCGTCCTCGGACTCCACCTCTTCCGCCTCCAGTTTGAGGTCGTAGAGGTTGACGCCGTAATAGTCGTCCCGGACGCGGCTGTTGAACTTCAGCACATAGTAGCCGGTGACGGTCTCCACTTCTTCCTCCTCATCATCATCGGAGGTGGATGTGGTGGAAATGGTGATGGTGGTGGTATCGCCTGCGGCGCGGTCAGCGTCCGTCAGCCACTCGCCAAAGTCATAAGAGGAGAAGTAGGAGGGGGAGATGCCAGAGTAGGAGCTAAGGCCGTTTTCCTCCACCAGGGCGGTGACGGCGTCGTCATCGCCGCTGGCAAAGGCGGCTTCCAGCTCGGCGGCCAGGCTGGTGGCATCCTCCAGGGCCTGGGCGGTCTCCTCTTCGGTGGGGTCTACGGTGTTGCCGTCATCATCGGTGGTGCTGTCCGCCGTGGCGTTGATCAGGTAGCACTCATAGTCGTAGGTGTCAATGGTGTCGGAGTTCTCCTCATAGTACTCTTCCAGGTCGTCCTCAGTGACGTCAAAGGAATCGGTCACATATTCGGCGTACT
Organism: Clostridiales bacterium; assembly: GCA_020860385.1. Classification (GTDB taxonomy): domain Bacteria; phylum Bacillota; class Clostridia; order Oscillospirales; family Oscillospiraceae; genus Onthomonas. Next base: position 1,104 of record JAJBUK010000087.1, read on the forward strand.
CGGAAGCGTAGACGGACTCCCGCACCAGGTTCTTGTAAATCTTCTTCGTCATGAAGCGGCCATAGTAGGCCCGCAGGACATAGGCTTCGCTGACGCCGTTCTCCGCAGCCTCCTCGGCCAGTTCCTCCAAGGCTTCCTCCACCTCGGCTTCCCCGTCCTCAGAAAGCTCGTATCCGGCGGCCTCGCCCTCCTGGGCCAGGATGCTGACGGAGGTCAGGCTCTCCGTGGCGGAGTCCAGCAGATAGTCATACCAGGTGCAGCCAGAATAGGCCTCCTGCTCCTTCAGGGAGACGGAGGTGTCCAGGCCGTAGTAGCTGGCATAGGAGTAAATGCTGTTATAGGTGGAGTTGAAGTAGTACCCCACCTCTACGGAGGAGTAGCTCTTGCTGCCAACGGTGAGGGCCGGGGCGTGGGACTGGATGACGCCGGAGTCCCAGGTCAAAAGCCCTGCCACCAGCACGGCGACGATGACGCCGATGGCAATGTAAATGCGCATCCTGCGCTTTTCCTTCCGCTTCTCCTCCGCAGCGCGGCGCTCCTTTCCGGACAGGCCGGCCAGGGCCTGATCCAGCTGCTTCTGCTTCCGGCTGTTCTTTGCCTTCTCATTTTTGCTCGTCTGTTCGCTCATTGTGTTAATTCCCTCCAAAACCGTGCGCCGTAGCGGACTGCGGCACCCGATCGCAAAATAGTCCACAGGCATTATATACGATACTGCCCCAAAATTCAAGATGATTTCTCAAAAAGCGGGGCGATTTTCCGAAAAAACGCAAAAAACCTGCCATGCGCTGCGCGCATGGCAAGAAACCCCGCTTTGGCCGTGTGACTCCAGTTTAAACCTGCACGATTAGGGCAGGTGGGTCGCCGCCCCACAGCTTTTACTGCTTCCAACTTCCAGACCATCCGAAATGGGCCGGGAGGCCTGCAATCCACTGCGAGAGGTAAGCGTCCCGTTTAAGAAATGTGGGTTTAAATGAGGAGCCATCACGCACCAAGCAGGGCGATGTGGTTCTGTGCAGTCTGGCACTGAGGTTAGGATATGCGCCAAAGGGGGCCGTTATTCGTCCTCCTCGCCCTCATCCTCTTCAAACAGGTCCTCCATCAGCTTATCATAGACGGCCTGTAATTCTTCCTCGTCGGAGATAGTCTCCAGCTGATCCTCACCGTCCAGGTTCACCACCCGCAGGATGATCAGGCCGTAATCCTCATCATCCTCCAGGGTGTCGGGGTCTACGCCCTCCGGCACGGTGGGGTAGAAAGCCATATAAACGCTGCCGTTATACTCCAGGGTGTCGACGTATTCCAGTTCAATGTCGTTGCCCTCTTCATCGGTCAGGGTCATAAAGGTGCCGCTCAGGTCCTCGGGCAGGCCCTCTTCTTCGGGCTGCATTGTCAGTTCATCGCTCATAATACAGAACTCCATTCCGCGGTCTATCAGCCGGGCAGCCGCCGTTCCCCAGGGGGAAGGGGTGCTGCCTGCGTCTGATGATATTGATACTATACCCCGAAACGGAGAAAATTGCAAGGGAAACCGCGGGGATTTTGCGTAAAATTTCTATGGCGCATCTCTGGGCGGCCTGTGGCCACCCCTATGCCCCGAAATCCTCCAGATATGCGGCCAGGGCGAAGGCGTCCTCCGCATAGATGCCGGCGGCCAGGTCTGCCCGGTCTGCGGCGGGCAGCAGGGCCACGTCGATGCCGGTTCGCAGCAGCAGCGTCCCGTCCTGATAGACGCAGACCTTGCCGTCTACCGCCAGCAGCAGGTAGCTGCTTCCGTCCCCCTCGGCCTCCGCTTCGGCAGAGACCAGGGCGGCGGAAGCGGGGGAGAGGTCGGCGCTCTTCGCCTGGGAGATAAGGGCGGCGGCCAGGGTCAGGTTCAGGGCGGTGACGCAGGCGGACAGGAGAAGGGTGATACGATGCTTGTTCATAAGAAAGCTCCTTTCGTACAGTTAAGATGTAGCATGGGATACAGCCAGTATACCCATGTTTCACAAAAGTAAACAAAAAATCGTTCCGGTGCCATTGTAAGGAATTGACAGCCGTGGTATAATAGGCGAAAGACGGTTGCGGCTGCCGGGGCAGGCGGCGCTTCCGGCGAGTTTTGGGAACGTTTTTTACAGGAGGTGCAGCAGATTGGCGCATACGAATGAACGGAGCGTTGGCCATGCGGTCAAAGCATTCTTTAAATGGTTTTTTATCGTCCTGGGAACGCTGCTGCTGGTAGGGCTTTTGACTTTGGGCATGGTAGCCTGCTATGCGGCCAGCTATATTCAGGATGTGATTTTGCCCCAGGTGGAAAGCTCCAATCTGGACCTGGTGGCCAGCGACACAGACCTTTCCTCCAGCATTTACTATTACGACGAGGATACGGGGAGTTATCAGACTCTGCAAACGCTGTACGCGGCGGAGAACCGGGTGTGGGTGGAGTATGAGGACATCCCTGAGATGCTGGTCAACGCCACAGTCGCCATTGAGGATAAGCGCTTCTGGACGCATCACGGCGTGGACTGGGTCCGCACGGCGGCGGCAGTGGTCTATATGTTCACCGGCCAGGACGTCCAGGGGGGCAGCACCATCACTCAGCAGCTCATCAAGAACCTGACCCAGCAGGACGAGGTGACGGTGAAGCGGAAGGTGCTGGAGATTTTTGAAGCCCTGGAATTTGACAGCACCCACTCCAAGGAGGAGACCATGGAGTGGTACCTGAATGAGATCTACCTGGGCCACGGCTGCTACGGCGTGGTGACGGCGGCGGAGACCTACTTCGGCAAGGCACTCAGCGAGCTGAGCCTGGCGGAATGCGCCTCCCTCATCTCCATCACCAACAACCCCTCCCTCTACGACCCCTACACCCGGCCGGAGCGGAATCATGACCGGGCGCGCATCGTCATCAGCCAGATGCTGGACCAGGAGATGATTACGGAGGAGGAGGCCAACGAAGCCCTCATTGAACTGGGCTTTGTCACGGAAACGGACGAAGAGGGCAACCTGGTGTTCCCCACGGAGACGGATGAGGACGGTACGGTCACCTACGTCTATGACGAGACGCTGGATCAAATCGAGGTGGCGCTGAACAGCTCCTCCTCCAGCAGCACCACCTCCTCCTCTGATGACACCTACAGCTGGTATACCGACGCTGTGGTGGAGCAGGTCATTGCCGACCTGGAGGAAACCTACGGCTATGACAGCCAGACCGCCACCAATCTGCTGTACTCCGGCGGCCTGCAAATTTACAGCTGCCTGGACCCGGATGTGCAGAGCGCGGTGGATACCATCTATGCGGACGCAAGCTACTTCGCGGATTACGACTCCGCCACCGGGCAGGAGTTGTTGTCCGCTATCACCATCGTGGACAATGACACCGGCGCGGTGGTGGCCCTGGCCGGCGGCGTAGGGGAGAAGGAGGGCAACCGCGTCTGGAACTGCGCCACGGACACCAAACGGCCCAGCGGCTCCTCCATCAAGCCCCTGTCCGTCTATGCCCCTGCCTTGGAGGAGGGACTGATCACCCCCTATTCCGTGGTGGACGACTCCCCCTTTATGCTGGACGCCAATGACAAGCTGTGGCCCTCCAACTCGGAGGGATACTACCGGGGGTTGACCACGGTTTGGGACGGCATGGTGGAATCTCTGAACACCCTGGCGGTGAAGGTGCTGGACAGAGAGGGCGTCCAGACGGCCTATGACTATTTGACGGAGCGCTTCGGCATTACCAGCCTGGAGGAGGCGGATTTAGACTACGCCCCCCTGGCCTTGGGCGGCCAGACCAGAGGTGTCTCCACCTACGAGATGGCGGCGGCCTACGCCACCTTCCCCAGAGGCGGCAGCTATACGTCTCCCTACCTCTATACCGTGGTGCTGGACGCCCAGGGGAACATTATCCTGGCTACCGACGGCTACACGGCGGATGTGGACACGGAAGGCGTCGTTACCGTCAGCGGCACCGCCTCCGCCAGCGCCGTCCTCAGCGAGAGCACCTGCTACTATATCACCCAAATGCTCCGGGCGGTCATTGAAGACCCCTCCGGCACGGCCTACGGTGTCGCCAACATCAGCGGCGTAGATGTGGCAGGCAAGACCGGCACCACCACTAACGACTATGACCGTTGGTTCTGCGGCTACAGCAGCGACTATACCGCCGCCGTCTGGAGCGGCTACGACAGCCAGGAGAAAATCAGCTACTCCGGCAACCCCTCCACCGAGATTTGGCAGGAGATCATGTCCCTGATTTGCGAGCAGGAGACACCGGAGGAAATGACCTATGATGTAGAGACGGTGACGGCGGAGTACTGCACCGCCTCCGGCGGAATGCCTACGGACGCTTGTAGGGAGGCGGGCTGCGTGGCCACCGGCACTTACGTCAAGGGGGACGAACCCACCACCGCCTGCACGGTACACACCTATCTGACCATCTGCAAGTCCAGCGGGAAAATCGCAGGCAGCAACTGCACATCCACGAAGAAGGTGGTGGCGCTGGACTACACCCGGACAGGGGCGGCGGCCAAGGCCAACATTAAAGAGAGCCTGAAAACTGTGGAGGAGTACCAGGCGGAGGGGACCTGCAAGGGGGAAAAGTCCTCCGAAAGCAAAAAGAATACGAGCAGTTCAGACGATACAAAAAGCGCTGACAGCACCGAGTCCTCCGGCTCCACGGAAAGTTCCGGAGAGAGTGGCTCCACCGAAAGTTCCGGCAGCACTGAGAGCTCCGGCGGGACCGGCTCCACCGAAACCACGGAGGGGAGCGGCACGTCCAGCGGCACTACCGAATCCTCCGGTGGTTCCGATGATTCTGACAGCACCCAGCAGTCAGACAGTTCCGGAGGCGGCAACGGAGAGGATACCGGCGATGGGGAGGCAGCCCCAGCTTCGGAGGAAGCAACACCAGAGGGGTGAGAAACGGTTGAAAAAACAGCGAATTCTCCCTTGACAAATGGAACAAGACAATGTAATCTAGAGAAGAAAACTAGAAGGCTGCTGTCTGCGATACTATAGGGCAGCGCGCCATTGACCTGGAGGGCAGTATGGAAGAAATCGTAATTGTAAGCGCGGCGCGGACGCCGTTCGGTAAGTTTGGCGGCGTATTGGCAGGCTATCAGGCCCCGGAACTGGGTGGCATGGCCATTAAAGAGGCCCTTTCCCGGGCCAATATCACCGGCGACATGGTGGACGAGGCCATTATGGGCATCGTAGTGCCCGCCGGGGTGGGCCAGGTGCCTGCCCGGCAGGCGGCCGTCAAGGGGGGCATCCCCCACAACGTCCCCTCCTTCACCATCAATAAGGTGTGCGGCAGCGCCTTGAAGGCTGTGGAGCTGGCCGCCCAAATCATCAAGGCCGGTGACGCCAACACCATCGTGGCGGGGGGCATGGAGTCCATGTCCAACGCGCCCTATCTGCTGCCCGACGCCCGCTGGGGCCAGCGGATGTTCGACGGCAAGATGGTGGACTCCATGGTGAAGGACGGGCTGTGGTGCCCGGAAAACGACGTTCACATGGCGGTCATCGGCGGCCAGGTGGCTACGGAGTACGGCGTCACCCGGGAGGAAATGGACCGCTGGGCCGTCCGCAGCCAGCAGAAGTGGGCCGAGGGCGAAGCGAAGGGCGCGTTTGACGACGAGCGCTTCCCCGTAGAGGTCAAGCAGCGGAAGGCCACCATTACCGTCTCCAAGGACGAGGCTCCCCGCCCCGGCACCACCATGGAGGGCCTTGCGAAGCTGAAACCCCTGTTCGTCCCCGACGGAGCCATCACCGCGGGCAACGCCCCCGGCACCAACGACGGGGCCTCCGCTGTGGTGGTGATGAGCCGGAGCCAGGCGGACAAGCTGGGGCTGCCGGTGCTGGCCACCATCCGGGGCTACGCCCAGGTGTCCCGGGAGTCCCGCTATATCTCCACGGTGCCGGGCCTGTCCATTCAGGCATTGATGGACAAGTACGGCCTGACCCTGAAGGACTTTGACGTGATGGAGATCAACGAGGCCTTTGCCGCCGTCCCCCTGGTCAGCGGCCTGAAAATCCTGGGCATGAGCTGGGACGAGATGGACGAGAAGGTGAACGTCAACGGCGGCGCTGTGGCGGTGGGCCACCCCATCGGGGCAACCGGAGCCAGAGTGCTGATGACCATGATTTGGGAGTTGAAGCGCCGGGGCCAGCACAGCGGCGTGTGCGCCATCTGCTCCGGCATGGGCCAGGGCGACGCCGTCTGGATTACGGTGGAATAACGAGCATAAAACAGAGAAAACATCAGATAAAACAGGAGAACGGACTATGAGAATCATGGTGATCGGCGCAGGACAGATGGGCCAGGGCATCGCCCAGGTGATGGCGGAGGCCGGGCACGTCACCCTGCTGAACAATCTGGATCATACCGCCCCGGAGCAGGGCATCCGCAACATTGCCGAGCGGCTGAAACGGGCGGTGGCCAAGGGCCGCCGGACAGAGGAGAGCGTGGCCCATGTGCTGAAGGACGTACACGCCTCCCACAGTCTCCGGGACGCGGAGCGGTGTGACATGGTGTTTGAGGCCCTGGCGGAGGACGAGGCCCTGAAAGGCTCCGTGCTGAGGGAGCTGGACGACATCTGCCAGGGCAGCTGCATCTTTGCCAGCAACACCTCCTCCTTGCCCATCACCCGGCTGGCCTCCTACACCCACCGGCCGGAGAAGGTGGTGGGGATGCACTTTATGAATCCGGTCCCCGTGATGAAGCTGGTGGAGATCATCCCCGGCCTTGCCACCAGCAAGGACACCATGAAGCAGGTCACCATCCTGGCCCGGGAGCTGGGCAAGGTGGCGGTGGAGGTGCGGGACGTCCCCGGCTTCGTCTCCAACCGGGTGCTCCAGGCCCTCATCAACGAGGCCATCTGGTGCCTGTACGACGGCACCGCCACGGTGGAGGGCATCGACAACGTGATGCGCTACGGTATGAACCACCCCATGGGGCCCCTGGAGACGGCAGACCTCATCGGGCTGGACACGGTGCTGTCCATCCAGCAGGTGATTTACGAGGGCTACGGCCAGGAGAAGTACCACCCCTGCCCCCTGCTCCAGAACTATGTGGACGCAGGCTGGCTGGGGAAGAAGGTGGGGCGCGGCTTCTACCGCTACGAAGGGGGCAAAAAAGTTGTTGTTTGACCTGACCCCCGAACAGCAGCTGGTGCAGAAGCTGGCCCGCGACTTCGCCCAGAACGAGGTGGCCCCCATCGCCGCGGAAATCGACAGAGACAGCCGCTTCCCCCAGGAGACAGTGGACAAGCTGTTCCGCTACGGCTTCTTCGGCATCTGCTGCCCCAAGGAGTACGGCGGCGCGGGCGGGGACACGGTGAGCTACGTCCTCATGCTGGAGGAGCTGGCGAAATGTTGCGCCTCCACGGCGGTTATCACCTCCGTCCACGGGGGGCTGTGTATGTATCTGCTGAACCGGTTCGGCTCAGCGGAGCAGAAGGCCCAGTGGCTCCCCCGGATGAACCGGGACACCCTTTGCTCCTTCGCCCTGACAGAGCCGGATGCGGGAACCGACGCCGCCACCGTCAGCACCATGGCCGTTCGGGAGGGGGAGGACTATGTCCTGAACGGCAGCAAGACCTTCATCACCAACGCGGGCCACGCGGGGCTTTACATCATCCTGGCCTCCACTGACCGGTCAAAGGGAACGAAGGGCATCACCGCCTTCTTAGTCAGCGCCGACAATCCCGGCCTCACCGTTGGCCCGCCGGAGGAGAAGATGGGCCTCCACGCCAGTGCCACCTGCGAGGTGATTTTGCAGGACTGCCGTGTGCCCGCCCGTGACCGGCTGGGCCGGGAGGGCGAGGGCATGAAGATTGCCCTGTCTGGGCTGGACTGCGGCCGTATCGGCATCGCCACCCAGTCCGTAGGCATCGCCCAGGGGGCCATCGACCAGACGAAGGAGTACGTCAGCCAGCGGGTGCAGTTCGGCAAACGCATTTCCCAGTTCCAGAACACCCAGTTCGTGCTGGCCTCCCTCCAGACGAAAACGGACGCCGCCCGGCTGATGGCCTGGCGGGCCGCCGCCCTCCGGGACGGGGGCAAGCCCTTCGGCAAGGAGGCGGCCATGGCGAAGCTGTTCGCCTCGGAGAACGCCAACGAGGTGACGCGGGCCTGCCTCCAGCTCTTCGGCGGCTACGGCTACACCCGGGCCTATCCCATCGAGCGGATGATGCGGGATGCCAAGGTGACAGAGATTTACGAGGGTACCTCGGAGGCCCAGAAAATCGTCATTTCCCGGGCTATGGGGGTGCGATAGGCGCCCTCGCAACAGATGAAACACACAGCGCGGCGCATCGCCCGATGGGGCGATGCGCCGCTTTTCTGTCACAGCGGAACCTCATAGCCAGAAAAGTCCCCCAGCGCCGCCTCCGCCAGGAAGGAGAACACGCTCCCCACCATGGCGTGAATACTCTCAGCGCTGTAAAAGGCGATGTGCGGGGTCAGAATGACGTTGGGGAAGCTGCGGAGGACAGCCATCCGCCGGTTGGCGATGGGTACCCCGCTGAGGTTTTGGTAGAACAGGCCGTGCTCTTCCTCCAGCACATCCAACGCCGCGCCTCCCAGCCTGCCCGATTCCAGCCCGTCAATCAGGGCGTCGGTGTCGATCAGGTCTCCCCGGGCGGTGTTGACGATGAGCGCCCCCTCCTTCATCCGGCCAATGGTCTTTTGGTTGACGAGGTGGTAGTTCTCAGCGGTGCTGGGGCAGTGGAGGGAAATCACGTCGCTTTCCCGGAACAGCTGCTCCAGCCCAGCATAGCGCAGGCAGGCGGCCTCCGGGTTCTGGTACTGGTCAAAGCCCAGCACATCGGCCCCCATGGCGTGGGCGTTCCTGGCCAGGGTGCAGCCGATGCGCCCGGTGCCGACCACCCCCAGGGTGCAGCTGGACAGGTCCCGGCCCAGCTTGCCCCGGAGGGTGTAGTCCTGCACCCCCATGCTCTGCATAGTGTAGGGCACCTGCCGGAGCAGCATCATGGCCAGCATCAGGCTGTAGTTGGACACTGCCTCCGGCGGGTACAGGGCGTGGCAGACCCGCAGCCCCAGGCTGCGGCAGGCGTCCAGGTCGATATAGTCGTATCCGATGGTGCGGGCGCAGACGTAGGCCACCCCCAGCCCGGCCCAGCGCTCCAGCACCTCCCGCCCCACGGGGGTGAGAAAGACGGAGACGGCGTCGCACCCCTCCGCCAGAGCGGCGGTGTCCGCTGTGGGGGGCAGGTGGGTGGTGGCATAGGCGATGCCCGTCTCCCGGCTAAAGGCGTCAAAGTCCCGCTCCTCGTCCTGCTGGCGGTAGCTGTAAACAAATAGCTTCATGGCGCGTCCTTTCTGTGATGGTAAGGTCATGCCGTTAGTGTGCGCCCTTTTCCGATTTTCATGCAAATTGTGGATAGCGTTTCGGGGGAGGGGACGATATAATAAAAGTAGGGGGAAGGCTCCCCTCAAACCTGACCACATTGCCTGAACCGGGAGGTACCCCATGCAGGAGCGCATTTTTATCGTAGAGGACGACGAGAGCATCCGTCGGCTGCTGGCCTACGCCCTGGAGAGCCAGAGCTATCGGACGTTCCAGTACAGGGACGCGGTGACGGCGTTGAAAGCCATGGAGGAAGACCGCCCCGACCTGGTGCTGATGGATATTATGATGGACGGGCTGGACGGCGTCAGCGCGGTGAAGCTGATGCGTGCCGATGCCGCCCTGCGGGACGTGCCGGTCATCATGCTCACCGCCAAGGACATGGAGGCGGACAAAATCGCCGGGCTGGACGCCGGTGCGGACGATTACATCACAAAGCCCTTCAGCGTGCTGGAGCTGTGCGCCCGGGTGCGGGCCCTCCTCCGCCGCACCCACAGAGAGCCTGAGGCCCCCTGCCTCACCTGCCCCGGCCTGACTGTGGACACCGCACGCCATGAGGTGCAGGTGGACGGCGCCCCTGTGGAGCTGACCTTCAAGGAGTTCGAGCTGCTGCGCTACCTGATGGAGCGGCCCGGCCGCACGGTGCCCCGGCGGGAGCTGCTGGAGCAGATTTGGGGCAGCAGCGCTGGTACCGAGACCCGGACACTGGACATCCACATCCGCACCTTGCGCCAGAAGCTGGGGGACACTCCGGAGCACAGCCGCTATATCAAGACGGTGCGGGGCGTGGGCTACCGCTTCGTAGGCGGGGAGGGCTGAGGGCCTAGGCAGGCGAACGAGGTTTTTATAGCGAAACAGTTAGGTACCTTGCCATTTGAAAATGTTACATTGATAAGTGAATGAAAAATGCACAAAAATTGAAAAAAATGAAATTTGGAGTGCCCTTTTTTGAAAACCGTGCTATAATAGCCGTGGAATCCCAAAAAGAGTACAAACATCCTTTGCGCAGGTTCCGCACTGCGCAAAAAACCAGAGTAAAGGAAGTGAAAAGATATGAGCATTGCGGAAAAGGTCATGGAAGAGCTGAACTGCGAGACGGTCTTTTCCATCGGCGGAATCGACATCCTGGAATCCACTGTGGTGACGTGGATCATCATGGCGGTGCTGCTGCTGGGCAGCTTTCTGCTGACCCGCAACCTGAAGGTGCGGAATATCAGCAAGCGGCAGGCGGCAGTGGAGTTCTGCGTGACCAAGCTGGAGGACATCGTCACCGATATGGTGGGGGAGGAAGGCCGCAGCTATGTGCCTTACCTGATTACGGTGCTGCTGTACATCGGGTTTGCCAACCTCATCGGCATCTTCGGCTTCAAGCCCCCCACCAAGGACTTGAACGTCACCATCGCCCTAGCGGTCATGAGCATTATCCTGGTGCAGGTGGCATCCATCCGAGCCAGGGGAACCAAAGGCTGGCTCCACAGCTTTCTTGAGCCGGTGCCAGTGGTGGTTCCCTTCAACATCCTGGACTTGATTACCCGGCCCCTGTCGCTGTGTATGCGGCTTTTTGGCAACGTGCTGGGCGCGTTCGTCATTATGGAGCTCATCGAGGCGGTGGTGCCGGCGGTGTTCCCCATGATTGCCAGCCTGTATTTCGACATCTTCGACGGCATCCTCCAGGCGTATGTCTTTGTGTTCCTGACCAGCATTTACATCAAGGAAGCCATCGAAACCTCGTAGCGGGCGAAGGGCGGCCCCACGCCTGCGGCTCAGAGTCGCGCATCAGGGGCAAATTTTTACGGACAGAAGGCGGAGCCATGGACGCTGTCATCACCTTTATGGAAACCATCTTGAACGAGGTGGCGGAGCTTGCGATTATCCTGTTTGAAATCGTCGGCGTGACCGTCATTATCATCTCCGGGGCCCAGGGTGTTTACAACTATGTGCGCCGGGACCCCAGAACGGTTCTGAAGCTGGCCCAGGGCTTCGCCACCGGGCTGGAGTTCAAGCTGGGCAGCGAGATCCTCCGCACAGTGGTCGTGCGGGAGTGGACGGAGATTCTGACCGTGGCCGGGATCATCGCCCTCCGGGCGGCACTGACCTTCCTGATTCATTGGGAAATCAAGGAGGAGCGGGAGGAGACCAAGGTTGACTAGGCGGTCATCATTGCCTGCCGGCCAGTCGTTCCATCCATAAAGAAATACTGAAATCATCGTAACACATTTCGTAACACATTCACTCATCACCGTTTGAACTATGAAAGGAGTTTTTTACTATGCTCGCAATTGGTGCAGCAATCGCTGTTTTGTGTGGTGCAGCCGCAGGGCTCAGCATCGGTATCGCAACCTCTCACGCTGTGGACGCAGTGGCCCGTCAGCCGGAGGCCAGCAGTAAAATCATGACGCTGCTTATCATCGGCTGCGCGCTGGCAGAGGCAACGGCCATCTACGGCTTCGTCATCGCCCTGCTCTGCGTCCTCCAACTGTAATGGAAGGCGGGGACCATTGTGCTAGAGGTCAACTATAATTTAATCTTTACCGTTATCAACCTGCTGGTGCTGTTCATCGGCCTGCGCTTCACCCTGTTCAAGCCGGTGCAGAAGATTCTGAAGCAGCGGCAGGAGATGGTGGAGCAGAGCCTGGCCGATGCGGAAAAGGCCAAGGCCAACGCGGAGGCGCTGGAGCGCGCCCGCCTGGAGGAGCAGCAGCACGTTGCCATCGAGCGGGCCAAGACCCTGGCCACCGCCCAGCAGCGGGCCACGGAGGAGTATGAGCGCATCCTCAGCGACGCCCAGGAGAAGGCGGACAGCATCGTGAAGGAAGCGGAGCAGGACGCCCAGCAGGAGCGGGACGCCATCCTGCGCCAGGCCCAGACGGAGCTGACCGAACTGGTGCTGGACACCGCCGCCAAGGCGGTGGCGGGCGCAGGCTCGGAGGGCGACAGCGCCCTCTATGACCAGTTTTTGCAGAAGGCGGGGGAGTTAGATGGCGCAGAAAACCGCTGAAACGGGCCGCCGCGTTCCCGTTACCCTGACCTATGTGACAAAGCCCACCGAGGCCCAGCTGGCGGGCATCCGGGCCTTCGCCCAGCGGCGCTGCCCGGAGGAAGAAATCGACCTGACCCTGGTGGAGGACGCCTCCCTGGGCTCCGGCTTCCGGCTGACGGTGGGGGACGAGGAGTTCGACTGGTCCACCCAGGGGCGGCTGAAGCAGCTGCGGGAGAAGCTGGAGACGGCCTATATCCCCAATAACGACAACCTCATTTCCATCCTGAAAACGGAGTTGGAGCAGTTCGACCTGACGGCGCAGTACACCGAGGTGGGCACCGTCAAGACCGTCGGGGACGGCATCGCCACCATCAGCGGCATCGACCATGCCGCCTATGGCGAAATCATCCTCTTTGACACTGGCACCAAGGGCATGGTGCAGGAGATTCGCCGGGACGAAATCGGCGCGATTTTGTTCGGCAACGACCTGGACATCCACGAGGGCAGCCGGGTGGCCCGGACGGGCAAAAACGCCGGTGTGCCGGTGGGCCGGGGCTATCTGGGCCGGGTGGTGAACGCCCTGGGCGCGCCTATCGACGGCGGGGGCGACATCCAATCTGACGGCTACTATCCCATCGAATCCCCCGCGCCGGGCATCGTGGAGCGGCAGAGCGTGAACCGTCCGCTGGAGACGGGCATCCTGGCCATTGACTCCATGTTCCCCATTGGCCGTGGCCAGCGGGAGCTGATCATCGGCGACCGGCAGACCGGCAAGACCTCCCTGGCGCTGGACACCATCCTGAACCAGAAGGGCAAGGATGTTGTCTGCATCTATGTGGCCATCGGCCAGAAGTCCTCTACCATCGCCCGGATTGTGGACATTTTAAAGCGGCATGACGCCCTGTCCTACTCCATCGTGATGGCCGCCACCGCCAGCGACTCCGCGCCGCTGCAATACATCGCCCCCTACGCGGGCACCGCGCTGGGCGAGTATTTCATGCACAGCGGGCAGGATGTGCTGATGGTCTATGACGACCTGAGCAAGCACGCGGTGGCCTACCGCACCCTGTCGCTGCTGCTGGAGCGCTCCCCCGGACGGGAGGCCTACCCCGGCGACGTGTTCTACCTCCACTCCCGGCTGCTGGAGCGCAGTGCCCAGATGTCGGAGGAAAACGGCGGCGGCTCTATCACAGCCCTGCCCATCATCGAAACCCAGGCGGGGGACGTGTCCGCCTACATTCCCACCAACGTGATTTCCATCACCGACGGACAGATTTTCTTGGAGTCCGACCTGTTCTTCTCCGGGCAGCGGCCCGCCGTCAACGTGGGCCTCTCCGTGTCCCGTGTGGGCGGCGCGGCCCAGACCAAAGCCATGAAAACGGCCACCGGCTCCATCCGTATCGACCTGGCCCAGTACCGGGAGATGGAAATCTTCACCCAGTTCTCCTCCGACCTGGACGACACTACCAGGCGGCAGCTGGTGTACGGCGAAGGGCTGATGGAGCTGTTGAAGCAGCCACTGTATCATCCCCTGAGCATGGCTGACCAGGTCATCACCCTGGTGGCCGCCCTGAGCCAAGCCTTCCTGGAGGTGCCGCGCAAGGACATCAAGGGGATGCAGGCGCAAATGCTGGACTGGTTCCGGACACAGCACGGCGAGGTGCAGCGGGAGTTGGAGCGCAGCGAGGAACTGACCCCGGTACTGCGGCAGCAAATCGCCGCGCTGGCGAAGGAGTTCATCCAGTCCCGGCTCGCGGCCCAGGCATAAGCGGAGGCGCGCTATGGCAAACGCGAGGGAAATCAAGTCCCGTATCAAGAGCGTACAGGACACAAAGAAAATCACCACCGCCATGTACCTCATCGCCTCCACCCGGCTGCGCAAGGCGCGGCAGAGCCTGGACGCTACCCGGCCCTACTTCACCACGCTGCAAACCGCCCTGTCCCGGCTGATTCGGCATATGCCGGAGGTGGAGAGCATCTACCTCGGCACCGGCAACTATAATGACGACGGCGTCATGCGCCGGGGCTACCTGGTCATTACCGCCGACAAGGGGCTGGCCGGGGCCTACAATAACAACATTCAAAAAGAGGTTCTCCGGCAAATCAAGGCCATGGCAGGCCCCTGGGAGCTGTATGTGGTAGGCGAGTGCGGACGGCAGTTCTTCCAACACCACGGCTACCAAATCGAGGAGACGTTTCATTACACCGCCCAGAACCCCACCATTGACCGGGCGCGGCACATCGCCTCCGTCCTGCTGGAGCGGTACAAGACCGGCGCGCTGGATGAGATTTACATCGCCTATACGGACATGGAGAACAGTGTTACCGCCACTCCCCGCTTCTTCAAGCTGGCCCCGTTGGAGAAGGGCTACTTCCGCCCCATGGAGATGGACGAGGACGGCTACGGCGAGAGCTGTGAGTTTATGCCAGACCTGGAAACGCTGGTGAACCGGATGATTCCGGACATCATTGCGGGGTATATCTACTCCGCCCTGGTGGACTCCTACTGTGCGGAACAGAACGCCCGCATGATGGCCATGGACGCGGCCAACCGAAACGCGGAGGAGATGCTGGCGGAGCTGTCCGTCAGCTATAACCGGATGCGTCAGGCCGCCATCACCCAGGAGATCACCGAGGTGGCCGGCGGTGCCAGGGCGCAAAAGCAGAAACAAGTATCACGAAGGGAGCGTGTATAGACTTGAATCAAGGGAAAATTGTTCAGGTGTCCGGCCCTGTGGTGGACGTGGCGTTCCCGGCAGGCTGCCTCCCGAAGCTGAAAGAGGCCCTGGAGGTGGAGCGGGGCGGCAGTCGCTGCGTCATGGAGGTGGCCCAGCATATCGGCGGCAACACGGTGCGCTGCATCATGCTGTCCGGCTCCGAGGGGCTGCACCGCGACCAGACTGTCACCGCCACCGGCGACTGCATCACTGTGCCGGTGGGGGAGGCCTCCCTGGGGCGGCTCTTCAACGTGCTGGGAACCCCCATCGACGGCGGCGACCCCATCACTGACGCCCCCCGCTGGGGCATCCACCGGGAGCCACCCACCTTTGCCGACCAGAACCCCGTTCAGGAGATTCTGGAGACGGGCATCAAGGTCATTGACCTGCTGGCCCCCTACGCCAAGGGCGGCAAAATCGGCCTGTTCGGCGGGGCCGGTGTGGGCAAGACGGTGCTGATTCAGGAGCTGATCCACAACATCGCCACCCAGCACGGCGGCTACTCCATCTTCACCGGCGTAGGGGAGCGCTCCCGTGAGGGCAACGACCTGTGGACGGAGATGAAGGAGTCCGGCGTCCTGTCCAAGACGGCGCTGGTCTTTGGCCAGATGAACGAAGCCCCCGGCGTGCGTATGCGGGTGGCGGAGACCGGCCTGACCATGGCGGAGTACTTCCGGGACGTGGAGCATAAGGACGTGCTCCTCTTTATCGACAATATCTTCCGCTTCGTCCAGGCAGGCTCCGAGGTGTCCGCTCTGTTGGGGCGGATGCCCTCTGCCGTGGGCTATCAGCCCACCCTGGCTAACGAGATGGGCGAGCTGCAGGAGCGCATTGCATCCACCCGGAACGGCTCTGTCACCTCGGTGCAGGCGGTGTACGTCCCGGCGGACGACCTGACCGACCCCGCCCCGGCCAACACCTTCGCCCATCTGGACGCTACCACGGTGCTGAGCCGGAAAATCGCGGAGCAGGGCCTCTACCCCGCCGTTGATCCGCTGGAGTCCGCCTCCCGTATCCTGGAGGCCGACATCGTGGGGGAGGAGCATTACGAGACGGCCCGCCAGGTGCAGGCTGTGCTGCAAAAGTATCAGGAACTCCAGGACATCATCGCCATCCTGGGCATGGATGAACTGGGGGAGGACGACCGGCTGACGGTAAACCGCGCCCGGAAAATCCAGCGGTTCCTATCCCAGCCCTTCCATGTGGCGGAGAACTTCACCGGCGTCAGGGGCACCTACGTCCCCCTGAAGGAGACCATTCGGGGCTTCCAGGCCATCCTCAGCGGCGACATGGACACCTATCCGGAGGCAGCCTTCTTCAACGTGGGCACCATTGACGATGCCATCCGGAAGGCTCACGACATGACCGCAGTAGCGGGGTACCGTTGAGATGGCGGCGGAGTTTCATCTGGAGGTGCTGGCCTCCGACCGGGTGTTCTACAATGGCCCCTGTGAGAGCGTGACCATCCCCGCCCTGGACGGCGAGCTGGGAATTCTGGCGGGCCACTCCGAGCTGGTGACGGCCATCGACCCTGGGATGCTGCGCTTCCAGGTGCCGGGGGAGCAGGAGCAGCACATCGCCGCTGTGGGCGCAGGCTTCGCCCACGTCAACCGCGACCGGGTGTGGGTGCTGGTGGAGACGGCGGAGCGCCCGGAGGAAATCGACGAGAACCGGGCCCGCCGGGCCTATGAGCAGGCCCAGGAGGAGCTGCGCCAGCGCCAGAGTATGCAGGAGTACCAGCTGACCCAGGCGAACCTGGCCAGAGCCATGAACCGGCTCAAAGTGAAGCGGGGAGAGCGGTTCTGAACCGCTGCCCAAAGACAAACGCAAAGCGTGACCTGCTGGTGCAGGTCACGCTTTTTGCTCGTTTGATGCAGTTTTACGTCCCTCAGCGCTTGTAGCCGTCCTTCAGGGACACGCTGCGGTTAAAGACCGGTGCGCCGGGGCGGGAGTCCCCGCTGTCCACGCAGAAGTAGCCCAGCCGCATGAACTGGTAGGAGGCGGGCGCGGTGGCCTCTGCCAGCGACGCCTCCAACTTGCAGCCATTGAGGACGGTCAGGCTGTTGGGGTTCAGGGCGGACAGGAAGTCCTTTCCGGCGGCGTCGGGGTTGGGGTCGTCGAACAGGTTCTCGTAGAGGCGTACCTGGGCGTCCACGGCGGTGGCGGCGTCTACCCAGTGGAGGGTGGCCCCCTTCACCTTGCGCCCGTCGGCGGGGTCGCCGCCGGAGGACTCCGGGTCGTAGGTGGCCAGCACCTCGGTGACGTTGCCCTCCGCGTCCTTGACGCAGCCGGTGCAGCGGATGAGGTAAGCCCCCTTCAGGCGGCACTCCGGCCCGTCCGGGAAGAGGCGCTTATACTTGGGCGCCTTCTCCTCCAGAAAGTCCTCCGCCTCGATATACAGGTTCCGGGAGAAGGTGACGGTATGGCTGCCCATCTCCGGGTGTTTGGGGTGGTTCTCGATGGTGAAGGTTTCCTGCCTGTCCTCCGGGTAGTTGGTGATGGTCAGCTTCACGGGGTGCAGCACCGCCATGCCCCGGGGGGCGGTGTCGTCCAGGTCAGCCCGGAGGCAATGCTCCAGGAAGGCGTACTCCACCGTGGAGTCCGCCTTGGCAACGCCCACCTGCTCGGAGAAGGCCCGGATAGAGGCCGGGGTGTAGCCCCGCCGCCGCAGGCCGCAGATAGTGGGCATACGGGGGTCGTCCCATCCGGAGACGTAGCCCTGCTCCACCAGCGCCCGGAGCTTCCGCTTGGACATCACCGTATGGTCGATGCCCAGCCGGGCGAACTCGATTTGCCGGGGCTTGGCCGGGGCGGAGATGTTGGCGATGACCCAGTCGTACAAAGGCCGGTGGGCCTCGAACTCCAGGGTGCAGAGGCTGTGGGTAATGCCCTCGATGGCGTCCTCAATGGGGTGAGCGAAGTCGTACATGGGGTAGATGCACCACTGGTCGCCGGTGCGGTGATGGCTCTGGTGCTTGATGCGGTAGAGGGCGGGGTCCCGCATATTGAAGTTGCCGGAGGCCAGGTCGATTTTCGCCCGCAGGGTCATGGCCCCGTCGGGGAACTCCCCGGCCCGCATCCGGGCGAACAGATCCAAACTCTCCTGAATAGGCCGGTCCCGGTAGGGGCTGGTGGCGGGGGTGTTGATGTCTCCCCGGTTTGCGGCCATCTCCTCCGGGGACAGTTCACAGACGTAGGCCAGCCCTTTCTGAATCAGTTCCACGGCGTAGCCGTACATCTGCTCAAAGTAGTCGGAGGCATAATAGAAACGGTCCTCCCAGTCATAGCCCAGCCATTTGATGTCCTCCTGAATGGCGTCCACATACTCCACATCCTCCTTGGTGGGGTTGGTGTCGTCCATCCGGAGGTTGCACTGGCCGCCGTACTTCTGGGCGGTGCCGAAGTCCACATAGATGGCTTTGGCGTGGCCGATGTGGAGGTAGCCGTTTGGCTCCGGTGGGAACCGGGTGTGAACGGTCATACCGGCGAACTGGCCGTTTTCCCCAATGTCCGCGTCGATAAAGTCGTGAATAAAGTTCTGGGACATGGCGGCGTCTTTGTTTTCAGTCATGGAGCACACTCCTCAATCTCAATCTCCCCCTTATTATAGACGAAAGTCTGTGGTTTTGCAAGGGGAACCAGTCACAGATGACATGGCGGCTGCGGCAGACCGTTTGCTATCTCGTCAAAACATTCACGACAGAGGCTGAATTTGCAGTGGCTCGAAAACTCGAATGCTCTTTTCCCGAGTGTGAAGCTCCTGTGCGAAGGGGGCGTTAACGTGGGGGTAATTGCGTTCCCATTTATCAATCATTTCAATGGCTGAATCGAAATAGGTTTTAGACAATAGGGAAGCAAGAACGCAGAACAGAGAATGATTCAGAGCATTGCAGTCAGGGCAATCAAAGGCTTGCATCGATGCCGGAACCCCATATACTGCCTCGCCGACTTCACAAATCAGGGCAGACTCCCCCTGTGGAATCATGGGCGTTTGCCGCAGACGCCGCCCGCATCGATGTGACATTTTTTGCCGACTGCCCACTCATTTTCTGCCGCTTCCGACCGGCGCGGTTCTGGGCCTCCGGCCTGCTCCGCAGTTTTGGCGGAGCCTGGGGTATTGATAACGGCAGCGTCAACGATTGTGCCGCCCTTTATCTTGTGCCCGGTTTCCACCATAACGCGATTGATTGCGTCAAAAAACAGCGCATTCAAACCGTTGTCCTCAAGAAGATGACGAAATCTGCACAGGGTAGTTCTGGCCGGCACAGACTCCGTCATAAAGTCAATGCCAACAAATTTGCGCATGGCGTAGCTGTCATAGATGGCATCCTCCGTGGCCAGATCAGACAGGTTGAACCAAACCTGTAGCAGGTACATCCGCAGCATCTTCTCGATACCCATAGGCGGGCGGCCGCGCTTGCCTTTTGGGTAATACGGCTCGATGGCTTCGATCCACTCGTCCCAGGGAATGATTTCGTCCATGATTTCCAGAAATTTTCCCCGCCGGGTTTTTCTCTTGCGGTAACTGTATTCCATATCGGTAAAAGTTTCCTGCCTCATCGCCTTGCATCTCCCTTGCGTTTGATTGATGTTACCATTATATCACATCTGAAACCGGAGCGGTAGGGTGAATTGAATCCGCGGCGGCTGAAACTGAAGCGATTTGCGCGGCGGGCCTCGAACTCTGCGCGTCGTTCGGAGCGGGCAAAAACGGCATAAAACCCCAAAATTCATGAAATATTGGAATTTTGCGACAATATCAGCGCCTCATACTGCTGTTTTTGACAGATTATGCAAAGGTTTTTCCAAGTAAGGAAATTTTGAAATAATTGTAAAAATTTACGAAACCCTCTTCCC
>JAJBUK010000047.1 GCA_020860385.1 Clostridiales bacterium
CAGCGGCACATTTTTAGCCGGAAACCGATGCCAGCTACGCTGGCGAGGGTCACTGTCCGAGGAGGATACCGTAAAGGGTCAGCAGGCGGTAGTCAGGCCCGCCGGGAGGGCAAAACCTATTTCCTTTATCCTTCCTTATCTAAGGAACCTATCCCTCTGGCGGCCCGCCTCTCCCCCATCCTGGGGCATAGTATCCCAGCATGAAAACCCCACACAACCTATCAAAATAGCAGAAAGGAAACAATACACTATGGCAACACAAGGCTTTGCAAGCATCGGCATCGACGTGAGCGTCAACTCCGTCAGCCTGAACTATGTGCAGGACATCGGCGACATCGGAGGCACCCCCTCCGAACTGGACGCTACCTGCCTGAAAGACACCATGAAGCGGCAGGTGCCCGGCGTCCAGGACGTGAAAACCTGGGAATGCACCTACCTCTTTGACAACAGCGCCGCCGACAGCGACTATCGCACCCTGAAGGCCCTCCAGACGGCGGGGAGCGTCGTCCCCGTGGCGGTGACCTTCCCGGATGGCACCGTCTTTTCCACCACCGGCTATGTGAACACCTACATCTCCGGCGCGAAGGTGGACGAGTTGGTGACGGCCAAGCTGGCGGTCAGCATCCAGTCCGACTGGGTGGTGACTGACCCCGCCGCCGCCTGACCGGCGGCGCAGCCTGAACAGGAGGTAACATCCCATGAAACGAGTATATAACCTCCGGGTGGGCGGCCAGGACTACCGGCTGCGGCTGACCCTGGGGGGCCAGAAGCGGCTGAAAGAGCGCTTCGCGGAGGAGACGCTGCAAACCGTGCTGTCCGCGGCGGGGGACGGCGAGTGCATGGCCGCCCTGCTGGGGGAGGCCCTGAGCTGGGAGGGCAGCGGCAACCCCATCACCGACGGCGAGGCGTTTTACGACCTGCTGGTGGACTGTGGCTATGCCGGGCAGGAAGCCTTTGGCGGCTTGGCCTTTGACATCGCCGCCTGCTCCGGCCTCATCAGCGAGGGCCAGGCCCGTATGTTGAAAAAGACGCTGGCGGAGGCGGTAGACCAAGCCTTTCAGCAGGTGGAGCATGGCACCCTCCCCCAGAGCGGCGAGCCGGAGGAGGAAGCCCGCCCTATGACGGCGGCTGGCTGACCATCCCCCGGCTGGAGCGGCTGGCCTGGGCCGCCGGGGTCTCCCCTCAGGACAGCGACGGCTGGTGCTGGGGGGAGCTGGTCAGCGCCGTGGAGGGGATGCAGGAGCGGGAGCGGCTGCGGAGCCAGCGGCAGGCCATCATCGCCCTGGGGCAGGCCCAGCTCACCGCCCGGGCTTTTGGCGGCGGGCAGCTGCCGGAGGTCTGGGAGGTGTTCCCCTTCTGGAACGAGGAGGAGGTGCGGGCCGCCCGGGTGGAGAAGTACCGGCGGCGGATGGAGCGCCATGCCGCCGCCTGCCATCCCCCGGCAGAGAAACAACGTGAGGAAGTGAAGCAGAAATGATAGACGAGGAACAGCTGACCACCCTGGCAGGGGCTTCCGCCCTGAACAGCGCCCTGGCGGAGACCCGGCGGCAGCTCCAGGCGGTGAGCCGCCAGGGCAGCGCGGTGCAGGCCAGCCTGAACAAGAGCCTGCGGAGTACCGCCAGCACGCTAAAGCAAGTCACCGCCACCACCAAAAAGCTGTCCGCCGCCCAGCGGGATTTGATGGGCTTTGATGAGATCCAACGCCTCAGCAGCGCCAGCGGCGGCACCACCAAAACCACGAAAAAAACCACCACCTCCGGCGGGAACGGCGGAAGTGGCGGCAGCGGCGGCGGCTCCGCCGCCGGAGAGCTGCTGACCTGGGCGGAGCGGCTGAAACAGGCGCTGGCGGGCATCTGGCCGCCCTTCCAGGCGGCGTGGCAGAGCAAGGGGGCGGCGGTGCTACAAAGCGCCAACGCCATGCTCACCGCCCTGAAAAACGCCGCCGCCCTGGTGGGCCAGACCTGGAAAGCCGCCTGGACAGGGGGCAGCGGCCAGCGCATCGTGGAAGGGGTGCTGGACTGCGCCATCGGCCTGTGCGGCACCATAGAGGAACTGGCGAACCGGTTCAGCGAGGCTTGGCGCTACGCGGGAAACGGCGACCGCATCGTCCAAAGCCTGCTGGGCATGGTGGAGGACTTGGTGAACACGGCGGCGGGGCTGGCCGACGCCACAAAGGAATGGGCGGCGGGGCTGAACCTGACCCCCATCGTCAGCGGCTTTGCCGACCTGCTGGAGCACCTGCGGCCCCTGGCGGCGCTGCTGGAGGGGGCGCTGGCCTGGGGGTATGAGAACATCCTGCTGCCCCTGGCCAAGTGGACGATAGAATCGGCGGCTCCGGCGGCGCTGAACCTGCTGTCCGGCGGGGTGGAGGCAGTCACCGGGGCGCTGAGCCTGCTCCAGCCCATCGCCACAGCGGTGTGGGAGAACTTTTTGCAGCCGGTGGCTGCCTGGACAGGGGGTGCAGTCACCACCCTGCTGACCGACTTTGGCGACGCCCTGAGCTGGTGCGGCCAGCAGCTCCAGACCGTGGCCGACATCCTGAGCGCCAGCGGGGACTGGCAGACGAAGCTCTCGCAAATCGGCGGCTACCTGGTGGACGGGCTGAAAACGGGCATCACCAACAGCCTCGCCTCTATCGGGACGTGGCTGTACAACAGCTTCGTCCAGCCCATCGTCAGCAGCGTGAAATCCCTGTTCGGGGTGGCCAGCCCCAGCACGGTGTTCCGGCAAATCGGCGTTTATCTGGTGCAGGGGCTGCAAAACGGCATGAAGAACACGCTGCAAACCATGTGGAGCAGCCTGTCTGCCGCCTGGGCGTCCCTGACGGGGCACTTTACCAACATCGCGGTGAGCATCACCGCCGCCGTCAAGACCACCTGGGCCGACCTGCAGGAGCGGTGGAATGGTATCAAGGGCCATCTGGGGAACATCGCGGTGTCCGTCACCGCTTCCATCAAGACCACCTGGGCCGACCTGAAAGCCCAGTGGGAGGGCCTGACCGGCAACATCAAGGATAAGACGGTCAGCTTCTCCGCCAAGGTGACCACCACCGCCGCCAGCCTGTGGAACAGCTTCAAGTCTGGCTGGGCGGGCAAGAGCCTGGGGTTAAAGGTCACCTGGGTGAAGGCGGGGCTGACCGCCCTGCAAAGCGCCATCAGCACCACCCTGTTCTCCGGCAAGGGGTGGCCCAAGCTGGCCTTCGCCGCCCGGGGCGGCGTCTTTGACAGCCCCACCCTGACCATGCTGGGCGAGGCGGGCCGGGAGGCCGTGGTGCCCCTGGAGAACAACACCGGCTGGATGGACGCGCTGGCCCGGCGCATCGCCGCCCAGACCGGCGGGGGAAGCGCCTCCGGCGGAGCGCAGGTCATCACGGTGCAGTGCGTCCTGGACGGAAGGGTCGTGGCGGAGAACACCGTCCGCTACATCAACAGCGAGGCCCGGCGCACAGGGGTCAGCCCTGTGGCGGCTTACCTGTGAACGCGGAAACAACCTTGAAATCCGTTTTGCGCGAAAACCCATCCGCCGTAGAGCGGCAGTTCTACTGTGCTCCCTACCCTTTCAGGGGAGCCAATGGCGTAGAGGTTGTAACAACCTTCTGCCGCCCCTGTTTCGGCCGCTTCTGCCCGGTGACCATGGGCTGCCACAGCTGCCCCCGATACGCCTGATACAGCCGCCGGGTGTACTTTGTCACCGGGGCGTCCTCCGCCAGGAAGGCGTCCAGCTCCTCCATGGTGAACCAGCGGACGGCGGACACCTCCTCCCGCTGCAAAACCGGCTCGCCCTCCGTCTCCACCAGATAGGCCAGGTTCCAGTGGTGGAAGTACCGGCCCTCCAGCACCTCCACGTTCTCTAGCTCCCCCAGCAGCCGCCAGCGGCTGTCCGGCGCGGTGAACCCCAGTTCCTCCCGGACCTCCCGCTGGACGGCGTCAAAGCCGGTCTCTCCGGCCCGCACGCAGCCACCGCCGCACTCCCACCAGCCGGGGAACCAGCGCTTTTCCGGGCTGCGCCGCTCCAGCAGCAGCCGCCCGGCCTTATCCCGCACCCAGAAGGACACCACCATGGTGCAGCAGTCCCTGGGCACCTCATCGCCCCGTTCCATCATCCGGCCGGTGGCCTGATGGTTCAGGTCGTACAGATCCACATATTCCTTTTCCTGCATGGCATCCTCCTGATAGAACGTGAAGGCTAAATCTTCACTTTTATGTAGGGGCGGCCCTTGGCCGCCCGGGGTAAGAAGGCGGTTTCCGCTCCCCGGCCGAGGGCCGCCCCTACACATACGGCTGCAAAAAAGTGAAACCGTGTGCCCGTCTGAACAGCGTTACAGTCTGTTCCGTTGATAGTTTGTGATAGTTGAATAAAGCAAAGCTTTCGTTTTCACGTTCTACTAGGAAAACAGCACCGCCCGGTCAAAGGGAAAGAACACCGCCAGCACCCGGCCAATGACATACCGGGTGTCCACCATGCCCAGCTCCGCCGTGCGGGAGTCGCTGGAGCCGTTGCGGTTGTCCCCCATGACGAAGATGCAGCCCTCCGGCACGATGAAGTCGGAGTAGACCATGGAGTCCTTCTCCACCATATAGTCGTCCCCGTACTGGCCGCTGAGGCCCTCGTTGGTGAAGTTCAGGTAGTCCTCCTCCAGCACCACGCCGTCGATGTAGACCCGGTTCTCCTCATAGTCGATCTCCACCTCCTGGCCAGCCACGGCGATGCACCGCTTGACGATGGCCTCGTCGTAGAAGCTCTCCTTCCGCAGCACCACGATATCCCCGGCCTGGGGGGTGTAGCCGATGCGCTGCACCAGCATGATGTCCCCGTCATGGAGGGTGGGGTACATACTGCTGCCGGACACGCTGATGACCATGAAGAAGAAGGTGAACACCAGCACCACGACCACCAGCACCGCCGTCAGCGTCTGCATCCAGTCGAAAAAGTCCCGGTCAGCCGCCCGTTCCTCCGCCTCTTCCGTTTCCAATGCCGTCTCCTCAGCGGCCCGCGCCGCAGGGTCTTTCTTTCTCAAGAGATTGCCTCCTGTTCTGTCTGGTCCAGCCTGCGCACCTGGGTGCAGGCTCTGGTTTCTGTGTCAATGGTGAACAGCACGCAGTCCATCTTGCAGGGGCCGCCTGCCGACTCGTACCGCCGGGGCAGTCCCCCCAGGAACTTGTTCACCGAGATCTCCGGCTTCACCCCCAGGATGGACTGCACCGGGCCGGTCATACCCAGGTCAGTGATATGGCCGGTGCCGTGGGGCAGCACCTTGCCGTCTGCCGTGGGCACATGGGTGTGGGTGCCCCAGACGGCGCTGACCCGCCCGTCCAGATGCCAGCCCAGGGCCAGCTTCTCGCTGGTGGCCTCGGCGTGGAAGTCCACCAGCACCACGTCGGCCTCCAGCTCCCCCAGGATGCGGTCGGCGGTGGTGAAGGGATTGTCCACATTGGGGTCCATCTCTACCCGCCCCAGCAGGTTCAACACCCCGATGCGCAGCCCCATGGGGCCGGGGAACACCCCGTAGCCCCGGCCGGGCAGCCGGGCGGGGTAGTTGGCGGGGCGGAGGATGTAGGGGTTATCGTCCAAAAAGTGGGTGATTTGGAGCCTGAACCAGGTGTGATTCCCCAACGTCACCACGTCCGCCCCGGCGTCCAGCAGCGCCCTGGCCTGGGCGGGGGTCAGGCCCACGCCGGACACGTTTTCCCCGTTGACCACCACAAAGTCAACGCCCTCCCGGCGCTTTACCCCCCGCAGGGTGCGGGTCAGATAGGCCAGGCCGGATTCCGAGCAGACATCGCCCACCGCTAAAACACGCAACTTCAAGTGTACTCTCCTTCTTCTCTCTGAGCATAAGGGTAAACTGCTCCACAATATCTATCAGTATACCCCCTGGGCGGGAAAAGCACAAGCGGATTTTTTCCGGTTCTTACCACGTTCCTGCCGCCCCTGAAAGGGGAGGGAGGCGCAACGCGCCGGAATGCCGCTTGACGGCGAAGGCCGGACAAATCCTCTATAGCGAACGTTGTCTAAGGAAAATCACCCTCCACCGCTTCACGTTTCACCTTCCGTAACAAATTGTTTTTATTTCTTTCAGCCACGTTTCATGTTCGGCCCTTATGATAGCGTCAGCAAGGGGGGCTGACGCCTCCCCTCAACTCAGCTAAATTTTCCATATTTATACACCTGTGATGCAGAAAGGAGCCAATTCCCATGAAAGCACTGAAACGCCTCACCGCCCTGTTTTGCGCCCTGGCGCTGGCCCTGTCCCT
Organism: Clostridiales bacterium; assembly: GCA_020860385.1. GTDB lineage: Bacteria > Bacillota > Clostridia > Oscillospirales > Oscillospiraceae > Onthomonas. Next base: position 6,255 of record JAJBUK010000047.1, read on the forward strand.
GGCCGCCTGCGGCAGCTCAGAGGCCAGCCAGTCCTCTGCGGAGAGCGCCTCCGCCGTCGAATCCGAGGCGGAATCCAGCCAGGATTACAGCGGCGCCACCGTTACCGGTCAAATCACCGCTGTGGACGGCAGCATCATCACCCTCCAGTTGGGGGAGCTGACCGAGGCTGAGGGCTTCGGCGGCGGAGACGGCGCACAGCCCGGCAACCAGGGCGGCGGCGACATGGCCGACGGCAGCGGCACCGCGCCGGAGATGCCCGACGGCGAGGGCGGCGACATGGCCGACGGCAGCGGCACCATGCCGGAGATGCCCGACGGCGAGGGCGGCGACATGGCCGACGGCAGCGGCACCGCGCCGGAGATGCCCGACGGCGAGGGCGGCGACATGGCCGACGGCAGCGGCACCATGCCGGAGATGCCCGACGGCGAGGGCGGCGAAATGGCGGACGGCAGCGGCACCATGCCGGAGATGCCTGACGGCGAGGGCGGCGATATGGCGGACGGCAGCGGCACCATGCCGGAGATGCCCGACGGCGAGGGCGGCGGCATGAACGGCGGCGGCTCCGGCAGCATGGGCGGTATGGGCAGCAGCTTCACCGCCGGGGAGGACACCCTGGAGGTAGACCTGACCAATGTGACCGTTACCCTGTCCGACGGGTCAGAGGGCAGCGCCTCCAACCTGGCGGTGGACGATATTCTTCAGGTCACCTTTGACGAGGACGGCGAGGTTTCCTCCGTCACCGTGGTGGCGCTGACCGGCGGCATGACAGGCGGCGTGGTGTCCGAGGCCGGTTCCGGCTTCGGCGGAGGCTCCGCCGAGGTGGACCAGGGCACCGCCGCCACCACCCTGGACGCGGACGGGGACTATTCCGGCGAGACCTACACCTCCACCGGGGACGATGAGAACGCCCTCCGGGTGGATGGGGCCACCGTCACCCTGGACGGCATCACCGTAGACAAGTCCGCCGGGGCCACCTCTGACACCGAGACCGGCGACTTCTACGGCATGAACGCCGCCCTGCTGGCCACCGACGGGGCCCAGGTCACCATCACCAACGCCACAGTCACCTCCTCCGCCCAGAACGGCAACGGCGTGTTCAGCTACGGAGAGGGCACCGTGGTAACCATCTCCGACTCCACCATCACCACCACCGCCGACAACTCCGGCGGCATCCAGACCACCGGCGGCGGCACCACCAACGCCTCTGACCTGACGGTGGAGACCTCCGGCAGCTCCTCCGCTGCTATCCGCTCCGACCGGGGCGGCGGCACGGTGAACGTGGACGGGGGCACCTACACCACCAACGGCTACAACTCCCCCGCCGTCTACTCCACCGCGGACATTACGGTAAGTAACGCCACCCTCACCGCCAACAACTCTGAGGCCCTGGTCATCGAGGGGGCCAACTCCATCACCCTGACGGGCTGCGACGTGTCCGGCAACATGAGCGACACCGAGGGCACCAGCTCCGATGAGAACGTCCACACCGTCATGATTTATCAGTCCATGTCCGGCGACGCCGACGTGGGCACCTCCACCCTCTCCATGACCGGGGGCAGCCTGACGGGGAACAACGGCGACCTGATTTATGTCACCAACACCCACTGCATCCTGACCCTGTCCGGCGTGGACATCGTGAACAATGAGGAGGAAGGCTACCTCCTGCTGGTGGCCGGCAACAGCGGCAGCCGGGGCTGGGGCAGCGCGGGCGCTAACGGGGCTCAGGTGGAGTTCACCGCCGACGGCCAGGCCCTGGAGGGGGACATCGCGGTGGACACCGTCTCCACCCTGGACATCACCCTGACGAATGGCTCCACCCTCACCGGCACCATCAACATCGTGGCCAACGATGAGGGCGGCGACGCCGTGGAGGATAACGCCGTCGTCACCATCGAGGCGGGCTGCACCTGGACCCTGACCGGGGACTGCACCGTCACCAGCCTGACGAACAACGGCACCATCAACTTTAACGGCTATACCATCACCCTGGCGGACGGCACCGTCCTCAGCGAGTGAGCGGCAAGGATAAAAAACGACCATCCGCCGACAGGCGGATGGTCATCGTTTTTGCCTTGGATAAGGCCGCGGGTCGTCGGTGCGGCCCAGCAGATAGTCCACGCTGGTGTTGTGAAAATCTGCCAGCTTGCAAAGCACCTCTGTGGGGATGTCCCGCAAACCGGCTTCGTAGTAGGAATAGCAGGACTGTGTACAGTGGAGGTAATCTGCCATATCTTTTTGCCGCAGGTCACAATCCTCTCGTAGGTCTCGTATGCGCTTATAGATCATTAGCATCCCTCCACCTACATTATAGATATAACAAAACGTTTTACCGCCGCATATCGCATTTTGTTATCTTGACGCGAATAACGATTTGTTATATTATAAAAAGAGATGCTTTTTACTTAGAAAGGAGAATCCCTTTATGGCAAGGCTCCCTGTACCCGATGTGACCGACTATGACCCCTACCCCGCCCCCAGCCAGCTCAGCGTGTGGATCTACACCTCCCCCTTTCCCGACCTGCCGGACTACACCTGCCTGCTGGAAATTCACACCCAGCACCTTGTTATCGAGCACTGCGTAGACGTGCCCTGGATTCCGGGGTGCCTCATCATCCCGCTGGAGGACGTGCAGGACGTGACCCTTTCCTACCCCAGGGAGGACGTGGCCTGCCTCCGTATCGTCTGGCATGACCCGGCCTGGCCGGACCCGCCGGACTACCCCGCCGTAGACGGCCTGCCCCTGGACCCCGCCGCCATCCTCATGCGGGACGTGCCCCCGGAGGAGCCCCGGGAGGTCTATCAGGCGCTGCGGGATACCCTGGAGCGGTTCCGCCAGCTGACGGAGGTTCCGGGCTGCTGAACACGTCCCTTCCCCCAAATCACCCGCTCCGTACAAATTTTCACCCTATAGGAAATATTTTGCTTTACAATCGGGCAAAACTGTGGTATGCTGATTACGCTTGAGTTTCAAGCGCCCGCCTGACCCATGGGCGGGAACCAAACACACTCCCACAGCTCAGTGAAGGGCATTTCGCGGCGCAACGCCGCAGCCACCAGCCCTCGCTTAGCCGGTCGGGACGAATTTCAGAAAGGTGGAACCTACCATGATCCGTAAGGACGAAAAGACCGCAATCATCGAAGAGTACAAGACCCACGAGAACGACACCGGCTCCCCCGAGGTGCAGATCGCCATTCTCACCGCCCGCATCAAGCAGCTCACCGAGCACCTGAAGGAGAACCCCCATGACAACCACTCCCGCCGTGGCCTGCTGAAGATGGTCGGCAAGCGCCGTAAGCTGCTGGACTACCTCATCAAGGTGGACGTGGAGCGGTATCGTGCCATCATCGCCAAGCTGGGCATCCGTAAGTAATTGATTCCCCGCTGGCGCGGCAATCCCAATTCGTCTCTGACAGGGCGGTGGACTCCTCCGCCGCCCTGCTTTGATTTCAACTTCACCCGGCGGGCAGGCAAATCCTCTTTTTAGTATTTGAACCAGCTGCGGAACGGCGTTCCGCGTCCGTTTCAAGTGCTAAAGAGACCAGGCCCTGTCCGCCCAACACAAAGGAGGACAACCATGTCTTATTCAACCATTATCACCCACCGCACCTTCCCCAACTACCGGGAGTACAAGATGGACCTGTGCGGCAAGCCCCTGACCCTGGAGGTGGGCAAGGTGGCCGAGCTGGCCAACGCCGCCGTGGTGGTCAAGTACGGCGAGACCACCGTGCTCTGCACCGCCACCGCCTCCCCCCGCCCCCGGGACGGCATCGACTTCTTCCCCCTGAGCGTGGACTTTGAGGAGAAGCTGTACGCCGTGGGCCGCATCCCCGGCTCCTTCCTCCGCCGTGAGGGCCGCCCCGGCCTGAACGCCGTGCTGGCCTCCCGGTGCATTGACCGGCCCATCCGCCCCCTGTTCCCCAGCGACTTCCGCAATGACGTCGCCATCATCTGCACCGTCCTCTCCGTGGACTATGACTGCTCCCCCGAGGTAGCCGCCACCATCGGCACCTCCGCCGCCCTGGCCATCTCTGACATCCCCTGGAACGGCCCTGTGGGCTGCATCAGCGTGGGACTGGTGGACGGCGAAATCGTCCTGAACCCCAACCAGGAGCAGCGCCATAAGAGCGACATGGCCACCACCGTGGTGGCCACCGGCAAGAAGGTGGTCATGATCGAGGCCGGGGCCAACCAGGTGGACAATGCCACCATGCTCAAGGGCATCAAGATGGCCTTTGACGAGATTCAGAAGCAAATCGCCCTCATCAACCAGATGGTGGCGGAAATCGGCAAGCCTAAGTTCGACTATCCCCACGCCGACTTCGACCAGGAGCTGTTTGACAAAATCGTGGACTCCTCCTGGGACGCCGCCTGCGCCGCCATGGACACCGACGACAAGAACCAGCGGGAGGCCGACTGGAACAAGCTCATCGACCAGTGGCATACTGACTTCCTGGCCGACTATCCCAACATGGATCAGTACCTGGAGGAAATCACCTACAAGTTCCAGAAGAAAATCGTCAAGAAGTGGCTGCTGGAGGGCCACCGGGTAGACGGCCGCGCCTCCAACGAGATTCGGCCCCTGGCCGCCGAGGTGGGCGTCCTGCCCAAGGTCCACGGCTCCGCCCTGTTCACCCGGGGCCAGACCCAGGTGCTCAGCGTCTGCACCCTGAACACCCTCTCCATGAGCCAGAAAATCGACTCCATCTGGGAAGAGGACTCCAAGCGCTATATGCACCACTACAACTTCCCCGGCTACTCCACCGGCGAGGCCAAGAGCGTCAAGAGCGTCGGCCGCCGGGAGCAGGGCCACGGTGCCCTGGCCGAGCGGGCGCTGGTGCCTGTCCTGCCCTCTGAGAGCGACTTCCCCTACGCCATCCGCGTGGTGAGCGAGACCCTCAGCTCCAACGGCTCCACCTCCCAGGGCTCCATCTGCGGCTCCACCCTGGCCCTGATGGACGCCGGCGTGCCCATCTCCGCCCCGGTGGCCGGCATCTCCTGCGGCCTGATTCAGGACGACGACGGCGGCTTCCAGACCTTTATCGACATTCAGGGCGTGGAGGACTTCCACGGCGAGATGGACTTCAAGGTGGCCGGCACCAAGAAGGGCATCACCGCCATTCAGATGGATTTGAAGAACGACGGCCTGACCATGGAAATCATCGAGGAGGCCCTGGACAAGACCTATGACGCCCGCTGCCGCATCCTGGATGAAATCATGCTCCCCGTTATCTCCGAGCCCCGCCCGGAGGTCAGCCCCAACGCCCCCAAGATGGTGAAGATGCAGATCCCCACCGACAATATCCGGGACGTTATCGGCTCCGGCGGCAAGGTCATCCAGAAGATTCAGGCCGAGTCCGGCGCAAAGGTGGACGTGGAGGAGACCGGCGAGATCTTCATCTCCGGCCCCAACGCCGCCTCCTGCGAGGCCGCCAAGAAGGCCATCGAGACCATCGTCTTTGTCCCCGAGGTGGGCAGCCTGTACTTCGGCAAGGTGGTGCGCATTCTGAAGTTCGGCGCCTTCGTGGAGCTGGCTCCCGGCAAGGACGGCATGGTGCATATCTCCAAGCTGTCTGACCACCGCATTGGCCGGGTGGAGGACACCGTCAACATCGGCGACATGATTTGGGTCAAGGTCACTGACATTGACGAGAAGGGCCGGGTCAACCTGTCCCACATCGACGCCATCCGGGAAATCAAGGCCAAGAAGCAGAGCGGGAAGTAAATCATCCTCCCCTCCTATCCCATCCCTTCCGCGCCGGGCCCCTGTGGTCCGGCGCGTTTTCTCCCCATCGGCGGGAAAACTTTCCCGTTTTCCCCGAAAAAAAGTTGACAAATTCCCCGAAAGCTGATATAGTATAAAAGCCGCTTTGAACAGGTCGTAAGCCGTGGTATGCCCTGAGGTATCCCGCACCTGCAAGAGCGAGTCCGTTATTAAGGAAAGAGGTGCAACGCAAATGACCGCAATCATCGTGACCGGCGGCAAGCAGTACAAGGTTGCAGAGGGTGACACCCTGTTTATCGAGAAGCTGCCCGTAGAGGCCGGAGACACCGTGACCTTCGACCAGGTCCTGGCCGTCATCGACGGCGACAACGCCACCATCGGCACCCCCGTGGTGGAGGGCGCCAGCGTGGAGGCCAGCGTCGTGAAGAACGGCAAGGGCAAGAAGATCCGTATCTTCAAGTACAAGCCTAAGAAGGGCTACCGCAAGCGTCAGGGCCATCGTCAGCCCTACACCAAGGTTACCATCAACGCCATCCACGCCTGATGACCACCGTAACCTTTCATTCGGAGGAGGACCGCATCATCGGCTTTGACCTGCTGGGTCACAGCGGCTACGCCGACGAGGGCAGCGACATCGTGTGCGCCGCCGTCTCCAGCGCGGCAAACCTGGCAAACGCCGTGGTGAACGATGTGCTGGGGCTGTGCGCCAGCGTGAAATCCGACCCGGAGCGGGCGGCGTTATCCTTCCGAATCCCCGGCGGCTTGTCCGAGACGGACGAGGCCACCTGTCAGAACCTGCTGACGGGAATGATGGTCTATCTGTCCGAGCTGGCGGGGGAATACCCTGAGTTTTTAGCAGTAAAAGCGGATTTCCCGGAGGAGGACGAGGCGGAGGCCGCGTTCCTCTCCTCCGATGACTAACGTGTATGGAGGTGTAACTTAACTATGCTGATTTCCATTCAGTTCTGCGCCCACAAGAAGGGCGGCGGCTCCACCCGGAACGGCCGTGACTCCGAGTCCAAGCGTCTGGGTGTCAAGCGGGGCGACGGTCAGTTCGTGCTGGCCGGCAACGTGCTGGTTCGTCAGCGCGGCACCAAGATCCATCCCGGCACCAACGTGGGCCGGGGCAAGGACGACACCCTGTTCGCCCTGAAGGATGGCACCGTCAAGTTTGAGCGTTACGGCAAGGACCGCAAGCAGGTTTCCATTGTCGAGCAGAGCGCTCAGTAAGGTTGAAGCAAGACGCACCGGACATAACCCCTTATGTTCGGTGCGTTTTTCTGTGATGTGACAGAAGGAGGGACGCACGATGGCAGCAGCCTTTGTGGATACGGCGAATATCACCGTCCGGGCCGGCAACGGCGGCAACGGGGCGGTGGCCTTTCACCGGGAGAAGTACGTCACCAACGGCGGGCCGGACGGCGGCGACGGCGGCCGGGGCGGCAGCGTCGTCCTGGTGCCGGACAGCAACCTGTCCACCCTGATGGACTTCCGCTATAAGCGCAAGTACCTCGCGGAGAACGGGGCGGACGGCACCAGCGGCAGAAAGTCGGGCCGGGACGGCAAAGACCTCATCATCCGGGTGCCGGAGGGCACCGTGGTGCGGGACACCGCCACCGGCGCTGTGATTCAGGACATGACGGGGTGCGACCGGTTCGTGCTGGCCCGGGGCGGCCGGGGCGGCTGGGGCAACCAGCACTTCGCCACCCCTACCCGGCAGGCTCCCCGGTTCGCCAAGGCCGGGCTCCCCGGCGAGAGCCGGGAGGTGACGCTGGAGCTGAAGCTGCTGGCCGACGTGGGGCTGGTGGGCTTCCCCAACGTGGGGAAGAGCACCCTGCTCAGCGTGGTGTCCAAGGCCCACCCGAAAATCGCCAACTACCACTTCACTACCCTGATGCCCAACCTGGGGGTGGTGTATGTGGAGGAGGGAACGTCCTTCGTCATGGCGGACATCCCCGGCATCATCGAGGGGGCCAGCGAGGGCGCGGGCCTGGGCCACGACTTCCTGCGCCACATCGACCGGTGCCGCCTGCTGGTGCATCTGGTGGACGTGTCCGGCAGCGAGGGCCGGGACCCGGTGGAGGATTTCGAGACCATCAACGCCGAGCTGCGGCAGTACTCCCCGGAGCTGGCGGGGCGGCCCATGCTGGTCTGCGGCAACAAGTGCGACCTGTGCTATGACCGGGAGAACATCGACCGTCTGAAAGCCCACGTGGAGGCGGCGGGGTATGAGTTCTTCGAGCTGTCCGCCGCCGCCCATCAGGGGGTGGGGCCCCTGGTGCAGAAAATCGCCCAGCGCCTTGCCGAGCTGCCGCCGGTGAAGGTCTTTGAGGCGGACTATGTGCCCCCCATGCCCCAGGTGGACACCTCGGCGGAGGTATCCATCGAGCAGGAGGACCACTACTGGTTCGTGGAGGCCCCCTGGCTCCAACATCTGCTGGCCTGCACCAACCTGGAGGACTTTGAGAGCCGCAACTGGTTCGATAAGCAGCTCCGCAGCAGCGGCCTCTTTGACCGGCTGGAGGCCATGGGCATCGAGGACGGGGACACCGTCGTCCTCTACGATATGCAGTTTGAATACCGGAAGTGACCGGACGCCGCCCGCGGAGTGCTCCTCCGCGGGCGGCGTTTTTTGTTTTGAATGACAGAAAGCCGCCTGATGGGCCCGGCAGAAACCGGTTCACACCCCGTCAGGCGGCTGTTTTTCGACAAAAAAAGCGTTCTTGAAGTAAACTCCTATATGTATCGCGGACAGGCGCTGAAAGCGCCGCTACCCGCGTGGGACACTTACCCATTGTTTGTATTTTACCGCATCGGGGTGGGGATGTCAACCTCTAATTTGGAGAATCGGCGGCAAAATTTGTAGAATCGTATGGTTTTATTTTTCTTAAGAAATTCTTAAATTTTCCGGGCAAACACAGCGCCGGTGGTCAAAATCGTGGTCAGGGTTCCTGACCACTTATTTTTTACGGAACGGGCGGTCTGCGTGGGGAAAATAGGGCTGATTGCAAAAAAAGGGGAACGTATTCCGCCCGAAAATTCTACTATGGCCGCGCAATAAAACCGCGGCCACGGTTCAGCGCCAGTGGTCAAAATCGTGGTCGGAGGGAACGGGAGCGTGCTGATTTATCAGCAGTTTCATGAGCTTTCTCCTTATAGGAGTTTACTATAAGAACAATTCCGGCGCAAACGACAATGCCGCCGCCGAATGGAGCGTGAAACAGTATGGTGGAAGAAGCAACGCGGGCCCTCCGCAGTCAAACGGAGCCTACAGAACCGACGGCCCAGCCAACCAGGCGGCGGCGGGGCCACCCGGCCAAGGACATCGCGGGCCAGCGCTTCCGGATGCTGACCGCCCTTTACCCCACCGAGAAGCGGGACAGGAACAGCACCGTGGTCTGGCATTGCCGCTGCGACTGCGGCAATGAGGTGGACGTGCCTTATGAGGATTTGGTGTACAGCCGGATGATTAGCTGCGGCTGCCGCAAGCGCGCCGCCGAGCTGAAGCTGAGCAGCTACCTGACCCACGTCGCCGGTACGTCCGTGGACCTGCTGAAAAGCGAAAAGCTCCGGGTCAACAACAAGACCGGCGTCCGCGGCGTGTATATGGTGCGGGGCAAGTACCGGGCGGAGATTCGCTTCCGGGGCCACGGCTATCGCCTGGGCACCTATGCGTCCCTGTCCGAGGCCGCCGCCGTCCGCAGGCGGGCGGAGAACTGCCTCCACAAGGACTTCCTGGCCTATTACGAGCGGTGGGAAGCCCTGGCCGCTGCCTCCCCCGCCTGGGGCGAGGCCAACCCCATCTCCGTTGAGGTGATACCCCGGGGGCAGGGCGAATTTCAGCTGATACTGGAGCCGAAGCTGGAGCGGCACCTCTCCTATCGGCGGCCGAAGAAGGAGCGCACATGGCGGATAAAGAACTGCGCAAGATGAGCCGCACCGAGCTGATTGAAATCATCTACGCCCTACAGCAGAACGAACGGTCCCTCAGAACGGAGAACGCGGAGCTGCGCCGCCAGCTGGACGACAAAACCCTGCGGATGGAAAACGCCGGTTCCATCGCGGAGGCGGCCCTGAGCCTGAACCATATCTTTGAGGATGCGGAGGCGGCAGCCCGGCAGTACCTGGCCTCCATCCAGGCGGCCAACGGCACGGCGGAGGAGATTCTGGCCCAGGCCCGGCGCAAGGCGGACGAGCTGCTGGCCGCCGCCGAGACCGGGGCGGGATAGCCGCCCCAGACCCCGAAGCGGCCCGGGCGGAGCGCCGCAGGAAATTGGAGGAACCGCGCATGAACCAGAATATCCCAGAACCGGCCAGCCTCCCCAGCGAGGAGGAGGTAGCCGCCGAACGGGAGCGGCTGCAATACCAGCAGCGGTACCGCCAGACCCTGCGGACGACGATTTACGCCCTGATTGTGGTGGCGGCGGTGGCGGTGCTCATCGCTACGATGTTCCTGCCGGTGCTCCAGGTGTCCGGCTCCAGCATGGAGCCCACCCTGGAGGACGGAGACATTATTATACTGGTGAAGTCCGGCGAGTTTGAGACCGGCGACCTGGTGGGCTTCTACTACCAGAACAAGCTGCTCTTGAAGCGGGTCATCGCCGGGCCGGGGGACATCGTGGATATTGACGAGGACGGCAACGTCTACGTCAACGATGAGCTGCTGGACGAGCCATATGTGACCGAAAAGGCCCTTGGGGAGACGGACCGGGACTATCCGGTTCAGGTCCCGGAGGACAGATACTTCGTCATGGGGGACAACCGGGCCACCTCCATCGACTCCCGCTCCACCGCCATCGGCTATATCGAGGAGGAGCAAATCGTGGGGAAGGTGATTCTCCGCATCTGGCCGCTGAGCTAGCTGTCGCTGATTCAGTAGCAGGCCCTATACATTATATAGTATGCAACTGTAGGAGAGCCAGAGGGCAGAACCTGCGTGTTACATAAAACCCTGAGACGGTGAAGGAGGAATGCAAAAATCGTAACCATCTAGCCGGGATAAACCGTCCCCCGTTGCCGTTTCAGGCAGTCCCTATCCACCCAACCGTTCTATTTTATCATGTAAAGGAGTAAAAACATGAGCAAACTGAAAAAATTTGCCGGCATCCTGCTGGCACTGGTCATGTGCTTCGGCCTGACCTGCACTGCGTTCGCGGCTGGTGAGGCTATCACCATCGAAAACTCTGTCACTGACAAGACCTACACTGCCTACAAGGTGTTCGACGCCACCTACAGCGGCAGCGCCGTGGCCTATACCATCTCTGAAGACGATGCCTGGTATGGCCTGGTTTCCGGAACAACGACTGTTACCGACTCTGAGGGCAATACCATTGCATCTCCCTTCACCCTGACCGCCACTACCACCAGCGGCACCTACAACGTGTCTTTGGCGACTGGCAAGACCCAAGCTGATGTCACCGCATGGTTCAATGCCATTACTTCCGTTCCTGGCTCCTCCGCCGCTACTGCGACTGGCAACGGCAGCTCCATCACGCTGAATGTTGGCGAAGCTGGCTACTACTATTAAAAATGCTTTGGGGACAAGTGAAGAATCAACAGCTACCCTAACAAGTGTGGATGCAGTGGTGGTGATTAATTCGGATGGAACTTCAACGTCTTACAGCATAACATCTGGAACAAATGAGTGGTATGTCGGTGGAACAGGCGCAGACAGAAGTTATACTGTGAGTACATCAGATACCGTTGTAATCACTTATACGGTTACTGAAAACGGCGAAAAAACGCAGTATACTGCGACTATAACTTCGAGTTCGACGTATGCAGATGGAACCTATTATCCGGTCACTACAGGGGATTCAAATAATAATGCATATAAGTTGTATAATTATTTGTATGGGACTAGTTACAGCAGCAACTCCGCACTATATGCTGCAGGAGTTGATGAAATTGACATCAGTGGAATGAGCATATTCCTTGTGGCGGCGCTTGTATGTGACGGAGCTAGCACCTCTTATAATAGTTTAACAAGCCACTTGGGCTTGGATTTCATACTGGACGTTGCAACCTTGCTTCAGAACACGGCCAACTTCAACATGGACGTTGAGAAGGTGTTTAAGGGCAGCGATACGATTAGCAAAGACCAGTTCGAATTTAATCTCTATGATGTGACGGACGGTATAACGGTCAATGGCTCTACCTGGAAGTTTACCTTGGGCAGTGCTACCAGTGAAAGCACCTCTGGCGCGACTGGTTCCGATGGGACCACCACGGAAACCGTAAAGTTTGATCAGATTACCTATTCTTCGGTACTTAGTTCAAGTTCGAGCGACAGTTCGGCCACCAAAACGTATTACTATATCATCAAGGAAACGGATGGCAATGATAGCAGCGTGACCTATGATGATACAATTTATGGCGTGGCTGTGACAGTAAAAACCACAAAGACAAGCACCGGAAGCGGAAGTTCGTATATTTACACCACTGAGGTAGAAAGTATAACCTATTACAAACTGGAGGAAACAGAAACAAGCGGTACCTATTCTGCGACAACAATTACTGCTGATTCCGGCAATGGAGTATCAACAAGTGGTAGCGAAACTGTATTCACCTTTACTAATACTTACCAGGAGGAAACCACTAGCATCACCCTCAAGAAGGTAGATTCGGAAAAGGGTACTGCTCTAAACGGTGCAGTATTTACCTTGAGCGCTGGTAGTACAACTAATGAATATACGGTGGATGGCAGCGTTACGATTGACAACATCACCTACGGCACCGAGTACACCCTGACCGAGACAACCGCCCCGGACGGCTACAACCTGTTGACCGAGCCCATTAAGTTTACGGTGAACAGTGACGGCACGGTGACATTCACCTCCGGGAATGAGAATAATGTTGCTTCCGCTACCACGGAAAACGGCAGCATTGTTATTACCGTGAAGAACGAGGCAGGCTACGTCCTCCCCTCCACCGGCGGCTCCGGCACCTGGCTCTACACCCTCACCGGCCTGACCCTCTGCGGCGCGGCCCTGGTGCTGTGGAAGCGCAGGGAACAGGATTGACCGAAACAGCGGACTGCCCGGCCCGGCCCGGACGGCAGAGCAGCAACAGACACGGCAGGAAACCAAACGGTTTCCTGCCGTGTTTTACCCTCCGCCTTTTCCCTACAGGTACTTGCAAAACCGCCTGTAAGCGTATATAATTGTACCAGTTTCCCCTTTGGAAAGGCGTGATCCTATGAAGAGCTTGGTATTTGACACCGCTGCGCTGAAGCACAACCTTGAGGTCGTCCGCACCCGGGCGGGCGACGCCCGGATTTTCGCCGTCCTCACCGGCGACGGCTACGGCGCGGGTCTGGTGGAGCTGGCCCGCGTCCTGCGGGAGAACGGTATCGACAGCTTTGCCATCGGGGACCCGGAGGACGCCCGCCGCCTGCGGGACGCCGGCTTCGGGGAGGAGCAAATTTTAATGCTGAACGCCTCCGCCGACACCGAGGTGTTGAAGCAGCTCATCGACCTGAACGTCATCTGCACCATCGGCAGCTATGAGACGGGGGTGGCCCTGAACGCCGCGGCGGAGGAGCTGGGCACCTACGCCGAGGCCCACGTCCTCATCGACACCGGCATCGGCTACTGCGGCTTCCTCCCCTCGGAGCCGGAGAAGCTGCTGCAAATCTTCCAGCATCTGCCCAGAGTGACGATTTCCGGCACCTATACCCGGCTGATTTCTGACAGCAAGGACATCTCTCATCAGATGGAGCTGTTCCAGGAGGCCCTGAACACCCTGCGCCAGCAGGGGCTGGACCCCGGCCTGATTCACGCCTCCAACTCCGCCGCCCTGATGCAGACGGACAACATCCAGTTCGGCGCCGTCCGGGTGGGCAGCGCCCTGCTGGGCTTGACGGAGAAGCACCGGGGCCGGGGCCGCTCCGCCCTGAAGCAGGTGTGCCACGGCGAGGCCACGCTGGACGTGGTGCGCTGGCTGCCCAAGGGCTCCTCCCTGGGCTATGAGCAGCAGGTCACCCTCCGCCGGGCCACCCGGGTGGCCATCCTCCAGGTGGGCTATCAGAACGGCTTCGGCACGGAGCGGGTGTGTACTAACTGCTTCCGGGCCTTCTTCCAGGCCCTGCGCAGCCGCCGGAGGCGCTATGTCACCATTGACGGCAAGCGGGCCCGCATCCTGGGCCGCATCGGCCCTACGGAGACCGCCATCGACGTCACCGACCTGAAATGCTCCGAGGCCTCCGTAGCCCGCTTCCAAATCGACCCCCGGTTCGCCCGGGGGCTGCACCGGGTCTATCGTTGACCGTTCCCATTCCGCCTGCACAGGAAACCGCCTCCTGTGCAGGCGGTTTTTTCGGGGCTATCCCTGACCGGCGCACATTTGTCGTTTTCCGAAGGATGGTGTTTTCTGATTTTGGATTATAAAAGAGATTTCTGAATTTTTACACAATTTTGACAAAAAAGCAGTTGCAATTTTAGAAATATTTGCTATAATATTGGGGCAACATTATGCGCCGCAGGCAATTTGCCTGCGAATCTGACCGGCTGTCAGGAGGGATGGC
>JAJBUK010000030.1 GCA_020860385.1 Clostridiales bacterium
CGGCGGAGCGAGTTTGCGGCGTTCAGAAAATATGCCAGCGGCATATTTTTAGCCGAAAACCGCAGCCAGCTACGCTGGCAAGGCTCACTAACCGAGAAGGATATGTTAAAAGTGATAGCGCGGAAGTCAGACCCCCGCTTCCCTGGCAAGGGAAGGCCGGACAAAATCTCTACAGCGAACATTATCTAAGGAAAGCAATCCCTTTAAGTTGACGACATTGCCTCAGAGCCGAGGGCGGCGGGACCGAATCCGTGGGGCAGCAGCTCCCCCAGGGATGCGGTGAGGTACTCCCCCCGCCGGTTTGCCATGTAAACGGTCAGGTCAGGGGCGAACTCGTACAGCATTTGGCGGCAGGCCCCGCAGGGAGTGCAGAAGTCCTCCGTGTTTCCAATGACGGCCAGCCGGGTGAAGCTGCGCTGACCTTCGCTGACCGCCTTCACCAGAGCGGTGCGCTCCGCGCAGAGGGAGGAACCGTAGGCGGCGTTCTCCACATTGCAGCCGGTGTACACCGTGCCGTCGGCGCACTCCAGCGCCGCCCCCACCGGGAAGCCGGAATAGGGGGCATAGGCCAGGGGCAGCATGGCGCGGGCCTGCTGAATCAGTTCTTCCGGGGTCATAAAATCCCTCCTGTCATGTCCTGTATATCCTATCAGTTCCAAAACTGGGCGTCAGGGTCATAGTCAAAGTAGTAGGCGGCCAGCAAATCGACGCACGCGCCGTAGCTTGCCATCACATCCTCCTCCCCGTAGCTTTTCGCCACACCGGAGTAGACGCTCTGGCTGGCGGCCTTGGCGGGGCTTTCCAGCGCCGCCCAGTACCGGCTGTTGGCGGTGTTGTCCGCCCGGGCCGCCTCGCTGAGGTGGGCGGCGGCGTCCGCCCAGAGGTCGGCGTCCGCCTTGTACAGGGCGTTGCTGAGATGGATGTAAGCCGCCATGCAAGCGGAATAGGCGAAATCCACATTATCGCTCTGGGCGCCGGCCAGGATGGCCAGAAAGTTGCACTCCTCCTCCGAGGCGATGTTGCGCTGGTGGGACAGCTCGTGGAGCAGGGTGAAGGGCACCAGATACTCCGGCTGGTCCACATTCACCATGGACTCTCCGGTGAAGGGGAAGTAGAAGCCGGTGAAGCCCATATAGCTGAGGATGCGGGAGAACACCATGGGTTTGGGCTGGCGGACGGCGCCCTCCAGACAGGGGAACTCCTCCAGCAGGCCGTCATAGACCGTTGTGGCCTGGGCGAACAGAGCGTCCAGGTCTTGAACGTACAGCCCGTCCTCGTCCCGTTCCACCACCTCCGCCAGCCCGCTGGCCCGGTCGGAGAAGGCCACCAGCAAGGTGTACAGCTCCGAGGCGTTGGTGCCTCGGTCAACCAGGCCGGTCATGTCGGCAAGGCTGTCGGCGTAATAATTGGCCCCCCACATCAGGGTGTAGCCTGCGTAGGCGATGAGGGCTGCGCTGCCCAGAGCCAGCACCCGGCGGAGCAGCCGCTTGGGCCGCCCCTTGCGGGTAATCAGTAAGTACACGGTGCGCGCCAGGAACCCCGCCCCGGCGAATATCGCCGCTGCCCAAATGACCTCTGCCACGCCGAAGGGCAGGAAGGCGCACAGCCAGGAAACGCCGCTTTTGATGGGGGAGGTGACCTGCCGCACCCAAACGTTCATCCACGCCTGGTTGCCCTTGCAGAGCTGGAACAGCCCCAGCAGGGCGGCGGGAACGGCCACCCAGGCCAGACTGACCCACAGCCAGCCCAGGCTGCGGAGGCGGGAGGGTATCGTCGGTTTTTGCTGTGGCATGGGGCGCACCCCTTTCCGGTTTGGGTACCTCCATTTTACCACACCACAGGGCTGATAGGCAAGTGCGGCGGCGCTGGAAAATGCCGCCGGTTCCCTCCGGGAGTGTTGTCAGGGTAGGGGGCGTTCCTTGGGCAAGGGCTGATGAAAGAAATAAGTGTTTTCCCTTGCCGGGGCGGAGTTTCCTTAGATAAGGAATGATAAAGGAAAAACGTTCTTTCCCTCCGGGGGCCTGACTACCGCCTGCTGACCCTTTATGGTATCCTCCTCGGACAGTGACCCTCGCCAGCATAGCTGGCATCGGTTTCCGGCTAAAAATGTGCCGCTGGCACATTTTTAGACGCCGTAAATTGCTCCGCCAAGAAATAGGGGAAAGAAGGGTTCTTAGGGAGGGACTTCGGGGCCTCGCCCCTCCCTAAGAACCCTCCCCCTATCCCACTGGCGGCTAGCGCCTTGTCTCTGCCGCTCCGTGGCAGCGCAGGCAACAGACGATGTGACTTCTCACTGGTGAGACTGCCGCCGATGGCGGCTGGGGGAGGATTGCCGTTCCGCCCTGCTAAAAGCGGGCGGAACGTGCAATTTTATTATCCAGCGATGGATAACATCTGACTGTAAGGCAAGGTTTCAGCCTCTGATGAAAAGCGTATGAAAAACCAACGTTTTCAGGATTAGGCGCAACAGCGTACCCTTGCTGCCAGAGTTCAGCGACCAAAGGGCAACAAAATTGCCGTCCTTCCTCCATCCTTGGCTAAGGAATGTACCCCCAGGTTGCCACCACTCCCTCCAAAGAGGCAAAAAGGGGCTGCCCCGCAGGAAATCCCCACAGGGCAGCCCGGAAGAAAGGAGAAGCGTATTCAGGTCTCCGTCTCCGCCCAGACGGCCAGCACCGCATCGGTAAGCGCTTCGGCATAGTCCTCCATCTGGCTGTCAAAGAGGCGGTTATCCTCCTCGTTTTGAATGAAGCCCATCTCCACCAGCAGAGCGGGCATTCTGGTCAGGCGGCACACGTCGTAGTCCTCATAGGGATTGGTCTGGGAGCCGCTGTGGCAGCCCCGGCTGCCGGAAATGCCAGCCGCCACCAGGGCGTCCTCCACCTGAACGGCCCAGTTTACCGTGGTGGCAGAGGCTGCGGTGGAGTACCATATCTCGATGCCGCTACCGCTGCCGTCCGCGGAGGCGTTCCTATGTAAGGAGAGGAAGAAGTTCGCCCCCGCGTCGTTGGCGATGGCGGCCCGGTCGGCCCGGGAGACGTAGGTATCGTCCTCCCTGGTCATCACCACGGTGATGCCCTGGGCCTCCATGGCCGCCCGCACCGCCAGGGCCAGGGCCAGATTGTCCTCCGACTCCAAGCGGCCCTGATAGCTGGTGCCCTGGTCGCTGCCGCCGTGGCCGGGGTCGATGCAGACGATTAGAGCGGCGCTGCTCGTGGCAGGGCTGGGGGAAGCAGTCTCACCGGAGCTGGGGGCGGCATTCCCGGCGGGCAGCACCACGCTGGTATCTGTGGAGGTCAGGGAGGACGCCGGAAGGGCGGGGAAGCCGTCCGTCTCCAGGAAGAACAGCAGCGCCGCAGCGGCTGCGGCAATCAGCAAAATATTGCGCAGCGGGTGGCGCTTGGGCTTCCGCGCCCGGGAGGGCGGGATGTGCTGCGGAGCGGGGGCATCGGAACGCCTTGCCATAGGCGGGACTTCCTTTCGTGTTAAGGTGAGAAACGACCTGTTTCGACAAAATCGTTACACTCATTATAAGGTTCCGAAGGTGGAAAGTCAATCAGGCGGAAGGAATTGTAAGAAAACCTTAAGAATTGGGGCAGGGGGAACCTTTGGCGCAAGCCGCCGCATTTCCGTTCAGGGTAATGGCATCAACTGAAAAAAGCAATCTATGCTGGATTGAGGGGAATAACGCAGCCGGACAGTCAGATTTCCTCGACCAAAGGGCAACAAAATTGCACGTTCCGCCCGCCAACGGCAGGGTGGAACGGCAATCGTTTCCAGCCGCCATCGGTGGCAGTCTCACCAGTGAGAAGTCACATCGTCTCTAACGGGATGAACCACCTGATTGAGAGACAAGGCGAAGCCGCCAGCGGGATAGGGGGAGGGTTCTTAGGGAGGGGCGAGGCCCCGAAGCCCCTCCCTAAGCCGCCTTCTTTCCCCCATTTCTTGGCGGAGCAAGAAATGGGGCCCGCCGGGAG
>JAJBUK010000046.1:0-5035 GCA_020860385.1 Clostridiales bacterium
CTGCTTCCTCGGCGGCGGCCGGGGCAGCGGCCGCTTCTGCTGCAGCCTGGGCAGCAGCGGCCTCGGCCGCGGCCTGGGCGGCAGCTTCCTCTGCGGCAGCCTGGGCGGCAGCTTCCTCTGCGGCAGCCTGGGCGGCGGCCTCCTCTGCGGCGGCCTGGGCAGCAGCTTCCTCGGCAGCGGCCTCCTCAGCGGCAGCTTGGGCGGCAGCTTCCTCAGCGGCAGCCTGGGCCTGCTGCGCGGCCAGGGCGGTTTCCGTCTCTAAAATCTCATCGGCCAAACTGGCCTGCTCGCTCTCCAGCAGGGAAATTTCAGCGGTGTAGGCTGCCTCGTTGGAGAGGATCTCATTGATGGCAACATCCAACTCCACCAGACTGTCCTCCACGGCGGCCCTTTGGGTCTCCAGTGTTGCCTGGGCCGCCTCCTGGTCGCTGAGCAGGGCGGCGATTTGCGCTTGGGCCGCCTCCGCCTCCAGCTGAGCGTCCTCCATCTGGGAGATGACCTCCAGTTGGGCATCGGTGACGGTTTGCAGGTCATTCATGCTCTGGAACAGGTCAAAAAGGCTGGTGGCGTTCAGCAGCACCGACCAGAAGGCGGAGACCCCCTGGGCCTCCATGGCCCGGACGGCCTGCACATAGTCATCCTCCAGCGTTTCCATGGTGGCTTCCGCCTCGGCCTGCCGCTGCGCCTGCTGGGTGATTTCGCTCTCATAGTCTGCAATCAGGGTCTCAGAGGACTGAATTTGCCCGTTCAGATAGTCCAGCTCGCTGGTCAGCAGGTCGTAGCGCTTGGCGGCGGAGTCCTTCTCTTGGCTGAGGGCAGCCAGCTGGTCGCTGTAGCTCTCCAGCGTCTCCGCTGTTTCCGCCTGCTGCTGCTTTAAGGCGTCGATATCCTCCTGTTCCACCGCAAAGGCAAACTGAAAGATTTGAGAAAACAGGGACAGCAGGAAAATCGCCGCCAGACCCACGGCCAGAATCCGTGCAATAAGCGGGGTGCGACTGGTGTGCCCGGCAGAGGGCTTGCGTTGCGGTTTCATCTTATGTAGTCACCTCGTCCACGCCGGGGAACCCGGCCCATAGGGTTTCTGTTTTCTGTTGCTGCGCTATGCGGTTTTCAGCACCCGCTGCATGGGCAGGATGGTGCCAAACAGCCCGACCAGCAGGCCCGCGCCGCAGGTGGCCAGCAGGATGAAGGGCCAGATGTCCTGACAGGCGTAGAAGCTGAACACGCTGTTGCTACCCACAGAGGTCAGCGACCGCTCCACCAGCCAGTACAGGCCCCCGGTCAGGACGGTGGCGCACAGCCCGCCAATCAGTCCGATCAGCAGCCCCTCCACCAGGAAGGGGGCCCGGATAAAGCCGTTGGTAGCCCCGACGATGCGCATAATGGCAATTTCCTCCGACCGGGCCACCACCGCCAGCCGCACCACGTTGGAGATGATGAACATGGAGAGCACCACCAGCAGCACCACCATCACCCCCGCGCCGGTGAGGCACTGGTTCCGCAGGGTAGTAATCTGCTGGGCCAGGGAGTAGGAGGCATAGACATGCTCCACCCCCTTCAAGGTCTCCGCCGCCTCCACGCAGGAGGCCAGAGCCTCCGCATCCGTGACCAGGACGTGATACCGGTTTTGCAGCAGGTTGTAATCCACATTCTTGAAATAGTCGCTGAGGATGGAACTGCTGGACAGCTGGTTCTCCAGGGCCTGCTCATTGGAGATGAAGGTGGCCTCCTCCACGTCCTCCATGGCGGACAGGGCCTCCCCCACCGAGTCATAGTCCTCCTGGGTCAGGTCGTCCTCCAGGTAGACCAGAAATTCCCGGTCCCCCATCATCTGCTCCACATTCAGCTGCAAATTGGCGGCCACCAGCGCGAAGCAGCCGGTCAGCAGCAGACAGGCGGTGATGGTGCCGATGGCGGCGAAGGAACCAAGGGCGTGGCTCCGCAGGCCGTGGAGCGCTTCCCGCACAAAATAAATCAGGTTTCGCATGATTGATACAGCCCGTCCTCTTCGTCCGCTACGATTTTGCCCTCCTCCAGCCGGATGACCCGTTTATGGAACCGATCCACCAGGCTCTGCTCATGGGTGACCACCAGTACGGTGGTGCCGTCCTCGTTGATTTGCTCGAACAGCTTCATCATCTCGTAGCTGAGCTTGGGGTCCAGGTTTCCGGTGGGCTCGTCCGCCAGCACCAGGGCGGGATGATTCAGGATGGCCCGGGCCACCGCCACCCGCTGCTGCTCCCCGCCGGAAAGCTCAGTGGGGTAGTTGTGCTTATGGCCGGTCAATTCCACCTGCTCCAGCACCTCCTCCACCCGCGCCCGAATCTGCTTATCCGGCGCGCCGATGGCCCGCATGGCAAAGGAGAGGTTCTCCTCCACCGTGCGGTTGGGGATCAGCCTGAAATCCTGATAGACCATGCCCACGGTGCGCCGGTAGTAAGGAAGCTGCCGCCGGGTCAGGTGGGCCACATCGTAGTTATTGACCAGGATAATACCGCTGCTGGCTTCCTCCTCCCCGTGGAGGATGCGCAGCAGGGTGGACTTCCCAGAGCCGGAAGGCCCCACCAGAAAGGCAAACTCCCCCGGCTTCATCCGGAAGGTCACGCCCCGGAGGGCGGGATGCGCCTGCTCCCAATATTGCTTTCTTACGTTTCTCAAATGAATCATGATGGCCTCGCAGGCAGGAATTTGCATACACTATTAACCAATAGTATACCTTTTTTTACCGCCTGCGTCAACGAATTTTCGCAGGTTTTCTTCTGTTTTTTGGTGGAGTTCGACAACCCCGCAATCCGCCCTTGACAAGCCGGGGGTTATAGCATAGAATGTGGGAAGAATCGTTCCCAACAGGAGGGAAACTCAATGAGAGAACCAGTCAAGGGGCTGTTCGCCGGCTCTTTCGACCCGTATACCCTGGGGCACCACGCCATCGTGAAGAAGGCAGCCAGGCTGTTTGACGAGCTGCACATCCTGATCGGCATCAACGCGCTGAAGCAGCGCCAGTATCCCGCCCAGGACATGAAGGCGGCCATCGAGGAGGCGCTGGCGGAGGACGGCATCCTGCACACCAAGGTGGTCTTTCACGAAGGTCTGGTGGCGGATTACTGCGCCGAGGAGGGCATCCGCTACCTGGTGCGGGGCCTGCGCAATGGGATGGACTACGACTATGAGGAAAATATCGCCGAGGTGAACAAGCTGATTCACCCGGAGCTGGAGTCCATCTATTTCCGTGCAGACGTGACCGCCATTTCCTCCTCCATGGTGCGGGAGTTGGCCAGCTACGGCAAGGACGTCTCCCCCTATGTGCCGGAGCCGGTGCTGCGCCTGATGGCGGCAAATGGCACGCAGACGGAAAATAAGCCGTAATAACGGACAAAAAGTGCAATATAACAGGCCGCCCGTTCTGATTCTTCACGAATCGCAAAAAAATCTGAAAATTCTATGAAATCTTTCAAAATGGCGTTGAAATCTGGGGGGAAACCCGCTATAATATGTTGTTAGTATGGAGCTTTGGGGGCTTGACAGGGTTCCTGCGGCAAAGTGCAGCAATGAAGGCATGGCTAAAGGGCCCGCCTTCTGGAAATACTGGATTTCATCAAACATATTCAGGAGTGTGTGAAATGAGCATTGCAAAAGATATTGGCATTGACCTGGGTACCGCTTCCATTCTGGTTCATGTGAAGGGGAAGGGCGTCGTCCTTCAGGAGCCGTCCGTCGTCGCCATTGACAAGAATACCGGCAAGCTGTTGAAGGTGGGCACGGAGGCGCAGATGATGCTGGGCCGTACCCCCGGCAACATCGTCGCCATGCGTCCCCTGCGGGAGGGCGTTATCTCCGACTATGACATGACCGAGCGTATGCTGCGGGAGTTCATCAACAAGGTGGCCCCGGTACACGTCTTTAAGCCCCGCCTCGTCATCTGCGTTCCCTCCGGCATCACCGAGGTGGAGGAGCGGGCCGTCATTGACGCGGGCATCCAGGCTGGTGCCCGGAAGGTGTACCTGATCGAGGAGCCTGTGGCCGCCGCCATCGGCGCGGGCATTGACATCTCCCAGCCCGAGGGCCATATGGTAGTGGACATCGGCGGCGGTACCACGGACATCGCCGTGATTTCCCTGTCCGGCGTGGTGGAGTCCGAGTCCATCAAAATCGCCGGTGACCAGTTCAATGACGCTGTGGTGAAGTACATTCGCCGCAAGTACAACGTCCTCATCGGTGAGCGCACCGCAGAGGAGCTGAAAATCAGCATCGGCGGCGTCTATCCCCGTGAGGAGGAGGTCACCAAGGACATCAAGGGCCGCGACCTGGTGACCGGCCTGCCCAAGACCTTTACCGTCACCTCCAATGAGATGATCGAAGCCTTTGAGGAGCCTATCCAGCGCATTCTGGAGGCCATCCATGCCGTGCTGGAGCGCACGCCCCCTGAGCTGACGGCGGACATCTCCACCAACGGCATCGTCATGACCGGCGGCGGCTCCCTGCTGTGGGGCTTTGACAAGCTGATTGAATCCAACACCGGCATTGAGACCCGCGTGGCGGATGACGCCATCTCCTGCGTCGTCAAGGGCACCGGGGCCAGCCTGGAGGACCTCGGCACTATGCAGGACGGCACCATGAACCTGTCCCGCCGGAAGCAGATGAACGGGTAAGGCAGCTCGCCTCATCCTAATTACAACAGGAAAAGTCAGGCACCCCGCCGAGGATTCGGCGGGGTGCCTGTTTGCGTTGCTGTGTATGTCAGGGTTGAGAATTTAATCATCGTCCACTTCGGCGTCATAGTCCAGGATGCTGCCGGTAGCGGCGTTGATTTCGTACTCATACTCCGTACTGCCCTTGTAGAATTCTATCTCGTAGACGGCCACGCCATCATCCTCGTCCAGCTTCACCTTGGAGAAGGTCACATCGGAGACGGAATAGCCTGCATGATTGGCGGCGATGGACTTCGCCTTGTCGATGCCGATATAGGAGGTGCTGGAGCTGCCACTGGAGGAGCTGCTGCCCGTGCCGGTGCTGCCGCTGGAGGTCTTGCGGGTCT
>JAJBUK010000046.1:5135-13192 GCA_020860385.1 Clostridiales bacterium
CCACGTCCTTATCCAGGATAGCGCCGGTGGTGGCGTTGATTTCGTACTCGTACTCGTTTGTGCTGGTATAGAACTCGATGTCGTAGACCACTACGCCGTCGTCCTTATCCTGCTTGGCGGTGGTGAAGGTGGCGTCGGAGGCGGTCACGCCCGCGTCGGAGAGGGCGATGGTCTTCGCCTTATCCACTCCGATATAGGAAGTGCTGGCGGTGGTGCCAGTGCTGTCCGTGGCGCCGGAGTTGGAGGTGCTGCCGGTGCCGGTGCTGCCAGTGGAGGTCTTGCGGGTCTCCACGTCCTTATCCAGGATAGCGCCGGTGGTGGCGTTGATTTCGTACTCGTACTCCTTGGCGCTGGTATAGAACTCGATGTCATAGACCACGACCCCGTCGTCCTTATCCTGCTTGGCGGCGGTGAAGGTGGCGTCGGAGGCGGTCACGCCCGCGTCGGAGAGGGCAATGGTCTTGGCCTTATCCACCCCGATATAGGAGGCGCTGGCGGTGTTGCCGGTGCTGTCCGTGGCGCCGGAGTTGGAAGTGCTGCCGGTGTCAGTGTTGCCGGTAGCGGTCTGGATGTTTTCCACGCTCTTGTCTACGATAGCGCCGGTGGCGGCGTTGATTTCGTACTCATACTCCTGAGTGGCGGTGTAGAACTCGATGTCGTAGACGGCAACCCCGTCGTCCGTGTCCAGCTTGGCCTTGGTGTAGGTCACATCAGCCTCGGCGGCTTCCGCGTCCGCCAGGGCGACGGCCTTGGCCTCGTCCAGGGTCAGCTGGTCGGCGGTCTCAGTGACCTCGGCGGTGGTGTCAGCGGCGGCCTCTGCCACGGTGCGGGTCTCCTTGCTCTTGCTGTAGACCGCACCGGTGGCGGCGTTGATTTCGTACTCGTACTCGTAGGCGTCGGTGTAGAACTCGATGTCATAGACTGCGGCACCGTCCTCCTCGTCCAGCTTGCCCTGGGTGAAGGTCACTTCCGCTTCCGTCAGCCCCGCGTCGGTCAGAGCGGCGGCCCTGGCCTCGTCCAGGGTGATTTGAGCGGCTTCGGCAGTGGCGGTGGAAGCCTCCAGGCTCACCAGCTCCACTTCCTTCTTCACCACGGTGCCGTCGCTGGACTTAATCCAGTACTCGTACTCCGTGCCGCCTGCGGTGAACTCCACCTCGTACACGAACTGACCCTGTTCAAAGTCGAATTCCGTGCGGGTGAGGGTGGCCTCCGCCGGGTCTACACCGGCGTCTGCAAAGGCGAAGTTCTGGGCGTTCTCTGCGCCAATGGAGGTGTTTTCCGCAATCGCGCTTGCAGCGTATGCGGTGCCGGTCCCCACGCCTGCCAGGATACCGACAGCGCAGACGGAGGAAATCACGGCCTTCATGGGGGTTTCAAATAACTTCTTCAAGTGTGTCATGTGGAATGCTCCTTTCTAGCATCTTTATCGGAAGCTGAATTTTATGATTTTTTGGTTGCTTCCTTGATTCTGGCTTCATTATAGACGCCGAAGATTAGAGCAGCATTAGCGTTTTCACATTTTTGCATTTTTTGCAGATTCTTTTGGCAGGATAAGGGTGAAGGTGCTGCCCACCCCCGGCGCGCTCTCCACCGTCACGGTTCCGCCGTGGAACTGGGCGATTTGGGCCACCATGGACAGCCCCAGGCCGGAGCCTGCCCCCGACCGGGAGGCATCCGCCTGATAGAACCGGTCAAAAATCTTCTCCTGCTCCTCCGCCGCAATCCCGATGCCGTCGTCGGCCACCGACAGGGTCAGGGCGTCCGCCCCGTCCCGCAGCGCGACCCAGATGTGGCCGCCCTCTGTGCCGTAGCGGTAGGCGTTGCTGACCAGGTTCACCAGCAGCCGGGAGAGGAGTTCCCGGTTCCCGTACACCGTCACCGCCGGAGCCGCCTCCCAGGTCAGGGTGATACCTTTCTCCTGAATCAGCGCCAAATCCTCGCAGGTGGAGGAGACCAGCTCCGTCAAATCCACAGTCTCCTTCTGATACCGCTCGGTGTGCAGCTCCAGCCGGGCGAAGTCCAGCATATCGTTGATGAGGCGGGACATCTTCCGCCCCTGGCGCTGGATCACCTCCAGGGCCTGCTGGTACTCCTCGGCCGTCCGGGGCTCCTCCAGGGAGTACTCGCACTGGGCCATGATGACCGACATGGGGGTGCGCAGCTCGTGGGAGGCGTCGGAGGTGAACTGCTGCTCTGCCTCAAAGGCGGCGTCCAGCCGGGCGAACATCTCGTTAAAGCTGTCCGCCAGCTGATGCAGCTCGTCGTTGCCTTTGCCCAGGTCGATGCGCCGTTTCAGGTCGTCCCCCTGGCTGATTTGGGAGGCCGCCTCAGAGATCTGCTGAATGGGCCGCAGCGCCCGCCGGGCCACGAGATAGCCGCCCACTGCCGCCAGCACCACCAGGGAGGGCAGCAGGATCAGGGACAGGCGGGAGATGTCCTCCATCTGGGCCTTCCCCTGGGTCTCGGCCACCACGCCCCGGAGCCACAGCCCCTCCAGCCCCTCCTGCACCAGCTGCCGGTCAAAGACGTAGTAGAGGGTGCCGTCAATGGTGATGGTCTGCACCTGGGAGTCGATGAAGTCCAGCTCTGCCACTTCACGGGCCACCGGGTTTTCGCCATAGAGCAAGGTGCCGTCGGCGTAGTACAGGGCGGTGTAGACCTCGTTGACCGCGTCCAGGAAGTCGTCGTCCACCTCCAGATAGCCGTCGCCGTAGGCGGCAAAGTGGTCCACATCGCTGCTCAGGTCGATGCCGTCCAGGCTTGCGAAGAACTCCACCTCGTCCACATTGTCCTCCACCGTCTCAATGAGGTTGTCCCGCACCGTCTTTTGCAACACCTGATTGCCGACGAAGAGAACCATAAAATAGGTCAGCGCCACCACAAAAATCAGCGCCACCGTATACCACAGCGTCACCTTCAGGCGGATGGATACGTTTTTCACCGTCCCGTCTCCTCCCGCAGCACATAGCCCCGGCCCCGGACGGTGTGAATCAGCTTCTGGGTTGCCCCACCGTCGATTTTCTTGCGCAGGTAGCTGATGTATACGTCCACCACATTGGTGCCGCCCTCGTAGTCAAAGTTCCAGATGTGGTTTTCGATTTTCTCCCGGGACAGGACGACCCCCTTGTTGTGCATCAGGTACTCCAAAAGGGCGTACTCCTTGGCAGACAGGGTGATGTCCCGGTTGCCCCGGCGCACCGTATGGGCGGCGCAGTCCATGGTCAGGTCGCCCACCGTCAGCACATTGCTGGCTGCGCCAAAGGCCGTTCGGGTCATCACCCGGAGCCGGGCGGTCAGCTCCTCAAAGGAGAAGGGCTTCACCAGATAGTCGTTGGCTCCGCTGTCCAGCCCCCGCACCCGGTCGGCCACCGCGTCCCGGGCAGTGAGGAACAGCACCGGCGTGGTCTTCCCGCTGTCCCGGAGCGTTTGCAGCACGGTGAAGCCGTCCGCCTTGGGCATCATAATATCCAGGATGATGGCGTCGTACTCGGTATAAGAGAGAATATCTATCGCCTCCGCCCCGTCATAGCAGCAGTCCACGCTGTACCCGTCGGCGGTGAGCTTTTGGGCGATGATGCTGTTCAAATCCCGTTCGTCCTCTGCCAGTAAAATCCGCATGGTTCATACCTCCCCATTCTGTTCAGGATACTATTAGCATAGCACGGTTTGATGAGAGTTTCATTAAAACAGCAAAAAAACGGCAAAAATTTGCGGAAAGCGGCTATGCTGTTATTGTAGGGAGTTTTCAATCTCCTGTCAAGGGCGGGATCCGCCGCTGTTCACAAACGCTTTACAGTTTTTTAGAACTCTGTTCAAGATTTTCTCGCCGGGGTGTAGTACCATATACTCAGACGATGACAGTTGTTTCAAGTATGTGTTTTTCTCCTCTCTCTTTCTTTCTAAAGCAAAATCCGCAGGGCATTCGCCCTGCGGATTTTGTCTGTTCTGACGGTTCCCTTTTCCCGCCGCGTTCGCTATACTAAAGGGCAGAAAAATCCACCGGAAAGGCAAGGTAAACCGCCATGAGTATACCCAAAGACCCCGTTATCCTGCTCAGCTATGTGAACACCCTCCTGCGGGATCGCTACCCCTCCCTGACGGAGCTGTGCAAGTCGGAGTGTGTGGAGGAATCGGCGCTGAAAGCCGCTCTCGCCGCCATCCAGTATGAGTATGACGCAACGCTGAACAAATTCGTGTGACGGTCAGAAAGCGCCGCTCCGGGAACCGGATATCCGGTTCCCGGAGCGTTTTCCGTTTATTGGGAAGTTATCGTCTGCCGCCACGGCCACCCATACCGCCTGTACCGGTCATGCCGTAGCTGTTGCTATAAACCAGGCTGCTCAGGGTGAACTCCGTAGAGGTGCCGTCCACCGCCAGGGTGTAGGTCTCCCCCTGGGCCAGCTCCGGGGTGCTGATTTGGACGCAACTGAAGCTCTTCTCCGCCGTGACGGAGAGCAGCTCCGTTCCATCGCTGTCCAACAACTGCACCACGCTGCCCTCAGCGCCGCTGGCGCTGACCAGGATAGCCCCCTGGGTGGCGGAGGTGAAGTTCTCCGCCATGCCGGAGGCCCCCAGCGCCACGAACACGCCGCCGGTGATCTCCGCAGAACTGCCGTAATCCAGCGAACCGTTGCCGCTGTTGGTGGGGCCGTACACATAAATCGTGCCGCCGGTGATGGTCAGGGAGCCGTTGGAGTCGATGCCGTCTCCTTCGGCGCTGATGGTCAGGGTACCGCCGGAAATCAGGATGGAGGCGTCGCTGTCCGTGTCAAAGGCGTCCATCCGGTTCCAGCCGCCGTAGGCACCGCTGGTGTCGTTTCCCCCGGCGGCGTTGATGCCGTCGTCCGTGGCGGTGAGTTGGATGTCCCCGCCGGAGACCTCCACGGTCTGCCCCTCCAGCCCCTCGTAACAGGTGGAGATGGCGATCGTTCCGTTGGTGACGGTCAGGGCGCTGTCCGCGTGGAAGCCGTCGTCCCCGGTGGCGATTTGGAAGGTTCCGCCGGTGACGGTCAGGTCGGCGTTAGAGTGAACGGTGTCGTCCGCCGCGTCGATGATGAAGGTGCCGCCAGTGATGGTCAGGTCGCCGGTGGCCTTCAGGCCCTTGGTGCTGGTGGAGGTGTCCTCCGCGGTGTCAGAGGCGGCGGTGCCGGACTGCTGGAAGCGGTCATAGCGCTCTTCAAAACTTTCGGCGGTGGATGCCCCGTTTTCGCTGCCCCCTCCGGCGGTGACGGTGAAGTCCCCGCCCTCGATGAGCAGGGCGGCGCTGGCGCTGACGCCGTCCCCGTCGGCGGTCAGCACGAAGGTGCCGTCTGCGATATAGACATAGCCCAGGGAGGCATCGTCGGAATTGTCCGCCTGAATGGCATCCTTCCCTGCGGTGATGGCGACGGCGCTACCGGTGATGCGGATGCTGTCATTGGCGGAGAGGCCGTGGCTGGCCGCCGTGATGGTGTAGCTGCCCCCTGCCAGCACCAAATCGTCCTTGGAGACGATGCCGTGCCCTCCGGGGGATGCGATGGTCAGGGAGCCGCTGCCGTTCAGGGTCAGGTCGTCTTTGGAGAAAATCACCGCGTCAATGTTGTTCTCGTCGATAGCCACATACTCCTCCCCGCTGGAGAGGTTGTTCTCCGTCCCCTCCGCCAGGGTGACAAAGACCTTGTCCGCCTGGCAGACGTAGAGGGCGGCGGAGGTCTCGCTGTGAATGGTGACGCCGTTTAAGACCAGCTGCACCTTGGCCTGGCTGTCCGCGTTGACGATAATCATGCCGTCCGTCAGGGTGCCGGAGAGGAGGTAGCAGCCCTCCGCCGTGATGGTGACGGTGCTGCCGGAGATGTCCACCCCGTCTCCGTCGCAGGAGACGGTGTCGCCGTTTAAGGTGATGGAGACGGCGCTGTCTGCGTCATAGCTGCCCGCCAAATCCCGGTCAGTGAACATCTCGGAGGTATCCAGGGCATAAGAAACGTCTACGGAGGCGTTCTCCGTCTCAGTATCGCCGCCCTCAGATGCGGCGCTGCTTTCCGCAGTGGACGCGGCCTCAGCGCTGTTCTCTGCGTTGTCGGCAGTCCCGCCGCAGGCGGACAGCGTCAGCGCCAGGGTCAGCCCCAGGGCGAGGAAACGAAGCAGTTTCATCCTCAGCACTCCTTACAGCTCCGCCAGGTGGTTCTCCTGGCGGGAGATGGTGATTTCCAGGTTGCCGTTGCGGCAGCGGAGCTGGTCCAGCAGCTCCTTCTCCCTGGCGGCGTCCTTCAGGGTCAGGTCATAGGTCAGGCGGAACAGGCTGCCCATGTTGGTGGTCTTGACGGAGGACAGGGTGCAGCTGGTGGTGTAGGTCTCGAACAGGTCGTCAAAGACGCCGGTATAGTCCAAGTCCTCCGGAATGGTGATGCGCAGCGTCCGGTACAGGGACTCCCGCCGCTCCACGCCAGCGCCGATGCGGTTGTAGAGCATACTGATGAGGCTCATCAGGAGGGTGAACAGGAAGGCATAGCCCAGGTAGCCCATGCCGGTCAGCAGGCCCGCCCCCATGGCCATGAAGATGACGCTGATTTCCTCCCCAGTGCCGGGGGCAGAGCGGAACCGCACCAGGCTGAACGCCCCCGCCACGGCCACGCCAACCCCCACGTTGCCGTTCACCACCATGATAACCACGCAGACCACGGCGGGCAGCAGCGCCAGGGTGATGGCAAAGCTCTTGGTGCAGCGGTTCCCGTACAAGTGGGCCAGGGCCAGCACCAGACCGCAGACCAGTGCGCTGCCCAGGCACAGCAGGAAGTCGGACACGGCAATCACCGCCGTCTGGCTGGTGTCAAACAGCCCGTTGAACAGTTCGCTCAGCATGGAAAAGGCTCCTTTCTGCCGCCGGGGCGGCGGGGCGGGTCTTGGGGCAAATCATCTGCTCATAGGCCGCGCCGTATTTGGAGAAGGAGGTGCGGTAAATCCGCCCCTCCGTCAGCAGCCGGGTCAGCCACAGGGGGTAGCCGCCGGAGGTCTTGACCTCCATCAGCGTCCTGTCCTCCGCCAGCACCGGGGTACCGTAGACCGGGCTTTGGAGGGAGAGGTCGGTCTGCCGGGCCAGAATGTTCTCGTCAAAGGTGATGCGCAGGTCGCTGCCGTCCAATGCGTAGAGGGCCTCCCGCTCGTAGGACAGGAATACCCTCGGTTTTAACCCCCGATAATAGTCCAGGAAGTAGGCAATTTCCCGGCCGATTTGGGCGTCCGGGGCCTGAACCGTCCCCTCCAGCAGCCAGGCCATGGCCGTCTGCTCCGGCAGGGAGATGCGGCGCTTGTAGACCACGGAGTCATACTTCTTTTTTAGCTCCACAAAGACGGGGGACTCCCCGGTGGCCTGGGCGTAGCTGCGCAGGCGGAGCTTCTCCTTATAGGCGGGCTTCTCCAGGGAGCGGCGGGCCAGGCGGAAGGTGTCCGTGTCAAAGTAGAGGTTGCGGATGGTGGTGCGCCGGTATTGGTCCAGCTGCATATAGGGGGCGATGCCCTCTAAGACCGTCCGCTTCTGGGCGGGGGTCAGCAGATATTTCAGCTCGTAGCGCTTGAACGTGCCCTGGTATGCCATGGGGGATGATGCTCCTCTCAACGTTTGTAAGGCAAGAATACCCGGAATAGCTTAAACCAACTTGAAAAAACGTCAATCCTTTGTAAATGAATTGTAAAGGAAAAGTCTGCCTTTGTCAATAAATCGGGAAGGGGAGCGAAAGGGAGGGGAAGGAAAACGACCTGAGCGGGGGGCTTGTAGGCCCCGCTCAGGTCGCGCTGTATCAGGCAGTGGGCTTGCGCCCTGCCGCTATGGCGCAATGGTTCCCCGGGCGGCGGGCGGTGGAGGTTCCCGCCGGTGCGCCTGCCGCCGGGTTCTGCTTCGGTGTTGATTAGAGATTCCGCAAAGCCTTCTTGGCGTCCTCGTTCCCTTGAGCGGCGGCTTTCTGAAGCCACATCCTGGCGGTAGAACGGTTTCGAGTTACGCCATATCCTCCCATATAACAAAGGCCCAGAAAACACTGTGCATCTGCATCACCCTGCTGGGCGGCCTGTTCGTACCAATAGGC
>JAJBUK010000046.1:13292-20180 GCA_020860385.1 Clostridiales bacterium
TCACCCTGCTGGGCGGCCTGTTCGTACCAATAGGCAGCTTTGGCCTTATCCTGCGTTACGCCGCTGCCATCATCATAGCAATGGCCCAGATTGTACTGCGCATATACATGGCCCCGTTGTGCGGCCTGCTCCCACCAGTAAGCGGCCTTGGCTTTATCCGTTGTTACGCCCACACCATCATCATAGCAAACACCTAGATTGTGCTGCGCATCTACATGGCCTTGCTGTGCGGCCTGCTCCCACCAGTAAGCGGCTTTGGCCTTGTCCATGGTCACGCCATTGCCGTTATAATAACAAAATCCCAGATTATACTGCGCAGTTTCGTTACCCTGTTGGGCAGCCTGTTCGTACCAATGGACTGCTTTGGCCTTGTCCACAACCACACCCCTACCGTCTCGATAGCACATCCCCAAAATAAGCTGTGCATCTGCGTTACCCTGCTGGGCGGCCTGCTCATACCAGTAGGAGGCCTTGACCTTGTCTTCGGTCACGCCTTCGCCGTAATCATAGGAATACCCAAGACAGAACTGTGCATCTGCGAGACCCTGCCGGGCGGCCTGCTCATACCAATGGGCGGCCTTGGCCTTGTCCATGGTCACACCCTCGCCGTTATCATAGCAACCCCCTAAAAGGAATTGCGCTTTTGCGTTGCCCAGCCGGGCAGCCTGCTCAAACAGTGGGAACGCATGGGCATAGTCCTCTTTCTGGGCGAATGTAATGCCATCCTCAAGCAATTTAAGCGCTTGAGCTTTGATGCTTCCTTTCAACTGAGCGAGTGTCTTTTGCGCCGTTTCGTTGCCCTGCTGGGCGGCCTTTTCCAGCCATTCCTCTGCCTTGGAAAGGTCCTTGGTTATGCCCCTGCCATTGGCATAGCATATTCCCAGCATGAATTGCGCGTTTACATGGCCCTGCTGGGCGGCCTTTTCGTACCACTGAACGGCCTTGGCCTCATCCTTTTCCACACCTTTGCCGTTAAAGTAGCAATTACCCAAAGCAAACTGCGCCATTGCGTGGCCCCGCTGGGCAGCCTGCTCGAACCAGTAGGCGGCCTTGGTCTCATCCTTTGCCGCACCGTAGCCATTAAAGTAGCAAATACCCAAACTGTGCTGCGCCCCTGCGTTCCCTTGCTGCGCGGCCTTTTCCAGCAGAGGGAGCGCACTGGCATAGTCCTTCTTTTGAAGGAATTTCAAAGCTTCATTCAGCACTGCCTGGGTATCCGCTGCCTGTGCTGTTTCCTTCATCTGTGCAAGGG
Source organism: Clostridiales bacterium (assembly GCA_020860385.1). Classification (GTDB taxonomy): domain Bacteria; phylum Bacillota; class Clostridia; order Oscillospirales; family Oscillospiraceae; genus Onthomonas. Next base: position 14,545 of record JAJBUK010000046.1, read on the forward strand.
CCTGCTGCGCCTTTTCGTGGCCCTGCTGGGCGGCCTTTTCATACCAGAAGGCAGCTTTCGCGGTATCCTTTGCCACGCCTCTGCCATTCGCATAGCGGGCGGCAAGATAATACTGCGCACTTGCATAACCCTGCTGGGCGGCTTTTTCAAACCAAGAGGACGCTTTCGCCTCGTCCTTATCCACACCCAGACCGTTTGCGAACAGCACCCCAATATTGTTGGCTGCTGTTACGTTGTCTTTCTCGACGGCTTTCATCCAGCAGTCCAGCGCTTTCTTGTATTTTTGCGCGTTGTATGCGTCCAGACCCTCCTGAAACAACTCATCGCCGGATTTCTCTTTTTTTGAAAACAGTCCCATCTCGTTCCCTCCGGTTCGCTAAATTTTGCTACAGTTTTAGTTTACTGGTTTCGTATGGTTTTGTCAAGAAAGAAATGCGGCAAACGCTGCGAACCAAAAAGCAAGACAAAAAATTCTCAAAAACAGTTGCAATTCCCGCCGGGATGTGCTATTATAATTGTTGCTTTGTAGAAAACTAGCTTTATCTTTTGATGAGAGAGGTGAACCAATTATGAAAGCAGGTATCCATCCTGATTATCAGCAGACCACCATTCGCTGCGCTTGCGGCGCTGTCTACCCCACCGGCTCCACCAAGAAGGACATCCGCGTGGAGGTGTGCGCCAAGTGTCACCCCTTCTTTACCGGAAAGCAGAAGATGGTGGATACAGGTGGTCGTGTCAGCCGCTTCAATAAGAAGTTCGGTCTGGACAAGTGACTTGTATGTGAAAAACGCTGCACTGAACGAGGGTGCGGCGTTTTTTCCATCTGTGGCAATCTTTGCCCGTATTTTATCAGTTGGAGGGAACCAGTATGATTCAGAAAATCGACCCGAAGGACATCACCAGAAACCCCTTTGCCATGATTGCCGACGATTGGATGCTAATTACTGCCGGGAATCAGGAGAAGTGCAACACCATGACGGCCAGCTGGGGCGGCGTGGGCATCCTGTGGGGCAAGCCGGTGGCCACCTGCTATATCCGCCCCCAGCGGTACACCAAGGAGTTTGTGGACAGGGAGGGCTACTTCACCCTGTCCGTCCTGCCGAAGGAGTACCGGAAGGCCCTGGCCTTCTGCGGCTCCAAGTCCGGCCGGGACTATGACAAGTTTGCGGAAACCGGCCTGACCCCCGCCTATGCCGACTGCGGCGCGCCCTATATCGCCCAGGCGGAGCTGGTGCTGGTGTGCAAAAAGCTGTACGCCCAGGAGTTGGGGCCGGAGCATCTCACCGACCCCGCCATCGACGCCCAGCATTACCCCGACCACGACTGGCACACCATGTATATCGGTGAAATCGTGGAGGCCTATCAAAAATAATTGCCGCTCCTGCCGCCCCGCGGGGCAGCGCGGCAGAACGGAGACGTTTCACACAATGACAGAGACGACTTTACAGGAATCCAACATCAACCGGGCGGTGCTGGTGGGCCTCTCCGCCCACAACCTCCGCCGGGAGGACAATTCCAGCGACACCACCATGGAGGAGTTGCAGGCCCTTTTGGAGACGGCTGGGGGCGAGACCCTGGCCGTCGTCCTCCAGAACCGGGACACCCCGGACTCCCGCACCTTCATCGGGGAGGGCAAGGTGGCCGAGGTGAAGGAACTGGCCCACAACCTGGGGGCCGACCTGGTGGTGTTCGACAACGAGCTGTCCCCCGCCCAGGTGCGGGTGCTGACGGAGGAATTGGAACTCCACGTCATGGACCGGGCGGCGCTGATTCTGGACATCTTCGCCCAGCGGGCCCGCACCAGCGAGGGCCGGCTCCAGGTGGAATTGGCCCAGTATAAGTATATGCTGCCCCGGCTCACCGGTATGTGGACCCATCTGGTGCGGCAGAACGCCGCCGGAGGCAAGTCCCCCATCGGCACCCGTGGTCCCGGCGAGACTCAGCTGGAGACCGACCGCCGCCACATCCGCCGGAAGATCCAGAAGCTGGAGGAAAACCTGGCGGAGGTGCGCCGGGTGCGGGCCGTCCAGCGGGACCGGCGGGAGAAGAATGAGGTGCCGGTGGTGGCCATCATCGGCTACACCAACGCAGGGAAGTCCACCCTCTTAAACCGGCTCACCGGCAGCGATATTCCCGCCAATGACCGGCTGTTTGACACCCTGGACACCACCACCCGTATGCTGGAGCTGTCCGACACCTGCACGGTGCTGATTTCCGACACGGTGGGCTTCATCCGCAAGCTGCCCACCCACCTGGTGGAGGCATTCAAGGCCACCCTGGAGGAGCTGCAATACGCCGACCTGCTGCTCCACGTCATCGACGTCAGTAACCCGGAGTGGCCCGCCCAGGCCGAGGTGGTGGACAAACTGGTGGGGGAACCGGGTGCCCAGGAGACCCCCTGCGTCCGGGTGCTGAACAAGTGTGACCGGTTCGTAGACGGCCACGGGGCGCCGGAGCTGCTCCCCCACGGGGAGGGCATCGTCCGGGTGTCCGCCAAGACCGGCGAGGGCGTATCCGACCTGCTGGAGCTGCTATGCAAGCTGCTGGACACCGGCACGAAGCAGGTGACGCTGGCCATCCCCTACGACCAGGGGGGCGTTCTTGACCTGCTCTACCGGGAAGCCAAGGTGGAAAGCGTGGAGTACGCGGATACCATCCGCGTTTCCGCCGTCTGCACCCCCAAGGTGCTGGGCCAGGTGCGGCGGTTCTGCGACCCGCCGCTGCCGGAAGCAAAGGAGCCGTGGGAGGGGTGACCTCTCCCACGGCTTATACCGGCAACAGGAACCTTGCGGCAGGAATCCTGCGTGATTTTCGTTGCAATTTGAAAAATTTTGTGCTATTCTAGTGGTGGTCTCAGCATTGAGACTGGGCGCTGCATAGCGGCAGGCGGTTAGTCACTTCCCGGAAGGGAGGTGAGATAATGCCAATTACATTGACGTTTCACATCCTGCAATGGACTGTGACAATCAAGGTAACAAGCAGAAACCGCCACTCTGCCAAGTGACGGTTTCTTAACATAGAAGCGTTCTACTTTCAGGGCTAACCGCTTGTCGCAGCGCCCTTTTCTATGTTTATTATAGGGCACAACGGCCCGTTTGTCAAGCATAACAGAACTGTCAAACCTCCCCCGACCGAATTGGTCGGGGGAGGGTGCTTTTTACGGGAGGGGACTCAGCGCAGCACAGCGCCCAGCTCCTGCTCCAGGGCGGCCAGGACGGCCTTCACGTCCTCGTCGGCCTCGGCATCGGTAAGGGTGCGGTCAGCGTGGCGCAGCTTCAGGGCGAAGGCCACGCTCTTCTTGTCGGCAGGGATGGGCTTGCCGGTGTAGACGTCGAACAGCTCCACCTCGGCCACCAGGCCCTTGCCGCTCTTGCGGATGCAGGCTTCCAGGTCGGCCACGGGGGTATCCAGGTCGCAGACCACCGCAATATCCCGCTCCACGGCGGGGAACTTGGGCAGAGGCTGATAGACGATGGCGTGGGGCTGAGCGTCCAGAATGGCCTGGAAGCTGATTTGGGCGGCGTACAACGGCACGTCCACGTCGTAATTCGCGGCGGTCAGGGGGTGCAGCTGACCCAGGATGCCGATGACCTTGCCATTCAGCAGGATGTTGGCGCAGCGGCCGGGGTGCCAGGTGGGGTTCTCCCGCTCCGCCTGATAAGTCACGCCCTGGATGCGGAAGGCGTCGAACAGGGCCTCCACGTCTCCCTTCAGGGTGAAGAAGCTCTGCTTCCCGCCGTAGCCGCCCAGGGAGACGATTTGCCGCTCGTCCGCCATGGCGGTGCCCTCCTGGGGCAGATAGATACGGGCCAGCTCGTACAGCTTGGCCGCGGGGTTGCGGTACTGGTAGTTCCTGGCCAGCGTCTCCAGCAGGGAGGGCAGGGCGGTGGTGCGCATGATGGAGGTATCCTCCCCCAGGGGGTTCAGGATGCGGATGCTATTGCGCTCCGGCGCGTCCTCCGGCAGGCGAATCTTATTATAGTAGTTGGGGCTGATGAAGGAGTAGGTCATGATTTCGTCATAGCCCTGGCCCCGGCAGACGCTGCCCACCAGATGCTCCCCCTGCTGCTTTACGGTGAGGCCGCCACGGGTGGTGTCCCCCCGCATCAGGGTGGTGGGCAGGTTGTTGTAACCGGTGAACCGGGCCACTTCCTCCGCAATGTCGGAGTAGTGGGACACGTCGCCTCGCCAGGAGGGTACCACCAGCACATCGTCCTCCATCAGCTGGAAGCCCAGGTGCAGCAGGATGGCGGTCATCTCCTCTTTGGAGAAGGCGGTGCCCAGCAGGCCGTTCACCTTGTCCGGCTCCAGCTTCACCAGGGTGGGAACGTAGTCCTGGGCCACCGCGTCGATGACGCCGTCCACCACGTCGCCGCAGCCCAGCAGCTCCACCAGCTCGCAGGCCCGCTGCACGGCGGGGAGGGTGTTCATGGGGTCCAACCCCTTCTCGTACCGGGCGGAGGCCTCGGTGCGCATCCCCAGGGCCATGGCGGTCTTGCGGACGGAGACGCCGTTAAAGTTGGCGGACTCGAAGAACACCTCGGTGGTGCCGTCGGTGATTTCCGAGTTCTCGCCGCCCATGACGCCGGCCACGCAGATGGGCTTCACCTCGTCGGCAATGACCAGCATGGATTCGTTCAGCTTATGGGGCTTGCCGTCCAGGGTAGCCATATTCTCTCCGGGGTAGGCCCGGCGGACGTTGATGTGATGACCCTCCACGCAGGAGAAGTCAAAGGAGTGCATGGGCTGGCCGTACTCCAGCATGACGTAGTTGGTGATGTCCACAATATTGTTGATGGGGCGGACGCCGGAGGCGCGGAGCCGCTCCCGCATCCACTTGGGGGAGGGGCCGATTTTTACGTTCTTCACCAGGCGGCCGCAGTAGCGGGGGCACAGGTCTCCGTCCAGGATGTCCACGTCGGCATAGTCCAGGATACTGCCGCCAGCCCCCTGAATCTCCGGCTCGTGGAGCTTGAGGGGATGGCCGAAGGTGACGGCGGCCTCCCGGGCCAGGCCGATGACGCCCAGGCAGTCCGGGCGGTTGGGGGTGATTTCAAACTCCACCACATGGTCGTCCAGCCCCAGCACGGTGGGGATGTCGTCCCCGGGCTGGCAGTCCTCGTCCAGGATGAAGATGCCGTCCTCAATGCAGTTGGGGAATTCCTTCTGCTGGGCGTGGAGGCCCGCCAGGGTCAGCACTTCGCCGGAGGCGGTGTTGACGCAAATCATGTCCCCTGCGTGGATGTTGGCGCAGCGGGTGGAGATCTCCTTCTCCCCCTTGCCCCAGTCCACGGTGAGCTGATAGGTGGAGTAGGCCACCGTCTCGCAGGAGAGCACCTTGGCGGTGTACACCTTGCCGTAGATGCGCAGGCCGGGCTGAACGTCCTCCGGGATAGAGGGCTTCTCACCGGGGAGGACGTGGTAATCCCCTAGGATGGCAGCGGCCTGAATGGTGGCATAGGGGAAGTCACGGGTGTCCACCCCCAGCTCCGCCAGGGAGCAGAGCATTCCGTTGGAGAGGACGCCCCGCAGCTTGCCCTTGGTGATTTTCACGCCGCCGGGGAGCAGGGCGTTGTGCCGGGCCACCGGCACCAGGTCGCCCACATGGATGTTCCACGCGCCGGTGCAGATTTGGA
>JAJBUK010000103.1 GCA_020860385.1 Clostridiales bacterium
TATCTTAGGTTTTGTACTCCTCCTGCCGGGGGCCACATCATTTGACAACACAGAATTTCTCGAAAAAATGGCGGCTGGCAGGCTTTTCTTTCCGGTGAGGGCGTGCTATACTAAAGGATAACGAAATCGAACCCTGTCCAAGAGAGGAGCGGAGATTTGCCATGGTGAATTGGGAGCAGCTACAGGCGATGTGCAGCCAGTGCCAAAAATGCAGCCTGGCCGACACCCGTCACAACGTGGTGTTTGGCGATGGCAACCCCAATGCAGACCTTATGTTCGTGGGGGAAGGCCCCGGCGAGCAGGAGGACTTGACCGGTATCCCCTTTGTGGGGGCGGCAGGGCAGCTGCTGGATCAGATGCTGGCCATCATTGACCTGGATCGCAGCCAGTACTACATCGCCAACATCGTCAAGTGCCGCCCGCCCAGGAATCGCGACCCCCAAAACATCGAGCAGGACGCCTGCATCCCCTATCTCCGCGCACAGGTGAAGCTGGTGCGGCCTAAGATGATCGTCTGCCTGGGGCGCATCGCCGCCCAGCGGCTGATCGACCCCAACTACCGCATCACCCGGGAGCATGGCCAGTGGGTGCAGAAGGGTCAGTTCTGGATGACGGCCATCTATCACCCCTCCGCCCTGCTGCGGGACGTGAACAAGCGCCCGGAGACCTTTGACGACCTCATCGGCATCCGGGAGAAGGTGAAAGAGTTGTCCCCGGAGACGTACACGGCAAATCAGCCGTGAGGATGATGCCGTCTGCCGCCCACGCCGGAGGAAGGGAGGAATCGCCTTGCCGGAACGATTGGATTTCACAATAGAGACGAAACAGGCCCTCATAGACGCCGTGCAGACCGTCGGCATCCTGCCGTTGTTCCGCAACGCCCTCCCCGGCTTCTCTGTGGAGGAACACGCCGCGCCCTCCGCGTGGTTCTCTGAGGAACCGGGGGTGTGGGAGTGGAAAGGCCCGGTCATTCAGGAGGCAGGCTGCGCCTACGGGAAATTCTTTGGGAACAAGGCGGCCTTCATCAGCGCGGAGTGGTTCCCCGACTTTGCCAACTACCGCCGGGACGGGTACGATTTCGACGCCCGGTTCGACGACGGTCTGGCCACCTACAAGGACAAGCAGCTCTTTGACCTGCTGGAGGCCCATGCGCCCGTGCTCTCCAAAACGCTGAAGCGTGCGGGCAACTACAGGAAGGGTGGCACAACAGGCTTTGACGCCTCCATGAACCGCTTGCAGGCCCAGGGCTACGCAGTCATCAGCAACTTCGTTTACATGAAAGACCGCTATGGGAAGGAGTATGGCTGGGGCGTGGCGGAGTATTCCACGCCGGAGCAGTTCTTCGGAGATGCGTTCACAAACGCTGTCTATCAGCGCCAGCCAGAGGAATCCTATCAGCGGCTGCTGGCGCATCTGCACCAGCTTTTGCCGGACGCCTCGGAGCAGGCGCTGCGCAGCTTTCTCCAGTGACGGACGGGCTGCACGGCAGGCCCTATGCTGTCGGTTCAATCAGAACCAGAATCATCAAAAGGGCGAACGCAATCAGAATATCGTACACGATGAGGCCAGCGTGGTGGAGGTCGAATACCTGACGAACTATTGGACCTCGAACCGAATCGTGTTCAGCTGCAACGATTGACGCCAACGCATATGCAAACCCCCGGCGCAGCTTCCTGGGAAGCTGCGCCGGGGGTATTTACGCTTTGCGGCGGCTAGCGGTGAAACATTCAGCCGTCTCTCCGCGCCCTTCCGCTTTTGCGTATCATGGCGTATATCTGCTTCACCACAGCGCTCCTGCTGTTCCCGGAGAGCTGGAGCTTATGCGCCAGCAGGAGCATGGCCTCCAGTTCAGCGCCGGGTGAAACGCCAAGTTCGATTAAATCCTGTTCGGTCACATGGGGCGCTGCCATCGTTTCCCGATACACTTGCAGCCGCTGCCGCAGCCATGCCTTGGTTTCCCCATAGGGCTCATGCGTTCCCTTTCCGCAATGATCCGCTTCCGCCAGGAGGAGCAGGTCCTCCGGACAAACCGATTTGTCAAACATCTGGTTCGTGGACTTCACCTTCGCGTTAGCCTTCGCCTTTCGATTGGGCTGCATATGGAGCGACACCATGTTCTCCACATACTTGATTGGTTCCTCGTCCATGCCGATGCGGGTCAGAAAGCCGCGCGCAACGCCTGCGCCGACCTCATCGTGACCATAGGCATGGATTTGGCCGCGGTCATCCGTCGTGGTGGTCGCCGGTTTCCCAAGGTCATGGCACAGCGCCGCCAGCAGGAAGCACGCCGGGTTCTGCGCCTGCGCCTTTATCGTGCTGGCATAGTCGACGACCAGCATGGTATGGGTCCACACATCCCCCTCCGGGTGATGCAGGGGGCTTTGCGCCACCCCCACCAGCCCTTGCAACTCCGGATACCATGCGTCAAGCCTTCCGCTGCTCCGCAGCGCCGCAAGCCCGTCCGACGGCTTCGGGCCGTTGAGCAGCGCCGTCAGCAGCACAGCCTTTTGCTCTGTCTCACGCGGGGCCATATTCCGCCTCCTCCAGCTGGACGATGTCGTCATAGAGTGCACGGATGCGGTAGCCCGGCTTGTCGCTGTCCAGGTGCATATGGCCGCAGAACCAGTATTTGAACTCCGTATTGGCGTAAATCTGATCCAAATAGCTTTGCGTCGGCTCAGGCGCATATGCCTTCCCGCAGACCGCAGCCATCAGCGACTGGGGCAGCGTGTGGGTCAGGATGTAGTCCACCCGGTTGCCATGAGCTGCCAGCGTGTCTAGGCCATGCATCCGCTCCTCGTAACTGGGAATCTCCTCCGGCCACCAGTTGAGGCCCTCGACGCGGCACGCTCTGTCATGAGAGGCGGCGCCGCCCATGACCCAGAAGGTCGTGCCGTCGATGGCGTAGTATTCGCCCCGTTTGAGATGAATCACGTTCTCCGCAAGGGGGTGAATGTTCACCAGCCCGCCGTTCCACTCCGTCACAGGCTGGTCCTGCCAGAAGGGGTGGTTGTCGTGGTTGCCGTCCAGCCAAAGGACGGTGAAGGTCTTTTCCCTTAGCCAGCGCATCCAGTTCCGATATTGGTTCCTGTCCGCCCTGGCGTACTTGTCAGGAATGAACTCTGTATCCGGGTACACGTCCGAGGGGAGGAACGGCAGGCCGAAGTCTCCACAGATGATGACATAATCCGAACGGGTGAGCCGCTTCCCTGCCGGGAAGCGCTTCGCTGACAGCTTCTCAATGTCAAGGCTGCCGTGGATATCTCCGGTGACAAAAAACATAGCTTCCTCCCATCCGCCTGCCCGTTGCAGGCTGTCCTCTCCTGCCTGTATGCTAAAACGCGCGGCTTATGCCGCCTGCGCCGTTGACACACAGGATTGATGGGTTCATTATAACTCCGTTTCCTAAAAAGTCAACCAGGGGAACCATCCGACAGGGAGCGTCGGAGCCGGACGATCAGGCGCTTTCCTGATAATTCTGGTCACGACTTTTACTGGCGACGCTGAAGCACGGCAGTTTGTTTATCTGGACTTTTTTCGTATCCATGGAGGGATGGACATAGCGTTGCAAGGTGATTTTTACATCAGAGTGCCCCATGATTTCACTGAGGGATTTGATGTCCACGCCACATTCCACGCAACGGGTCGCGAAAGTGTGCCGGAGCGTGTGAAAGGTGTGGTCGGAAACGCCAGCCCTGCGGAGCAGGCGCTTGTAGCGGGCAAGGAGCGCTCTCGGCTCCATGTATTGACCGGTTCCGGTTGCAACATACACCTCATCCTGCCGACGATTCTGCATAAAGAATTGAAAAACGGGTTCCGGCAGAGGAATCGTCCGAAGGGAGCAGCTCGTCTTGGGGGTACTGACGACCATCCTTGTCCTTTGAGCTGCCCGCTCGTCCCCATTGGTAATGCGGCACACCTTTCTGAATATGCTGACCGTTC
>JAJBUK010000053.1 GCA_020860385.1 Clostridiales bacterium
ACGTTCCCTGGGAGGACTTGCTGGAGGAGGACGCCCTTTACGTGGCGGCGTGAACGCCCACCCCGGCAAAAAAATGCCCCAGAAGCGCACCCGCCCCGCCCCTTTTTGCGTCTGACAGAATGAGAGACTTCACCGGAAGGAGCGCACACGATGGAAGATGAACAAATCGTCGCCCTCTACTGGGCCAGGGACGAGGCCGCCCTGACGGAGAGCGATCGGAAATACGGGGCCTACTGCCAGAGCATCGCCTGGAACGTCCTGCGCAGCCGGGAGGACGCGGACGAGTGCGTCAACGATACCTGGCTCCACGCCTGGAATGCCATGCCCCCGGAAAAGCCGGACATCCTCTCCGCTTTCCTGGGCTGTATCACCCGGAATCTTTCCCTGGACCGCTACCGCCGCCGCCACGCTGCCAAGCGGGGCGGCGGGCTGGAGGCCATCGACCTGGAGCTGGACGATTGCTCCGCCGGCCCAGGGCTGGACAGCCATCTGGACGCCATCGCGGTGGCGGAGGCCATCACCACCTTTCTCCGGGCCTCCGACAAGGCCACCAGGGTGATTTTCCTGCGGCGCTACTGGTACGCCGACTCCATTCCGGAAATCGCCCAGCGATACCACATCAGCGAGAGCAAGGTGAAGTCGCTGCTGTACCGCAGCCGGAAGCGGCTGCGCCGGTATCTGGAGGAGGAGGGCGTTGCGGTATGAGGCATGAAAAGCTGTTAGACGCCATCGGCCAGGTGGACGGCAACCTGGTGCAGGAGGCGGAGGAGGTAAAAACCCTGGCGGTCCCCCGCGCCTCCGGCCACTGGCAGCGGTGGGCGGCCCTGGCCGCTGTGGCGGTGCTGGCGGTGGGGCTGTTTTGGGCCAGAGCCTGGATGGGCAGCGTCGCCGGCAGCGACAGCGCCATGATAGACGCCGCCGCGGAGGACGCCGCCACGGCAGAGGCTGCCGAGGAGGACGTCGCTGAAGACGAGTTCGTGGAAGAGGAGGAGAGCGGCATCTCCGGCCAGGCTTCCCAGCTGTGGCTGCCGCTGCTGTCCGTCCAGGGCAGTGACGGGCAAGCCGTGACGGTGGCGGGAGAAGCCGTCGAGACGGCGGCGGAGGACGCCTTCACCGATGCCGGGGAGGAAGGCAGCACGGACGCCGCCAGCGCCGAAAGCGCGGAGGATACGGACAGCGTGGACGCCGGGGATGTCAGCGCCGAGGATACGGAGGTCCTGCCCGCCGTGACCTATGACCCGGCCCAGCGGACGCTGGCGCTGACCCTGGAGGAGGACGATTCTGCCTCCGTCACCGCCGTCTGCACCGGAACGGACAGCGGAGAGGAAACGGTTCTCACCGTCACAGACGGCGTGCTGACCCTGCCGGAGGGCGGCGAGGGCTGGCTGGTGGAAGTCACCGTCCAGTGGGCGGGCGGACGAACCGGCCGCTACTGCTTCCAGGCGGAGCCGGAGGGCGGGACTTGATTCCCGCCATAGTCTCCATCGGGCCGTCGGAACGACGGCCCGATGGACAGGTGGAAACCAAATAGCAATAAAGTTTTAGCCGATTAACGTCGAAAACTTTTGGATTTTCAGAGTTTCAGACTTTTAAGTCTGAAACTCTTGACTTTTCCGGATTTTCGGGTACAATGGGTGTAAGAGCTTTAGGAGGTGCCGTTATGGTTGAACTGATCGAACGCCCCGCATATTTGGCGCAGCTTATCCAACACAAAGATGTGGACCTGGTGAAAATCGTCACAGGCATCCGCCGCTGTGGGAAGTCGTCTCTGCTCGACCTGTTTCACCAATATCTCTCCGACCACGGCGTTGCGGAGGCCAACATCATTCATATGAACCTTGAATCGCTGAGGTATCGGAACCTTTCCGACTACCTTACCTTCTATGACTATGTCAGCGGGCGTATCCCAAAGGTTGGCAAGACCTACCTGATTTTTGACGAGCTTCAGGCGGTGACCCATTGGGAGAAGGCCATTGAGTCCTTCCGCCTGGACTTCGATGTGGATATTTATATCACCGGCTCCAACGCCTATCTGCTCTCCACTGAGTTTTCCACGCTGCTTTCCGGCAGATATGTGGAGATTCGTATGCTGCCGCTGTCCTTCAAGGAGTTCCTGACCTTTTACGAGTTCGCGCCCTCCGTCACAGTGGAGGAAAAATTCCAGCGCTACCTCCAGTTTGGCGGTATGCCGATTCTGAGGGAGTACCAGTTCAACGAGGCCAGGAGCAATCAGGCCCTGGAGGGGATTTACTCTACCGTTGTTCTGCGGGACATTTTGCAGCGCAATAGCCAGGCCGACCAGGCCACGCTCCAGAAAATCATGCTGTTCCTCTGCTCCAATATTGGCAGCATCACCTCTCCCAACAGCATCGGCAACGTCCTGTCCGGCGAAGGGGTCCTTCCAGCCGGAAGGGGCAAAGCGGTGGCCGGTAAGACGGTGGAGCGGTATATCTCCATGTTGCGCAGCGCCTATATCTTCTACTCCGTCGGCAGATATGACGTGAAAGGCAAGCAGCTGCTGAAAACCCTGGGCAAAAATTATATCGTGGATATGGGCTTTCGCAATATGCTGCTGGGGTATCGAGATGCGGACCGGGGGCATATCATTGAGAACATCGTGTTCCTGGAGTTGCTGCGCCGGGACTACCGGGTGTATATTGGCAAGGTCGGAGAAACGGAGGTAGACTTTGTGGCTGATAAGCCCAACGAGAAGCTGTATATCCAGGTGACGGAAAGTATGCAGGCGCTGGAAACCCGGGAGCGCGAGCTGCGGCCGTTGCGCATGATACCGGACAACTATGAAAAAATCGTATTGTCGATGGACAGGAGCTATATCAACTCCTACGACGGCATTAAATCTCTTTATCTGATCGACTGGCTGCTGTCCTAGCGGCGGCTGCCCATAAAAGCAGTCCACCCCGCAGGGGAAACAAATCGTTTACGGTTTGTTTCCCCTTTGTTTCCGCATTGTTCTTGCATTTTCCGGCCCGGAGGGAGTATAATGGCCCAAACACCCCATTCAGGAGAGTTGCCATGATGAAAGAAACCGTTTTTCGTGTGATACATATGATATTCCGGGTCCTCTTCACCCTCTTTGTCCTTTGGGCCATCCTCTTTATCTTCCAGAACAGCCTGGAATCGGGCACCCTGTCCTCCAGCCGCAGCGCCGAGGTCACCGCCATGCTGAACGCCGTCCTGGGGAAGCTGGGCATCTCCGCCCTGTCTGAGGCGGTGGTGCGGAAGCTGGCCCACTATGCGGAGTTCGCCCTCCTGGGCTTCCTGCTGACCCTGTGCGTCCGGGTCTACACCCCCCGCTATGTGCGCTACTGCTGCTGGCCGCTGCTGATTGGCCTGTGCGTGGCCAACCTGGACGAGACGATTCAGCTCTATGTGTCCGGGCGCAACAGCAGCGTCATTGACGTGTGGATCGATTTCAGCGGGGTCTGCGGCGGGCTGCTGGCCGGGTTCCTGGTGTGCATCCTGCTGAGTCTGATTCTGTCCAGCCTTGGCCTCAGGCGCAAACGGTGACGGGAACGAAAACACCGCCCTCTGTCTGGGACAGAGGGCGGTTTCGCTCGTTATTTGGTTTTGGTGGGGGATAAGCTTATTCCGCGCCCTGCTTCACTGCCTCGGCGGCCTCCTCCTGGATGTTCTCCCAGTTGGAGAGCATGGGCTCTACGTCCTCCTTGCCCTTGATTTTCCGGTCCACATAGTTCTTCGTCAGCTTGTATACCAGGGGGGACAGGGCCAGCACGCCAATCAGGTTGGGAATCATCATCATGCCGTTCAGGGTGTCCGCGATGTCCCAAGCCAGGTTGTCGCTCATGACAGCGCCGCCGAAGATGGCCACCACGAAAATCACCCGGTACACGATGGTGTACTTCTCACCGAACAGGAATTCGCAGGCCTTGGTGCCGTAATGGCTCCAGCCCAGCACGGTGGAGAAGGCGAACAGCATGATGGCGATGGCCACGAAGGCCGCGCCGATTTGCCCGAAGTGCATGGAAAAGACGGTGCCCACCAGGTTGGCCTTGGTCAGCTCCACGCCCTCGTACTCAGTCAGGGTCACGCCGGTGTCCAAATCCACCAGGCCGGAGGACAGGATGGAGAAGGCGGTCAGGGTGCAGACGACGATGGTGTCGGCAAAGACCTCAAAGATGCCCCACATACCCTGGCGCACAGGCTCCCGGACGTTGGAGTTGGAGTGTACCATGACGGAGGAGCCGAGGCCCGCCTCGTTGGAGAAGACGCCCCGCTTCATGCCCTGCTCGATGGCCAGCCGGATGCCGGAGCCCACGATGCCGCCGCCGACAGCCTTCATGGCAAAGGCACCCTTGAAGATGGCGGTGAACACCGCCCCCACCTGGGAGATGTTGGTGCAGAAAATCACGACGGAGCCCACGATGTACAGCACCACCATGAAGGGGACGATTTTCTCCGTCACGGAGGCGATGCGCTTCAGGCCGCCCACGATGACCAGCCCTGCCAGCAGCAGCACCACCACGCCGGTGACGGCGGTGGGGACGCCGAAGGCAGACTGCATATTGCCGGAGATGGAGTTCACCTGGGTCATGTTGCCGATGCCGAAGGAGGCCAGGAAGCAGAACACGGAGAACAGCACCGCCAGCACGGAACCCAGGGTCTTGCAGTGCTTCTTGGCGCCCAGACCATCCCGGAGGTAGTACATGGCGCCGCCGGACCACTCGCCGTCCTTATTCTTCCGGCGGAAGTAGATGCCCAGCACGTTCTCGGAGTAGTTGGTCATCATGCCAAAGAAAGCGATGATCCACATCCAGAACACAGCGCCGGGTCCGCCCACGATGATGGCCCCCGCCACGCCCACGATGTTGCCGGTGCCCACGGTGGCGGCCAGGGCGGTGCAAAGGGACTGGAACTGGGAGATGGACTTGTCCTTGGTGTGGCCCACGACCTCCTTATCCTGGAAGATGGCTCCGATGGTCATCTTCATCCAGTGGCCGATGTGGGTGATTTGGAAGAATTTGGTCAGGCAGGTCATCAGTACGCCCACCACGGCCAACAGGATCAGGGCCGGCCAGCCCCAGACCACGTTGTTGACAGCGCTGTTGATGTTGGTGATAAGTTCGATCATTGGAAATCCTCTCTTTCCGTTTCTGTATCCTCGCCTCTGCCCGCCGGGTCGCGGGTAGAATCAAAAAGGGCGAGCCTTCGGAAGGCTCGCCCTCAAGCGACAAACTGAACCCGGCCCGGAGGGCTGCGCCCTCGCCATCCTCCCGGATGCTGCAGGTTCCCGCTCTGTCCTTTTGCCTGAGAGATTTGCAGGGGCTTCCGCCCCGCATTGCACCTTCGGCATCCGTGTCTTGCACGGACTTCTCCAGAGTGCCATCCGCTTACAGTCCCGGCCTCCCCATTGAGGCCCCTGAGAGTGTTACTCCTTCGGCAGGCGGCGGGGCAACGGTATGCCGCCCTGTTTCCTGCAAGCATCTGCTGGCTATTTGAATCAATTATACGCTGGTTGCCGTTTTTTTTCAACCGCTTTTTCGGAAGAACAGATTTTTTTCTGTTTTCCACAAAGGAACAGGGGGAATGGGCGGCCTCTTTTGGCCGTCTGTGTCAAAAATGCAAGAGAATGACGCAGAAATTGCATGCAAGTTTTTTCGACAAACCTTCACTTTGCTCTTGTCAACCGCCTTCAAATCCGATACAATAGAAGGCGATTTGAGATAGATAAGGTGCGTGCCACTATGGAAAAGATTCCCTTTGTCAACAAGGAGCAGCTGGAGGCCATCTGCGCCCAGTATCCCACCCCCTTCCACCTGTACGATGAGGCGGGCATCCGGGCCACCGCCCGGGCCGTCCGGGAGGCGTTCGCCTGGAATCCGGGGTTCCGGGAACATTTCGCGGTGAAGGCCACCCCCACCCCCCAGATTTTGGACATCCTCCGGGAGGAGGGCTGCGGCGTGGACTGCTCCTCCCTGACCGAGCTGATGATGAGCGAGCGCTGCGGCTTCCAGGGGGAGGAAATCATGTTCTCCTCCAACGAGACCCCTGCGGAGGAGTTCGTCAAGGCTGCCCAGCTGGGGGCCATCATCAACCTGGACGACTATACCCATATCGACTTCCTCCAAAAGACCATCGGCTACATCCCAGAAACCATCTCCTGCCGCTTCAACCCCGGCGGTGTGTTCCAGCTGGGGGAGAGCAAGGAGGGCTTCCAGGTGATGGACAACCCCGGCGACGCCAAGTACGGCTTCACCCGGCCCCAGCTCTTTGACGGCTTCAAAAGGCTGAAGGCCATGGGGGCGAAGCACTTCGGCCTCCACGCTTTCCTGGCCTCCAACACCATCTCCAATGACTATTACCCCGCCCTGGCCGGTCAGCTCTTCCAGCTGGCGGTGGAGCTGGAGCGGGAGACCGGCTGCGACATCGACTTCATCAACCTCTCTGGCGGCGTGGGGGTGGACTACCGCCCAGAGCAGCCCGCCAACGACATTTACGCCATCGGCGAAGGAGTGCGGCAGCAGTATGAGGCCATCCTGGTGCCCGCCGGGATGGGGGATGTCCGCATTCTCACAGAGATGGGCCGCTATATGCTGGCCTCCCACGGCTGCCTGGTGACCCGGGCCATCCACGCCAAGCACACCTATAAGGAGTATATCGGGGTGGACGCCTGCGCCGCCAACTTGATGCGCCCCGCCATGTACGGCGCGTACCACCACATCTCCGTCATGGGCAAGGAGGACTGGCCCTGTGACCACAAGTACGATGTGGTGGGCAGCCTGTGCGAGAATAACGACAAGTTCGCCATCGACCGGATGCTGCCGAGAATCGACACCGGTGACCTGCTGGTGATTCACGACACCGGAGCCCACGGCTTCTCCATGGGCTACAACTACAATGGCCGCCTCCGTTCGGCGGAGCTGCTGCTCCAGGAGGACGGCAACGTGCGGATGATCCGCCGGGCCGAGACCCCGGAGGACTACTTCGCCACCCTGATTTGGGATAAAGACTGACGGGGCAAACGGAAAACAGAAAAGCGTTTCAAAAAAATACGGGTGTATCACCGGAGAACCGGCGATACACCCGTGTTCTGTTTGTGGCTCACCTCACGTCAATGTGAAGGAGATGAAGTCGATTGCACCCGCGCCGCGATACCGGAAGTACAGGGGCTTTACGCCATCCTCTATGGTCATTTGCCCCTGATACTCGGCGTAGTCCTTTGTGGGGTTCAGGGGGATGCTGGCGGCGATGGTGCGGAAGGTGGGGGTGTCGGACACCTGCATCGTGCCGCCGTCCCCCCTGACCCGGACGGTCACGCCGGTCACGTTCCGCAGGTCAAAGTACTTGAATCCGGCCACTGCACCGTCCTGCATATTGGCGATGTACTGGTCGCCGTCCTCCTCCCGGGCTTTGCCGGTCTGGGTGAAGTAAGGGTGGGCTTTCAGCGTTCTCCTGGGGTGCTTGCCGTCCACCCGGCCTGCGCCGTCCTTGCTCCACAGGTTGCAGGCGATCCTGGCCTCGTACTGGCCCGTGCCACGCAGCGGGCCGCCGTTCAGGCCGCAGCTGGTGACCTCTGCCTGCTGGAAGGAACCGTCGGGATTGCGCACCAGCTTCTCCGCGCAGGCCTGGCGGGAGTAGGAGTGGCGGTTGGTCTGCCTGTGGTAGAAGATGTACCAGTCCTTCCCCAGGTGGAGGAGGCCGCCGTGGGTGTTGCCCAGGTAGTTGGTGCCCTTTTGCTCGTCCTCGTTGCCGTCCAGGAACAGGTCGCCAATGCTGACCAGGGTGCCGCCGTAGGTGAAGCCGCCGTCCGGCCGGTCGCTGGTGGCGTAGCACAGCTCATGGTTGTGGCGGGAGGAGTAGACAAAGATGTAGCGGTCTCCGTCCTTCCGGATGGAGCTGGCCTCAAAGAACTCGTGATTGGGGTAGGAGCCTGGCCCTTCCTTGGGGAACAGCAGCTTGGGTTCCGTCTTGATGGTCACCATGTCCTGCTCCAGTTCCATCACGGTGCCGCCCTCGTTCTTTAGCTTTATGCCGCCGGTGAGGATGACCGAGGTGGTCAGGTACAGCCCGGAATACAGCCATATCCGTCCGTCGTCGTCCGCCAAAACGCCGGGGTCAAAGGGGAAGTGGTCCCCCTTCCTGCGGCCCCAGACGGTGCCGTCCGGGTAATGGACGTGGTCCAGGAACTGATACTGCCCCGCCGGGGTGTCGCAGACGGCCACCCCCATGACGCCCATGAAGTCGTAGGCGTAATACAGGTAATACCGCCCGTCCGGCCCCTGGCAGACATCCGGCGCGAAAAGCAGCCGCATTCCCAGAATGTTCTTCGGGTCCTGCTTCCGCCGGTAAATGACCCCTTCGCATCGCCAGTCGGACAGGTCGTCCACCGGGGCAGACCAGCAAACATAGTCGTTCACGCAGAAGATGGGGGCGTTGAACCGGTCATGGGAGCCGTAGACGTAGACCCTGTCCCCAAACACATGGGGTTCGCCGTCCGGGACGTACTCCCAGGAGGGCAGATAGGGGTTGTATGCTTGTTGTTTCATGGATTCCTCTCCTGTCTGTATGTGGCCCCGGCGGCGAAGCGCGGACAGCGCGCCGCCCGGGTGATGGGAAAAGGCCGCCGCCCTTGCGAGCGGCGGCCAGGGGGCCGTGGAGGGACGCGGCCCCTGTGGTTGGTAAGTTAATAGGTCAGGCCGAAGTTCAGTTCGTAGTAGTTGCCGGCAGCGTCCCGGTAGGCGTAAGCCTTGCCGTTCTCGTCCTTTAGCTCGTCGGGCATATACTGGTCTTTGTCGTAGCCCGGCACATCGTTGGGGCTGACGCAGACGCCGTTCTTATTGACAGCCAGCACCGCGTCGTTCTTGGGCAGGGTGATGGGCAGCTTGCCAGTGGGGGTGAAGCGGCCAAACATCACGTCCAGGGTGGCGGAGGGGTAGGTGTCGAACCCGGCGGTCAGGGCGTCAGCGTACCGCTCCACGTTGCCCACCATCCAAGCCAGGGGGAAGTTGACGTTGGCGATGACCTTGCCGCCGTTTGCGTGTACCGCCGCGGCGATGCCGGGGATGCGGTTTGCGCCGGAGAGGGTGGTCTCCTGGTGGGTGGTGTCCAGGGGGCAGCCCTTCTCGTCCACATCGGGGACGGTCTTATCCTCGCAGATGTCGATTTCCAGATAGCCGGGAGTGGCGCTGAAATAGTTGCCGGAGGAGGGGCTGACCATCAGGATGGCGTAATCCGCCTGGGCGGGGTCGTCGGTCAGGGCGCAGTCGCCAGCCACCATCTCTTTCAGGGCGGCGGTGGCGGCGCTGGCGTCGCCCTTGGCGAAGGCTTCCACATAGACCTTCTTGCCCGCCAGCTTGTCCGCCGTCAGGGGCAGCACGTCCTGGTTCTTCAACAGGACAACGCTCTTGCGGTGGGTCAGGGCGGCCTCGTCCCAGTCGGCCTGGTTTGCCACCACCTGCACCGCGTTGGCAGGGTCGGCGTAGGGGTTCTCGAACATCCCCTGCTGGAACAGCTCGGTCAGGGTGCGGGAGACGGCCCGGTTCAGGCTCTCGTCGGTCAGCACCAGGTCTTCCTTTTTGAAGCCCTCGGGCACGGGATGGGTGTCATAGTAGCCGTTGGTAGCCCGGTCATAGGCCTCCCGGCCCACCTCGTTGTCAAACAGGCCGCTGATAACGTCCACGCCGGACTGGGTGACGGCGTAGCCCACCCGTTCGGGCTTGTCCAGGGCCTCCACGCCCCAGCACATATTGTGGACGATGCCGGTGTCGGAGTTGATGTAGCCGTCAAAGCCCATCTGGCCCCGGAGGATTTTGTCAATGAACACCTTATTGTAGGCGAAGCCGTAGGGGTTCAACTCCACCGGGTCGCCGTTCATGTCGGTCTGAGGGGCGCTCTTGGCGGCGGCGGGCTTGGAGTAGTAGGGCATGATGGAGGCGGCGTGGTACTTGATGGCGGGCTGGAAGGTGGGGATGTGGTACTTCTGGAGGGAGCCTTCCGTGGCGTAGACGTTCCACTGGCCGGCGGCATAGTGGGGGTCGAAGCCGTTCTCACGGGCGCCGCCGCCGGGGAAGTGTTTCACCGTCATGGAGACGCCGTCGGGGGTGACGCCGTTCTCGCTGCCCTGGATGCCGGGGATGAGCCGCTCAAAGATGGCGGTAATCAGCTCCGGGTCCTCGCCGAAGGTGCCGAAGGTGCGCTGCCAGCGGGGGTCGGACACCACGTCGGCCATGTACATATAGCCCTTTTTCAAGCCGCAGGCGTTCCACTCCCGGCGGACGCAGTCGGCAAACTTGTCGATGATGTCCAGGCTGTCGCCTTTGACGGCGGCGGCGATGCCCAGGGTGCCGGGCCAGGTGGCGAAGACGCCGGAGGCGTCGTTCATGCCGAAGACCACCTCGCCGTTCTCATTCCGGGAGTTGGAGGCCACGCTGACGGGGACAAAGTGTTCGCACTGCTCCGCTACGGCGTGAAGCTGGTTCAGCCAGTCCGCCATATCGTCCGGTGTGGCGTTGGCCCGCAGGATCAGGTGGCGGGCGAACCAGTCTTTAATTAAGGTGGTGGTGCCGGGCAGGTGCTGCTCGCCGAAGATGGTCTTGCCGTTCATCTCCGCGTCGTCCAGGATGCCGGACTCATCGGTGACGAACTGATGGTCGGGCACCGGGCAGGGGTACTTGGGCCCCATGCGCCAGTCCGAGATGAACAGCTGGGCGATTTTCTCGTCCACCGTCAGGGTCTGGACGTAGGCCGCGGCCCGTTCCGCCGGGGACAGCCGCCAGTCGTTCACCGCCGTGACCTGGCCGGAGCCGTCGATGTCCTTAAAGTACAGCCCGTCCTGCTCAATGACGCCGCGGGAGACGGTGCCGATGGTGGGGCCGTTGGGGTTCTGGTAATGTTTGACCTGGTCGCTTGCTTTTGGACTCATAGTACATTCCTCCTTGCTGACCGGCTGCGGTTCCGGCCACGCTGATTGGTATGGCAGATTTCCTTATGCATCGGAAATTCTTATTAAAACCTATTTTATATTCTAGCACAATAGCCACGGACGCGCCATGATTTTCTTGCCCGATTTTAGCACTTTTCACCGATGATTTTCCGGAGGCGCGAAGCAATCCCCGCGCTGGCCGCTCCGCCCGCAGACCCACCGACAGAAAGCCGCCGCAGGCTGCGGGTCATCCACAGTCTGCGGCGGTCAGGTTGCAGGGCCGTTTCGCGGAGAGACGTATGCCTCACCGTTTCAGCTTCTCCGCCAGGGCCGGGTCGGGGGTGACGTAGGCGGTGCTGTGGGTGGTGTAAATCACCATGCCGGGCCTGGCGCCCCCAGGCTTCTTCACATAGCGGACGGGGGTGTAGTCCACCGGCACGTTGCTGCCCTCCCTGGCCTGGGAGTAGTAGGCGGCCAGCTGGGCAGCCTCGGTCAGGGTCTGGGCGTCCACCTCCCGGCCCTCCGTCCAGATGATGACATGGGAGCCGTGAATCTTCTGGGTGTGGAGCCAGATGTCCCGGAAGCCCGCCTGTTTGCAGGTCAGCTCGTCGTTCTGGGTGTTGTTCCGCCCCACGCTGATGCGGAACCCGGTGGAGGAGCGGAACTCCATGGGCTTGGAGCGCACCCGCTTGGGGGCCTTCTTCCCCTGCTGGGGCTTGCGGAGATAGCCGGTGTCCTCCAGCTCCTGGCGTATCTCGGTCAAATCCCGCTCTCCCTCGGCCCGCTGCACCGCCTCCAGCACGGAGTCCAGATAGTCCAGCTCCCCCTCGCCCTTGGCGATTTGCTCCGTCAGCACCTTGCTGGCGGTTTTCGCCTTGGTGTAGCGCTTGTAATACTTGGCGGCGTTCTGCTGGGGGGTCAGGAGGGGGTCTAAGGGGATGGTGATGTCGGCACAGTCCGGGTCGTAGTAGTTCTGGCAGGTCAGCGCCCTGGCCCCCTTCTCCATCCGGTACAGGTTGGCGGTGATTAAATCGCCGGAAATGCGGTACTGCTCCCGGTTCTGGGCGTCGGCCAGTTCCTTGCGCTGATTCTCCAGCTTCCGGGCGGTGCGGTTCCGGGCGTTTTGCAGGCTTTTCAGCAGGGTCTGGCCCTTGGCACGCACCCGCTCCTGCCGCTCCCGGGTGGCGTAGAAGTCGTCCAGCAGCTTGGAGAAGCTGTCATACTTCCGGCATTCCATGGAGAGGCCGTACTGGTACAGGAACAGGCAGGAGAAGTCCTTGGGCTTGCCGCCCTGGTACAGGGCGCAGGGGGTCAGCCTGCCCTGGCGGACGGCCTCCAGAAACTGCCAGAAGGTGTCCAGAAAGCCGCCGTTCTGACAGGGGGACAGGGTCCCCACCCTGGCGTCCATGCTGTCCGTCCCCTGGCATACCAGCTCCCGGCACAGCAGAGGGGAGAGACCGAAGAAGCTGTCCAGCAGCCAGTCCGTCACCTTCTGCTCCGGCGGGGCGGCCAGGAACCGCTGTTCCAATTCCTCCCGGCTCAGCAGCAGGGGGTTCTCCTTCCCCGGCTGGACGGGGGGCTGACGGTACAGCAGGCCGGGGAGGACGGGGTGGGTCTCGCTGGTCTCCATATCCACCCGGCGGACGCAGTCAATGATTCGCCCGTCCTCCTCCGTCAAAATCAGGTTGGAACGGCGGCCCATGGCCTCCAGAATCAGGTGGCGGGTGACCCGGTAGCCCAGTTCGTCCAGGGCCTCCAGCTCCAAGTCCACCACCCGCTCCATGGGGGGCTGGACGATGGCCCGGATGCGGGCGGAGGAAAGGTGCTTGCGCAGCAGCATACAGAACATGGGGGGATTGGCCGGGTTCTCCCGGTTCACCTCGGTAAGCTGGATGCGGGGATGGGCGGGGTTGGCGCTGAGGAGCAGCTTGCAGTTCCCCCCAGCCGACCGAAGCTGCAACACCAGCTCATCCCGCCCCGGCTGAAAGATTTTGTCGATTTTCGCCCCTTCCACTGTGGGGCGCAGTTCGCTGACCACGCCGGTCAGCGTTGCGGCGTCTAAGGGCATGGGTCAGACCTCCTTTTCCTCCTCCTCGCCCACCACTGCGGCGAAGAGCTGATTGATGCGTTCCTTCCTGCCTTGGAGGTACAGCCAGCCGAACAGGGCTTCCAGCCCGGTGGCGTAGGTGTAATCCCGCCGGGAGGCGTTCTTGGGTATCTGATGGACGTTGGCGTTGCGCCCCCGCTTGAACACCGCCAGTTCCTCCGCCGTCAGGCGGGGCAGCAGTACCCCCATGGCGGCGGCCTGGGCGTCCGCCCGCACCATGGCTACGGTAGCCTTGTGGAGGTTGCCGATGGTCTCTAACTGTTGGCTGCACAGCCAGCCCCGGCACAGTACCTCGTACACCGCGTCCCCGATGTGGGCCAGCGCCAGCACGTTCATGGTGCTGAGCTGTCCCTCCGGCACTGATAGAGTAAAGTAGTCCTTCATCCGTTGCCCTCCTTCCGGCGCTGCAAATAGCCGTTGTTGTAGAGGAAAATCACCACCGCCGCGCCGATGATGAGGAGATAGCCCAGGAAGCTCCAGCCGTCAGGCACGTCTCCGAACACGAAGAATCCCAGCACGGCGGAGAACACCACCTGGGAGTAGTCAAAGACGGAGACCTCCCTGGCCGGGGCGTGGGTGTAGGCTGCCGTAATGCCGAACTGCCCCACCGTGGCGGAGACCCCCGCCAGCAGCAGCATAGCCAGCTGGTAGCCGGTCATAGGGACGTAGTTCACCGCCATCCAGGGCAGCAGCACCAGGCAGGAGAAGGTGGAGAAGAAGAACACGATATAGCTGCCCCGCTCCCCCCGGAGGCCCAGCTTCCGCACCATCGTATAGGCAAAGCCGGCGCAGATACCACCCAGCAGCCCCAGCAGGGAGGGGACTAAGTCCAGGTTGGACAGGGTGGGCTTGACGATGAGCATACTGCCGCCGAAGGCCACCGCCACCACCCCCACCTGCACCGGGGTCAGCTTCTCCTTGAGCAGCAGGAAGGAGAATAGTAGCGCGAAGAAGGGGGACATTTTGTTCAGCATGGAGGCGTTGGCCAGCAGCAGATGGTCTACCGCGTAAAAGTTGCACAGGATGCCCGCAGTGCCCGCGATGGAGCGCAGCAGCAGGCTGGGCAGGTTGCCCTTCCCCCACAGCAAGGTTTTCAGGGTGGGGTGGCCGTCCTCCCGCAGCAGCAGGAAGGCCGCCACCACCATAGCCACCAGGTTGCGGAAGAAGCTCTTCTCCATGCTGGGCAAATCCCCTGCCAGGCGGACAAACAGATTCATCATGGCAAAGCCGAAGGCGGAGGCCAGGATACACAGCACCGCCTTGGTCTTGTTGGACAGGTTCATAAAACGCTCATCTCCTGTGGGATAGTATAGCACAAACCGCCCCGGGGTGACAAGCCTTTGCGCACGCCCCGGCAAAAGGCGGCTCTGAACCGAAGTCCAGAGCCGCCTTGAGCGGAAGGTTGCTTATAAGGCTCACATTGCCTGCGGGGAGGCTGTGCCACTGCCTACGGAAGGCGCATCGGCCTGGGTCTCCTGGGCGATGGCGTTCCGAAACAGCACCTTGAAAATCGTGCGGACAAGGGGCTGGATGAAGAACAGCTGGCTGAAGAAGGCAAAGGGGAGGTTGCAGCAGACCAGCTTGCCCCAGTTGGCCAGCAGGGTCAGAAAATGGAAGCCGCTGTAATACGGATAGTACAGCCATGCCGCCAGGAAGCTCATGGCCGGGCACATCAGCCCCACCGTGGCGCAGATGACGGCGCTTTCAAAAATCACCGGATGGGTCGTCTGGGGGTCGAAGTTCTTGCAGGCCAGCTTGAAGGAGCAGGGGCTGCCCATGAGGCACTCCAGCCCATAGGCCAGGCAAAACTCCACCAGAATCACCGCCCAAATCGGCAACATACGTCCGAACATATACACGCCGCCCTGGGCATTGATGGCGTGCAGGACGCTGTCAGCGCCGGTCACCTCCATCAGCGTGGCGCCGTTGAGGACGTACAGGCTGTAGAACACATAGCTGTGTACAGTGATGAGGACGGTGATGAGGGCGAAGATCATTCGTTGAAATTGGGTTCTTGGCATATCGGTTCTCCTTTTTGGGCGCAAAAAGACACAAGCTGCCTTTGCCGCCTGAAATCCAATCATATGACATGGTACCGTGATCAGATTTACGTGCAAAGCACAACTTGTGTCGTTCCTGCGCTATTTTGTTGCTTTGAGATTCTAACATAAAACGGCGGCAAAAGTCAAGGGAGATTTTCCTTGAGCGGTTGACCTTGCACCGAGCGCGCCGTTGCCGCCGCGTCTCCTGTCAGATTCCTTTGACTATTGGGGAAAGTGTGCTATAATATCGGCAAGCGAATCGTTTGCCAGAGCCAGAACAGGAGGTGTGGGCCTTGACCGACAAGCGAACAAGCCCCGTCGCCGTATTCGACTCCGGCATGGGGGGCGTCAGCGTGCTGCGGGAGTTGTATAAGCTCATGCCGAATGAGGACTACCTTTTCTTTGGCGACAGCGCCAACGCCCCCTATGGCGGCCGCTCGGTGGAGGACGTCCGGGCGCTGACCCATACCCATGTGGCCCATCTGCTGGAGGTGGGGGCGAAGGCGGTGGTGGTGGCCTGCAACACCGCCACCAGCGCGGCCATCCGCACCCTGCGGGAGACCTATCCCGGCGTCCCCGTGATCGGCCTGGAGCCCGCCATCAAGCCCGCTGTGGAGGGCAACCCCGGCGGACGCATCCTGATCCTCGCCACCGACCTGACCATCCATCAGGGGAAGTGCCGCACCCTGATGGAGCGGTATCAGGACAAGGCGGAGCTGATTCCCCTGGGGGCGCCCGGCCTGATGGAGTTCGTGGAGGGGGGAAAGCTCCACACCCCGGAGCTGGACGCCTTCCTGCGCAGACTGCTGGCCCCCTACCTGGCCGACCCTGTGGACGCCGTGGTGCTGGGCTGCACCCACTATCCCTTCCTCCAGGAGGATATGGCGAAGGTGATGGGGCCGAAGGTGCGGTTCTACGACGGAGGCGCGGGGGCGGCCAGGGAGACCCGGCTCCTGCTGGAGCAAGGGGGCCTCCGGAACCGCCCTGACCATGAGGGGCAGATCACCTTCCGGAACAGCGACCCCTCCGGCGTCCATCTGGAGCGGAGCAAGCGGCTCTTCTCGCTGTAGCTGCACAACACAAAAAAACAAAACTGCGGCGGCCTGGCGATTCGTTTTCGCCAGGCCGCCGCTGCATTTTACTCAAAATCCCTCGCCGGGGCGGAAGCCCTGCTCAAGCTGCCGCTTCCAGCACAGGGATAAAATCTCCTCCACCAGCGGCAGGTTTTCCGACAGATAGGGGCGGGACTTGCCGTATTTTAACAGATAGTAGGCCAGCACGTCCTCCTGCTTCTCAAAGAGGCTGCCCCCGATGACGCTCATCAGGCTGTGGTACAGGTTGGGCTCCCCGGCCTTTACCTCATCCTGCAAAAACTTCCGGGCCTCCGGGGAAAGGTCGTCCAGATAGGAGGTGGCCGGGTCCTTGCCCACGTTTGCCTTTACGAAGTCGGTCAGGCATTTGAACTCCTCCTGCACGGCAGACCGCTGGGCGGCGGTCATGGTCTTCCAGATGCGGTTCAGCGACTGCCACTCTTTGGTCGCAATGATCTCTTCCTTGCTGAGCATACGGCTCCCTCCTGCCTGGTTCTTTCCTTCCGGAACGGTCAACAAAACTATCATAGCACTTTTTCCGTGAAATAGCAATTCCTTTCCGCCGGAAGTTAGCCCTTTTCCTGCAAGGGGGCGACTATGGCCTGCCGTCTCCCTCTGTCAGGCAATGCCGTTCGAGGCGGCTCCGGGGCGGCGGAAGCCGCTGCCGTCCCGCTTTGAAGTGCAAATAAGGTCCCTCATTTCATTTGATAAAGACCTTCCTTTTTCTGCCAGGCGGCGCTACAATAGCAGTATCAAATCAGTAAAAGGAGGGATTCCCATGAGCAACTACTGTCTGGCCATCGACATCGGCGCCTCCTCCGGGCGGCATATCCTTGGCTCCGTGCAGGACGGGGTCATCACCCTGGAGGAGGTTTACCGGTTTGACAACAGACAGCTGCGGAAAAACGGCCACGACTGCTGGGATTTGGACAGCCTGTGGAACGGCATCGTCAGCGGCCTGAAAGCCTGCAAAGCCGCCGGAAAAATCCCGGCCACCATCGGCATTGATACCTGGGCGGTGGATTACGTCCTCTTAGACGGGGCGGACAACCTGATGGGGGACGCCGTCGCCTACCGGGACGGCCGCACCCAGGGAATGGGCAGCGTGCTGGAGGAAAAGGTCTCCCCCAGCGAGCTGTACGCCCGCACTGGTATCCAGAAGCAGAGCTTCAACACGGTGTACCAGCTTCTGGCCCAGCAGCGGGAGCATCCAGAGCAGCTGGCGCAGGCCAGGAGCCTGCTGATGATTCCGGACTACTTCCACTTCCTGCTCACCGGGGTCAAAAAGCAGGAGTACACCAACGCCACCAGCACCAACCTGGTGAACGCCGCCGCCAAGACCTGGGACTATGACCTGATTCGCACCCTGGGCCTGCCGGAGGGGCTGTTCGGCTCCCTGTCCATGCCCGGCGAGACAGTGGGGGAGCTGCTGCCGGAGATTCAGGCGGAGGTGGGCTTTAACGCTGTCGTCGTCCTCCCCGCCACCCACGACACCGGCTCGGCGTTCCTCGCCGTTCCTGCCAGGGACGACAACGCGGTCTACCTCTCCAGCGGCACCTGGTCTCTGCTGGGGGTGGAGAATGAAGCGCCCATCACCACCGAGGCCAGCCGCGCCCAGAACTTCACCAACGAGGGCGGGGCCTGGTACCGGTACCGCTACCTGAAAAACATCATGGGCCTGTGGATGATTCAGTCCATCCGCCGGGAGCTGAACGGCGTCAGCTATGTGGCGGGGAAGAACACCTTCACCGGCACCGGGCGGCAGTGGAGCTTCCCCGACCTGATTGAAGCCGCAAAGGGCGCACAGGACTTCCCCTCTGTGGTGGACGTGGACGACGCCGGGTTCCTGGCCCCGGACAGCATGATTCAGGCCGTGAAGGACTACTGCGCGAAAACCGGCCAGCCCGTCCCGGAGACGGTGGGGGAGGTCATGCAGTGCGTCTACGTCAGCCTGACCCGCCGCTACGCCGAGGCCATCCGCGACTTGCAGACGCTCACCGGCAAGACCTACACCAGCATCAACATCGTGGGCGGCGGCTGTCAGGACGGCTACCTGAACCAGATGACCGCCAACGCCACCGGGCTGCCCGTCTATGCCGGGCCGGTGGAGGGCACCGCCATCGGCAACCTGCTGGTGCAGTTTATTCAGGCGGGCGAGTTCGACAGCTTACAGGCGGCCAGAGATGCAATCCGAAAGAGCTTCGACATTCCGGAAATTCAACCAATGTAAGGATGGAGGTTATGCAATGTTAGTCAACACAAAAGCGAAGGTAGGCGTTTTTTCCATCGCGCTGGGGGCCTATCTGCCCCAGTTCCCCTCCCTGGTGCCGGAGTTCCAGGCACAGTATGAGGCGTTCAAGAAAACCATCCCCGACACGGTGGACATCGTGGACGGCGGCATGGTCACCACCAAGGAGCAGTCCCAGGCAGCGGGCGACCTGTTCCGGGCGGCAGATGTGGATTTGGTGTTCTTGCAGCTCCTGACCTACGCCACCTCCTACAATATGCTCCCCGCCGTGAAGGATTTGGACGTTCCCGTGGTGCTGGTGAACGTCCAGAAGCTGAAAGCCCTGGACTATGACCACACGGACATCGCCGCCTGGCTGGGCGAGGGCTACGCCTGCGGCGCTGTGGGCGAGATGGTGGCCGACCTGGAGCGGTTCGGCAAGCGTCACGCCGTTATCACCGGCGTGGTGGAGGGGGGCGACCCCGCCGTGCAGGCCGAAATCGAGGACTGGTGCAAGGCCGCCCAGGTGCGCCGCCGCTTCCGCCAGACCAACATCGCCCAAATCGGACGGCCTTATCCCGGCATGATGGATCTGTATATCGACGAGTCCAATCTGTACCGCCGGATGGGTCTCTATACGAAGCAGTTTGACTGGGAGAAGATGTGGGCCATTGCCGACAACGTCACCGATGAGGACGCCATCCGGGCCAAGGCCCAGGACATCCTGGACACCTTCGACATCGAGGGCGGCGGCAGCATTGAGGAAGTCTGGGAGATGGCAAAGTACGTCGTGGCCTTCGAACAGTGGGTCAAGGACGAGCAGCTGGGCCTCATCGCCTCCCACTACGACGGCTACGCCCAGGGCAAGGCCGGCGTGCTGGACAGTATGCTGATTCCCGCCTTCTCCATGCTCATCAAGCAGGGCACCGCCTGCGCCGTGGAGGGCGACATGAAGGTGGCAATGGCCATGAGCATCCTTAAGACCATTTCCGGCACCGGACAGCTGGCGGAGATGTACTCCATCGACTTCAATGACGACATCGCCATCATCGGCCACAGCGGCTCCGGCGACGCCGACATCTCCGACAAAAAGCCCACCATGAAAATCGTCAAGGTGTTCCACGGCAAAACCGGCGGCGGCTACCTGACCCAGTTCTACCCCTACACCGGCCCCGTGACCTATCTGGCCATCACCCAG
>JAJBUK010000079.1:0-27108 GCA_020860385.1 Clostridiales bacterium
CACCGCCATGGCTAAGGCCGGCCTGACCATTTACGACCGAGACATGGTCGAGGCCAACGAGGCTTTCGCCGCGCAGTCCATCGCCGTGGCCCGTGAGCTGCACTTTGACATGAGCAAGGTCAACGTCAACGGCGGCGCGCTGGCGCTGGGTCATCCCGTAGGTGCGTCCGGTGCCCGGATCATCGTGACCCTGCTGCACGAGATGGAGAAGCGTCCCGAAGCCAAGAAGGGCCTCGCTACCCTGTGCATCGGCGGCGGCCAGGGTGTCGCCACCATCTTCGAGAAGTGCTGATTTCCTGATAGAAATGAAGATGTCCGCGCTGTTTCCACGGCGCGGACATCTTTTCAGGTAGCGTATTCTTAATCCAAAAACTCACTGACGGAGTACCATTCCTCCGGCAGATAGTCGCTCAACTCCACCAACACGTCCGGAATGCCGCCGTCATATTCCAGGTAATCCGGCGTGCTCTGGGCGGTGGGATGTTCCTCTGTGCGAAACAGGGGGATACGCCCGGTGACCTGCACCCCGGCTTCGCCGTTGGTCACTGCCAGGGTGCCGTTGTGCAGCCGGAAAACTTTCCAGCACAGCTCCATGCCAAAGTGGAGCCCGCCTGGCCGGAAGCTGTCGGCAGCCTCCTCCCCGCCCCCAAGCCGGGAAAAGGCCTGGGCTTCCATAGGCTGGCCCCCTACCGTGGTCACCACAATGAGCGCCTGCTCCCCCGCGCGGTGGAGCTTCATCTCCACCCGTCCGCCTGCCTGGAGGCCATTCAGCACCAGATTCAGCAGCGCCTGCCGCAGCAGCTTTTCGTCCGCCCAAACGACCAGATTGCCCTCCGCCTCGCAGTCAAACTGGCGGGTCAGCGGCCCCAGCTCCCTGTGCAGGCGGTTCGCCAGGCTGCTCAGGCTCAGGGGCGCGGGATTCCAGCCGTTTCTCAAATCCTCCTCACTCTGTACCAGAAGCTCTGTGCTGGACACCATGCGCAGGATGCGGCTGTACTGCTTCAGCAGCGGGTTGAACTGCCCTTCCAGCTTCAGCTGCTCCGTCTCCACCATGCCGTCATAGAGCTGTTGGAGGGCCACCAGTGTTTCCCCCAGGCTGCTGCGCATCTGTCCGCAGAGGCGGAGCGCCTCGTATTTCCCAAGGCCATCCGCCCGCACCTCCTGGAAGGTGTAGAGTACGCCTGCCTCTGATGCATGGGTGCGCACCTGATAGCTGACCCCTGCCAGCTCCAGCCGCGTCACCGCCTCCTGCCCCAGGGCAGCCAGGTTCTCCGGCAGGGGCTGCCCCGGCGCTGCGCCAAGGCCGCAGGAGCGCTCCAACTCCGTCATCGCCTTATTTTGATATTGAATCACTCCGTCTGCCGCCAACAGGACAGGCTGGGCCAGGCTGTCAAAGTAGGCGTTACCGGAGAGGGTGAAGCGTTCCATAGTGGCCTCCAAAACTTTCAAACCGAACTGAACCGAATAGATATAGAATAGGATTTACCGCTGCGAACGGAAGTACACTGTTCTCAGTATAACAAATTCTGGGAGCTATGACAAGTTCTTTGTCACATTCTGTCGAACTTCCTATCCCTTTCTGTACGCTATCCCCTTTGCTGGGCCCAGCGGCGCGCCCTATCCCTTCCATCCTATGTCAACGGGAGGCTTTGGGTCAGCGGAAAGTTCCGCCTCCCTTCCCCCTCCCGACTACGATTGCCAAGGAGGCATTTTATATGGACATCCAAGCACTCTATCAAAGCAAGCTGACCACCCCAGAGGAAGCGGTGCAGTGCGTCCGTTCCGGCGACTGGGTCGATTACGGCTGGACTACCACCACCCCTGTCGCCCTGGACCATGCCATGGCGAAGCGCCTGCCGGAACTGCACGACGTCAACTTCCGGGGCGGCATCCTGATGTGGGAGCCGGAAATTTTCAAAATCGACCACCCCGAGGAGCACATGACCTGGAACAGCTGGCACATGGGCGGCGTGGAGCGGAAAGCGGTCAGCGCAGGCTTTGCCTACTACGCCTCCATCCGCTACTCCGAGCTGCCCCGCTACTATCGGGACATCGATAACCCCTCCCGCGTGGCGTTCTTTACCGTCTCCCCCATGGATGAGCACGGCTATTTCAACTTCGGCCCCAGCGCCTCCCATATGGCCGCCGTCTGTGAGCGGGCCGAGGTCATCATTGTGGAGGTCAACGAAAATATGCCCCGCTGCCTGGGAGGCTTCCAGGAGGGCATCCACATCTCCCAGGTCACCGGCGTGGTGGAGGGGAGCAACCCGCCCATCGCGGAAATGCCCTCCGCCGCCGCTACAGAGGTGGATGAGGCTGTGGCGCGGCTCATCGTCCCGGAAATCCCCAACGGAGCCTGCCTCCAGCTGGGTATCGGTGGTATGCCCAACGCCGTCGGTTCCCTGATTGCCCAGAGCGATTTGAAGGATTTGGGCGTACACACCGAGATGTATGTGGACGCCTTTGTGGACATTTACAACGCCGGGAAAATCACCGGCAAATGCAAGAACATCGACCCGGGACGCCAGGTCTACGCCTTTGGCGCGGGCACTAAGAAGCTGTATGACTTCCTGGACAACAACCCCCAGTGTATGTCCGCCGCGGTTGATTACACCAACGATGTCCGGGTCATCTCCCAGCTGGACAACTTCATCTCCATCAACAACGCCATTTCCGTAGATTTGTTCGGTCAGGTGGCTGCCGAGGCCGCCGGTACCCGGCAAATCTCCGGCGCGGGCGGACAGCTGGACTTCGTCATGGGCGCGTATCTGTCCAAGGGCGGCAAGAGCTTCATCTGCCTGTCCTCCACCTTTATGAACAAGAAAACCGGCCAGCTGGAAAGCCGAATCAACCCCACCCTGGCCCCCGGCAGCATCGTCACCGACACCCGGGCCAACACCCACTATGTGGTCACAGAATACGGCATGGCGAACCTGAAGGGCAAGAGCGCCTGGGAACGGGCAGAGGCCCTCATCTCCATCGCTCACCCCAACTTCCGCGACCAACTGATTGCCGATGCGGAAAAGCTGCACATCTGGAGGCGCAGCAATAAGCGCTGACCTTCTCCCCTACCCCCTAGCGGCCCGGTTTCGGGCCGCTTTTTTTGCCCCAAAAAGAAACCGCAAACCCCAGAAACGGGGCTTGCGGTTTGTATCATTTATCATGTTCCAGAAAACGCCGTCAATACCCTACATGATGGTTGGGTACCTCGCTCAGCGTTTCCACCTTAATTAAGTTGGTGTTGCCGCTGCGGCCGTTGGTCATGCCGCCGGTGATAACAATGGTGTCCCCGGTCTTGGCAAAGCCGGAGGCCCGGGCAGTGATGAGGGCGTGATAGAACAGCACGTCTGTGGAGAAGAACTCCTCGCAGAGCATGGGCTTCACGTTCCAGCTCAGGGCCAGCTGACGGTAGGCCTTCTCGCTGGTGGTCATGCCGATGACCGGGGTGGGCACCCGGAAGCGGCAAATCATCTTGCCGGTGGTGCCGGTGCGGGTGCAGGCCACAATGCAGGTGGCGTTGGTGTCAATGGCCAGCTGGCAGGTAGCATGGGACAGGGCGTCGTTCAGGTTTTGCAGCTGGAAGGTGGTGTTCCGGAACCGGCGGGTGTAGTGGGTGTGCTTCTCGGCCTCCACGGCGATGTTTGCCATGGCGGTGACCGCCTCCACCGGGTAACGCCCCGCCGCCGTCTCGCCGGACAGCATGACGGCGCTGGTGCCATCAAAGACGGCGTTGGCCACGTCGGAAATCTCCGCACGGGTGGGGCGGGGCTTGGAAATCATGGACTCCAGCATCTCGGTTGCGGTGATGGCAAGCCCACCCTTCAGGCGGCAGGTGGTAATGAGGTGCTTCTGAATGGCGGGCAGCTCCACATAGGGGATCTCCACGCCCAGGTCGCCCCGGGCCACCATCAGGCCGTCACAGTGCTCCAGGATGGATTCCGCATTGTCCACACCGGCCCGGTTCTCCAGCTTGGCGATGATTTGAATGTCCTTGCCGCCGTTGGCGTCCAGGAAGTTCCGAACGTCTATCACGTCCTGGGCGCAGGAAACGAAGGAGCAGGCCACAAAGTCCACATCATTCTCAATGCCGAACAGCAGGTCGGACTTGTCCTGCTCGCTGAGGTAAACCTGCTTGAGCACCTTGTTGGGGAAGCTCATGCTCTTCCGGTCGGAGATGGCTCCGCCGATCACCGTCTCGCAAATCAGCTCGGTCTCCGTTTTGTCCTTCACCAGGAATTTCACCAGGCCGTCGTTGACCAGAATCTGGTCGCCAACGTCGATGTCCCGCACCAGCCCCTTGTAAGAGACGGATACCCGGCTTTGGTCCCCCACCACATCATCGAGGGTGAAGGTGAAGGGGTCGCCGTCCTTCAACTCGATGCGCTTGTCCTGAAAGGTACCGATGCGGTACTCCGGTCCCTTGGTGTCCAGCATAATGGGGATGGGTTCGTTCATCTGGTCGCGCACCTTTTTCACCAGGTCCATCTTTTCCCTATGCTCTTCATGGGTGCCATGGGAGAAGTTCAGGCGGGCAACGTTCATACCGGCCTGAATCATGGCGGTCAGGGTCGCTTCGTCAGAGCAGGCGGGACCCAGCGTACAGATAATTTTCGTCCGTTTCATTAAACATTCATCCTTTGCGTTCCGTTATCCGCCGGTCTGCCAACCGGCGGTGGTTTTAGTTTCACAAATTCAGTATACCGCATTTCACTGGGAAAAGATAGCCTGTGGAGGAAACTTTTTTGAGTTTCGCCCTGACTTTGGGACGGCCTTTCCGGGAAACTGCCTTGCATGGAGGGCCGTTTTGTGATATGATAGGGATGTTAGAAGTTTTCTATAAGAAGAACTCTAAAAATGATGATGAGAAAGGATGCGGCATCAAATGGCACTTCATGTCATGGACGAGGCAAATCGCTGCTTACAATGCAAAAAACCTCGCTGCCAGCAGGGCTGCCCAATTCACACCAATATCCCAGAGGTTATCCGCCTGCTGAAGGAAGGCAAGCTGAACGAAGCGGGCTGGACCCTGTTTGAAAACAACCCGCTGACCACCGTGTGCAGCCTGATTTGCAACCACGAAAACCAGTGCGAAGGACACTGCGTCCGGGGCATTAAGGGCGCTCCGGTTCACTTCTCCGTCATTGAGCAGTACATCTCCTCCACCTACGCCTCTCAGATGACGAAGGGCCCCACGCCCAAGAACGGGATGCGGGTGGCCATCATCGGCTCCGGCCCCGCTGGTCTGACCATCGCGGTCATTCTGGCCCGGTACGGCTATGACGTGACCATTTTCGAGTCCCACGATAAGATAGGCGGCGTGCTGCGGTACGGTATCCCGGAGTTCCGCCTGCCCAAAAGCGTCCTGGACGACTTTGAGTACCGCCATTTGCAACTCAAGGACATCAAGGTACGGCCCAATACCGACATCGGCAAGGCGCTGACTATTGACGACTTATTCCGGGATGGGTACAAGTCCATCTTCATCGGCACCGGCGTCTGGCGGCCCAATGTGCTGGGCATCAAGGGTGAAAGTCTGGGCAATGTTCACTTCGCCATCAACTATCTGGCCAACCCGGACGTGTACCACCTGGGGGAGCGCCTCATTATCATTGGCGCAGGCAACGCCGCCATGGATGTGGCCCGCACCGCCATCCGCCACGGCGCGCGGCACGTCACCTGCTTCTCCATCACCAGGAAGGTGACCGCCAGCGACTATGAGGTCAGCTATGCCAAGCTGGAGGGTGTGGAGTTCCAATACAACAAAAAGCCGTTGGAGATTTTTGACGACGGTGTGGTCTTCTGCGACCTGGACGAAGCGGAAGACGGAACGCTGACCCCCATCCCCGGCACGGAGCAGAAGTACCTGTCGGACAGCGTGGTCATCTCCATCAGCCAGGGCGCAGAGAACTCCATCACCGACAGCACCGCCGGACTGGAGGTCAACCCCCGTGGCCTGTTTGTCGCCAGCGATGCGGGCCAGACCACCCGCCCCGGCGTCTTTGCCTCCGGCGATGCGGTGAAGGGGGCCAGCACCGTGGTGGAGGCCGTAGCCCACAGCAAAAAGGTGGCTGAGGCCATGCATCAGTATATGCAGTCCCTCCCCAAGGATGAAGAGGAAGACCCCTATCAAAACGTTCCGGTTGCAGCGCAGGAGTGAGCAGGCTCGCTTCATAGCCAAAAATGCTGTTAAGCTATTCTGCTTGTCAGCAATGGACAAAAACGCCCTCCCTGAAAGACGGTGATTCAATTTACACCGTCTCAGGGAGGGTTTGATTTATCATTTTTCAGTCAAAAAACGCAAATTTGTGAAAGAAAGCGCATCGCAATGCTGACAAGCATATCTGCTTGACAGATATAAAGTGCCTCAGAATGAGGTCAGCAGCCCTCCACCATGGCTTTCAGGCGCTTGATGCCCTCTACAATGTCGTCCATGGAGGTGGCATAGCTCCAGCGCAGGAACATATCGTCGCCAAAGGAGGTGCAGGGCACCACGCACACCAGCCCTTCCTTCAGGAACACATCGGCAAAGTCATCGGCGTTGTGAATCACTGTGCCGCAGATGGTCTTGCCCACCAGCTGGGAAATGTTCATCATCACATAGAACGCGCCCTGGGGCTTCAGGCAGCTGATGCCCTCGATTTCGTTCATGGCCTTCACCATATAGTCCCGGCGGCGCTCAAACTCCTGCCGCATGGTCTCCACCGTGTCCTGGGGGCCTGCCAGGGCCTCCAAAGAGGCAGCCTGGGAGATGGAGCAGGGGTTGCCGGTGGAATGGCTCAGGTAGCTGCTGCAAATCTTCATAATATTGGCGGGGCCAGCCAGATAGCCGATACGCCAGCCGGTCATGGCGTAGGACTTGGAGACGCCGTTGACCAGAATCGTGTGGTCATAGACCTCCTGCCCCAGAGCCGCCACAGAGGTGAATGTCACATCACCGTAAACCAGCTTATAATAAATCTCATCGGAGAGGATGTACAGGTCATGCTTGACGCAGACATCCGCCAGGGCCTGCAGCTCCTCCTTCGTATAAACCATACCGGTGGGGTTGCTGGGGTTGTTGAGAATCAGGCACTTGGTCTTGGGGGTAATGGCCGCCTCCAGCTTTTCCGGGGTCAGCTTAAAGTTCTCCGCCTCAGAAGCGTGAAGCACCACTGGCACGCCGCCTACCATCTGAATCAACTCCAGATAGGAGACCCAGTAGGGGGCGGGAAGAATCACCTCATCCCCATCGTTCACCAGCGTTTGCAGCGCCACATACAGGCAGTGCTTCGCACCGGAGGTGACGACGATCTGGTTAGGCTGGTAAGTGACACCCATGTCCTCCTGCAGACGCTTGCAGACGGCGCGCTTCAACTCCGCCGTGCCGCCGGCGGGGGTGTACTTCGTCTGATGCTGGGTGATGGCGCGAATCGCCGCCATATTGATATTATCCGGGGTGGGGAAATCAGGTTCACCGCAGGTGAAACCAATCACGTCAATGCCGCTGGCCTTCATCTCGTTATAGAGGTTGTTCAGGCTCATGGTGGCGGAGGGGTGGATCGCGGACGCGACGGTTGCTAAGGGTTTCATGGCTCCCATTCCTTTCATTCTTTCAAACTGGGCGCAGGGCCGTCCTGACGGGTTTTATAGGATCTCTGCACTCAACATGAAATATTATATGCTCTGACTTGCAAAATTGCAAGGGCAAAATGTACAAAATTCCATAAAAATGCATTGTCTTTGCCGTTGCAATTCATTTTTTGGAGGAATGCACAAGGAATCCTGCAAAACACCGCGTCTTTTATGGCAAATACGAAGAGAGATGCAGACTCCGGACGCATAAAACAGCGCCGCACGGAGGCTTCCCTCCGTGCGGCGGCACCTTGCATATGTGACAGCGTTTCGCGTTACAGAGCTTCCCGAATCAGGCGGCCCATCTCTTTCGTGCCCACCAGCTGCTCCGGCGTACCGGCGATGT
This sequence comes from Clostridiales bacterium, assembly GCA_020860385.1. Classification (GTDB taxonomy): domain Bacteria; phylum Bacillota; class Clostridia; order Oscillospirales; family Oscillospiraceae; genus Onthomonas. The sequence goes on from JAJBUK010000079.1 coordinate 7,958, forward strand.
CCGCCGTGTGCCAGCCTGCGCCCAGAACGGCGTCCACCGCGTTCTCAATGGCGTCCGCCTCTGCCTGGAGGTGGAAGGAGTATCGGAACATCATGGACACGGACAGGATGGTGGCGATGGGGTTGGCCTTGTCCTGCCCGGCGATGTCCGGGGCAGAGCCGTGAATCGGCTCGTACAGGCCGGGGGCCTGGGCCCCCAGGGAGGCGGAGGGCAGCAGGCCGATGGAGCCGGTGACCTGAGACGCCTCATCGGAGAGGATGTCGCCAAACATATTCTCCGTCACCACCACGTCGAACTGGCCGGGGTTCCGGACGATTTGCATAGCGCAGTTATCCACCAGCATATCCTCATAGGTCACATCCGGGTACTCCTGCGCCAGGCGGTGCATGACCTCCCGCCACAGGCGGCTGGTGGCCAGGACGTTGGCTTTGTCTACACTGGTGACCTTCTTCCGGCGGAGGCGAGCCAGTTCAAAGGCCTGGCGGCCAATGCGCTCGATCTCCATCTCGGAGTAGGCCATCAGGTCGGTGGCCTCCTGGCCCCGATCCTCGGTCTGATAGCGTTCCCGCTTGCCGAAGTAGATGCCGCCGGTCAGCTCCCGCACCATCATAATGTCGAAGCCCTGCTCCGCCGTCTCCCGCTTCAGGGGAGACGCATCCTCCATGCCCTTGCGCATGGCAGCGGGGCGCAGGTTGGTGAACAGCTCCAAATCCTTGCGGATGGCCAGCAGCGCCGTCTCCGGCCGCTGCTCGGCGGGCTTGTCGCTGCCCCACTTGGGGCCGCCTACCGCGCCCAGCAACACGGCGTCACAGCTCTTACAGGTCTCCGCCGTCCCGGCGGGATAGGATACGCCGCAGGCGTCGGTGGCGCAGCCGCCCATCAACACGTCCACAAACTGAAAGCTGTGGCCGAACTTTTCTCCCACGGTTTCCATCACTTTAACGGCCTCGTTGACAATTTCCGGGCCAATGCCATCGCCCCGAATCAGGGCAATCTTATAGTTCATAGATACAACATTCCTTTCCCATGTGTTATTTCGCCAGCCCCCGCGCCTTGAGGGACTCCATCAGCCCGCCGGACTGGATGATATTCTCAATAAAGGGCGGGAAGGGCGCGGCCTGGAAGGTCTTTCCGGTGGTCTCGTCGCAGATGACACCGCTGGCCAAATCCACGGTGATTTTGTCGCCGGGCTGGATATTGGCCGCCGCCTCGGGGCACTCCAGGATGGGCAGGCCGATGTTGATGGCGTTGCGGTAGAAGATGCGGGCAAAGGAGGCCGCAATGACGCACTTCGCGCCGCTGGCCTTGATGGCCAGGGGGGCGTGCTCCCGGGAGGAGCCGCAGCCGAAGTTGGCCCCGCCCACGATGATGTCCCCCTGCTCCACGCTGGAAGCGTAGTTGGGGTCAATGTCCTCCATGCAGTGGGAGGCCAGCGCCGCCTCGCTGGGGTCGTTCAGATACCGGGCAGGGATGATGACATCGGTATCCACATTGTCGCCATAGACATAAATTTTAGACATAAGTTCCGTTCCTCCTAGAATCTTATCATTTCAAACGCCGGGTTATACGGACGCTTACAGGGCAAATACTAAATCGTCCCCATCCAATTCGTCCAGCTGCCGGAAGCCAATGCTGATGTACAACGCCTGTGCCCGCCTGTTAAATACCTCCGTGGATAGCTTTACCGGTCTGTCGGGATAGGCGCGTTTTAAAAGCTCCACGGCTTTCTGAGCCGCAGCCTTTCCGTATCCCTGCCCCTGGTGCCTCACGTCAATAAAATAGCTCCAGCTGCTGGCCTCACCTTTGCCCAGCCATTCAGTGAACAGGATAAAACCAATTCGTTCTCCGTCCGGACGGCAAATCAGGCAGGGAAGGCTACGTTCCGGGTGCAGGTAGGCGCGCCCCAGAGAGAAGCCGCCGGAGTTGACGCACTCCCGCTGCTCCGGCGTCAGCTGGCAGCCCTCCACGGCATACCAGATGTCCTCATCGTCCTCCACGGGACGGAACAGGATGTTGTCTGGTTTCATCTCTGCGAGGAGCGGCAAAAGGCGTTCCTTCATGGTCGGCATTGGTTATTCTCCTTCATCAAAGCTCGGCAGGGTCGGCCAGGACGCCCATCACCGCGGAGGCCGCCGCCACCGTGGGGGAGGCCAGGATAACTTTACTGTCCACATGGCCCATGCGCCCCACAAAGTTCCGGTTGGTGGTGGACACGGCCACTTCGCCCTCGCACATACAGCCCATGTGGCCGCCCAGGCAGGGGCCGCAGGTGGGGGTGGAGATGGCGCAGCCCGCCTCCAGCAAATCCATGTAAATGCCCTCCTGAATCATCTGGGCGATGATCTCCTGGGTGGCGGGGAGGACGATGCAGCGGACACCGGGGGCCACCTTGCGGCCCTTCAAAATCGCCGCCGCCGCCCGCATATCGCTAATGCGGCCGTTGGTGCAGGAACCGATAACCACCTGGTCCAGCTTGATACCCTTGACCTCCTGCACCCGCTTGGCATTGCCGGGCAGGAAGGGCATGGCTACGGTGGAGTCCAGCTCATCCAGGTTGATAACTACCTCCCGCTCGTACTCCGCGTCGGGGTCGGCCTCGTAAATCACCGGCTGGCGGTCGGTGCGGCCCTTCAAATAGTCCAGCGTCTTATCGTCTACCGGGAAGATGCCGTTCTTCGCCCCGGCCTCGATGGCCATATTGGCGATGGTGAACCGGTCGTCCATGGTCAGCTCGCTCATGGCGGGGCCGGTGAACTCCAGGCTCTTGTACAGCGCCCCGTCCACGCCGATTTCTCCAATCAGGTGGAGCATCACGTCCTTGCCGGAGACGAAGGGCTTGAACTTGCCGGTCAGTGTCACCTTGATGGCGGAGGGCACCTTGAACCAGTTCAGGCCGCTGGCCATACCAGCCGCCATGTCGGTGGAACCCACGCCGGTGGAAAAGGCCCCCAGCGCGCCATAGGTGCAGGTGTGGGAGTCCGCGCCGATGGTCAGGTCACCGGGCACCACCAGTCCCTTTTCGGGAATCAGGGCGTGCTCCACCCCCATCTCGCCCACGTCATAGAAGTGGGTCAGCCCCTGGGCATGGGCGAAGTCCCGGGCCACCTTGCACAGCTGGGCCGCCTTGATGTCCTTGCAGGGGGTGTAGTGATCCAGCACGATGACGATTTTGTCCTTGTCATACACCTGCTGGATGCCGTACTCCTCCAGCACCCCGATGGCCACCGGCGCGGTCACGTCGTTGCCGTGTACCAAATCCAGCTTTGCCTCGATAAGCTGGCCAGGCGTCACGCTGCTCAGCCCCGCGTGGGCGGCTAAAATCTTCTGGGTCATTGTCATTCCCATGGTAAACATACCTCCTGTATCACCTGCGGCGCTGGCGCCGCTGTCTGCTGCTCCTATCATACCGAATCTGGTTGCAAAAGAATGTAAACTATGATACAATCTCCCCAAAGGGAGGGAATTTTATGGAATATTTCAGTTTGCAGGAACTGAATCTGCCCAAGGATATCTGGACGCCCTTCGCCGCCCACCATCAGGCCCGGCGTTACCGCCCTGGCCAAATCATTTATTTGCAGGACACCACCGCCGGACACTTTTACTACCTGAAAAGCGGACGGGTGAAAACCTACAGTTCCTCACAGGAGGGTGTGGAGCGGGTGCTGAACATCTACCACAGCGGAAGCCTGTTCGGGGAGGCCTCCTTCTTTGACGAGCTGCCGCGGGTCTCCTCCGCCGTGGCCATGACGGAGTGCGCCATCGTCCCCATTGACCGGCAGATGGCGGTGGAGGAGATGTCCGCCAACCCGGAGCTGGCCCTGGCCCTGCTGAAGTACCTGGCCAGAACGGTGCGGCTGCTCTCCTCCCAGGTGGACAATATGGCCTTCCTCCGGGCCGACCAACGGCTGGCCCAGTACCTGCTGACCCTGCCCAGGGAGGCGGACGGGCTTATCCGCTGCTCGCAGGAGGAGCTGGCCGCCGCCATCAGCGCCAGCCGGGTCACGGTGAACCGGACGTTGCAGCGCTTCGCCCAGGCGGGGCTGGTAGAAACGGAATACGGCGGGGTGCGGATTTTAAACCCCCAGGGCCTGGCGGACTGTTAGGGAACCTCTCCCCTGCTGCCCTATGCCGCAATCAAACGCCCGTCCGACAGTTGCTTTTGCCGCTGCCCCACGCTGGGGAACGAAAAGTGCTGTCGGACGGGCGTTCGATTTTCTGCGTTTTGGGCGCTTACCCCTGCTCCGCTGCCTGTCCGGGCCGGGGAATCAGCACCTTCAAATAGAACCAGCCATCCTCTGTCCGAACAGAAACGGTGCCGTCGTACTTCTGGGCAACGTAACGAATACTCTTAATGCCATAGCCGTGATTTTCCTTATCGGCCTTAGTGGTCTGGTATTCCCCGTCCACCGCTTCCGGCGTGGCGGCGCAGAAATTCTCCACTTGAATCACCAGGAAGCCGTTTTTCAGATAGACCGCCACCCGAATCAACCTCTGCTCCGGCTCCTCCAGCTTGCCCACGCTTTCAATGGCGTTGTCCAGCGCATTTCCGAAGATGCTGCAAATATCCATGACCTCCAGAAAGGCCAGCTGCGCCCCGTCCGCCATGACCGTCATGGTGATTTGGTTCTGGCTGCAATAGAGCTGCTTGCTGGAGAGGATGGTGTCCAGCACATCGTTCCCGGTGCGGTGAATCGCGCCCAGGTCGCGGATGCCGGATTCCAGCTGCGTCAGATATTCCTCCCGCCGGGCTGCGTCCGGCTCCAGCCGTATCACGCTGATTTGGTGCTTCAAATCGTGGTACTTCCGGTTGACGGCCTCCATATTTTCCCTGGAAATACGGTACTGCTCATACTGGCGTTGGAGCAGCGCATGGATGGCATCCAGTTCCTTCCGCACCTGCAAGTCCTGCCAACGGTCTTGCAGGGCAAAAAGCATGACCACCCCGGCCAGGTCCACCAGCGCGCGGATATAGAAAATCTCGGCGCTCATTTTCCCGCTGAGGGGCGTTTCGCTGCTCACATAGCTGATATTGCTGATGAGGAACGAGCCTATGGCAATCGTAACGGCAGAGACCGTCTCTCTGGCGAATACCTGCAAGGCCACGCCGTTTTTCAGCCGATGGCGCTCCTGCCGGTACAGCAGATAAAAGCTGACGCCGTAGAAGACCAGCAAAAAAATCCCCTCCAGCAGAAGATTCTCCCCGAAAATTCCCGCAAAAAAGGAATAGAACTGCCATTCCAGCGAAGCCGCAAACTCGGCAAACATAAAGGCGATGGCCCAGAAAAGGCCTGCGTCGGCAGGCGACACCTGGCAGCAGAACAAAATCGTCCCATACATCACGGCCAGGGCTACAATCATGCCCGGAATCCACAGGCTCACCGGGACGATGCCGATCAGGTACTGAATCAGGCACAGCAGCAAAAGGGAGGCGGCCAGCGTACCGGCTGCGGCGGCCCTGCTCCGGCGGGGTTTCAGCTGAACCACAAAGGCGACGCAGGCCAGCCATTCCGCAAGGGCCGTATAGAGCTTTGGAATGTTCTCCACGGATGGCTACCCCCTTCCCACATAGGCGGTTAGGGCGTCCATGAACCCCTTCCGCTTTGAACGGCTGATTTGCAGGGTCTGACCGGCCACCGTGACCTGGTTCTGCTCCACCTGTTCCACCTGGGCCAGATTGACCAGGTAGCAGCTGTTGCACCGGCAGAAATGCCAGCCCTCCAGTTTGTCCTCCAAGCTTTTCAGGGAGCCCTGCTCGGTGTACTCCCCTTCGTCCGTGTGGTAGACCACGTTATGGCCCTGGCTTTCAATGTAGCTGATGTTCGACACATCCAGCCGTATCATACGGCTTTCCTGCATCAGATGCAGGAAATAGGTGGCGTTCTGCCGGACGCGCTTCACCGCCTTCTGCATCGTCTGGGAAAAGGCAAAATACTGCACCGGCTTGAGGATATAGTCCAGCGCCTCCACCTTATACCCCTCTAAGGCAAATTGAGCCAGGTTCGTGATAAAAATGATGATAACGGTCTTGTCCCGCTCCCGTATCCACTGGGCGGTCTGCATCCCGTCCATGTGATTCATCTGAATGTCCATCAGGATAATGTCATAATTGGCGCTATAGCTCTCTGTGAGTTCCATTCCGCTGGAAAATTCGGTTATCCTGATGGGCTCCTCATGCTCTTGCTCATACCGCAGGAGGTAGCCGCTCAGCTGCCGCCGATAAGCGGCGTCATCCTCTACAACTGCAACTCTTATCATAGTCCTCCCCCTAAGCCATGTAATGCCATACAACCCCAATTTTATAAATGTTATACAGAAAGGGCTTGCCTTTGTAAAGAGCGGTTTTGTATTTTCTGCTGCCGGTATCAGTCGCTTTATACAAAGCGGTGCGCTGTCACCCCGCGTAAAACCGTGTAAATGACGAGTTATGCCACTGTGACGACGGATTATGCCAAATCATCCCACAAATTTGCTGCAAGATGTTATCCTTTTACCATGAAACGGTGTGGCAACACACAATCAGGAGGTGAAAACATGAAGCAACAAGCATACAACCCCTATCTCCCCTCCTGGGAGTACATCCCAGACGGCGAGCCCCATGTGTTTGGAGACAGGGTCTATGTCTACGGCTCCCATGACCGATTCAACGCGCCCATCTTCTGCATGAACGACTATGTCTGCTGGTCGGCTCCGGTGGACGACCTGTCCGACTGGCGAAATGAGGGAGTCATTTTCCGGAAGGATCAGGACCCGAAGAACCCGCTGGGGCTGCGGCTGCTCTTTGCGCCGGATGTCTGCCAGGGGCCGGACGGGCGGTACTATCTCTACTATGCCTATGATTTCATGGGCGTGATGGGGGTGGCCGTCTGCGACACCCCGGCGGGGCAGTATCAGTTCCTGGGGCACGTCCATTACCCGGACGGCACCATCTGGGGCCGCCGCACCGGAGACCAGCTGCCCTTTGACCCCGGCATTCTGGCGGACGAGGACGGACGGGTTTGGCTGTACTCCGGCTTCTATACCCCGGTGCCTGCTGTGGCCTCCGGCTTCCGGAAGCTCCGCAACGACGGCGGCGTGGTGCTGGAGCTGGAGCAGGACATGGTGACTATTAAGACGGAACCAAAGCTGCTGTTCCCCAAAGCGGGGCCGGGCTCCTTCCCCAATCACGAGTTCTTTGAGGCCAGTTCCATCCGGAAGGATGGGGACACCTATCTCTTCGTCTACTCCTCCCGGCACAACCATGAGCTGTGCTACGCCACCAGCGACCGGCCGGACGGCGGCTTCGTCTACGGCGGCACACTGGTCAGCCAGGGCGACCTGTTCCTGGACGGCAACGAGGACGAGCGCAAGGGTACCAACTATCTGGGCAACACCCACGGCGGCCTGCTCCACCTGGGCAAAGATTGGTACATCTTCTACCACAGGCAAACCAACCGGCACTCCTATTCCCGCCAGGCCTGCGCGGAGAAGCTGGTGCGAAATCCCGACGGTTCCTTCCGCCAGGCGGAGGTCACCAGCTGCGGCCTGAACGGCGGCCCGCTGAAGGGCGTGGGCCGGTATGAAGCCAGAATCGCCTGCAACCTGTGGAGTAAGGACGGCGTAGGCCGGTACGACGGCAACAGCCCGAAGAAGGCCCTGAAAAACCATCCCTACTTCACCCAAACCGGCAAGGACCGGGAGGGGAACGGCGATCAGTACATCGCCAATATGCAGGACAGCGCTGTGGCCGGATTCAAGTACTTCCAGATGGGAGAGGCCACCACTGTTTCCGTAGAGGTGAGCGGAGCGGCGGAGGGCAGGCTGCTGGTCTCGGAGACGGCGGACTTCTCCGCGCCTAACGCGGTCATCCCCATCCACAGCCAGAGCGGCGGAACCTGCCGCGCAAGCGCAGGGCTCCAGATGGAGGCTGGCGTGAAGGCGCTGTACTTCCGGTTCTCCGGAAGCGGCGCTATGAACTTTATCGGATTTGAACTGTCATAAGATGATTCAAGGAGGCAATTATGAAGAAGAATAAATGGTTAAAGCCGCTGATTGTCATCGTAGTGATTGCGGCGATTCTAATCGGGGCCTATGCCGGACTGATGAGTTATCTGTCCAGCCGCTCTGTATCGGTTTCTATGAGTGATATTACCGCCACCGTTTTGGCCTTAAAGGATTACCTGATTGTCCTAGGCGTGGTGCTGGTGATTGCAATCGTGGTGGCTATCGTGGCCTTTAAGTTCCGGCAACCCCTGGCCGGGCTGATTCGCGGCGAGGCGCTGGTAACTGCGCTGCTGGCTGTCCTCATCGTGGTCAACGTCATCTGTTTCGGCCCTGAGTACAGCCTGCTGAACAATCTGCTGGGCGATACCTATTTGCTGAACGACGAGACAATCTCCGCCTCGGAGGAGCTGGTGGAGGACATCGCCGATGAAGGCATTGTCCTGCTGAAAAATGATGACAATGCTCTTCCCTGTCTGGCGTCACCAAGCTAAATGTGTTTGGCTGGTCCTCCACTAACCCGGTCTACGGCGGCACCGGCTCCGGCTCCGTGGACGAGAGCACCTGCGTCTCTCTGCTCCAGGGGCTGGAGGAGGCCGGATTTGAGCTGAACACCACCATCTCTGACTTTTATACTGAGTTCCTGGACGAGCGGCCCACCGTGGGCATGAACGGCCAGGACTGAACCATCCCCGAACCCACCATTGCTGAGTATGAAGAAGCGGGTATCTTTGAGAGTGCTACAGAGTTCTCCGATACTGCCGTTGTGGTGATTGCCCGCTCCGGTGGCGAGGGCGCTGACCTGCCCACCAGCATTTCGGACGAGGATACCTTCGTAGAGGGCGGCGCTTATGGTTCCACCGGCGTCCGCTACACCGCTTATGCTGATGACGTTGACCCGGACAAGTCCTATCTGGAGCTGAGCAACCGCGAGGAGGCCATGCTGGAGCGGGTGTGCGAGGAGTTTGACAACGTCATCGTGGTCATCAACTCCGCCAACGCCATGGAGCTGGGCTTCCTGGAGGAGTATGACTCCATCACCGCCGCCGTGTGGATCGCTGGCCCCGGCCAGACCGGGTTTGAATCCCTGGGCAAGGTGCTGAACGGTGAAGTCAACCCCTCCGGCAAGTTGGTGGATACCTACGTGTACGACCTGACAAGCTCCCCGGCCTACAACTATGTGGGCAGCTTCATCTATGACGATTCCGAGGAACTGGTGGCGATCGACACCGCCTCCAGCGCCTATGTGTCCTTCAACAACTATGTAGAGGGCATCTATGTGGGCTATAAATTCTATGAGACTGCCGCTGAGGAGGGCCTCATCGACTATGACGCCACCGTGCAGTTCCCCTCGGCTACGGCCTGAGCTACACCACCTTTGACCAGGAAATCACCGACATTCAGGACGACGGTACTGCCATCACTCTGACCGTCACCGTCACCAACACCGGCGATGTGGCAGGCAAGAGCGTAGTGGAAGTTTATTACACGCCCCCTTATACCAACGGCGGCATTGAGAAGTCCTCTGTCAACCTGGTGGACTTTGCCAAGACCAGCCTGCTGGAGCCTGGCACCTCCGAAACCGTTACCATTTCCGTCAACTGGGAGGATATGGCCTCCTATGACTACTCCGGCATCAAGGCCGAGGGCGGCGCTTATGTGCTGGATGCGGGTGACTATGAGGTCAGCATTCGCTCCGATTCTCATACCGTCATCGACAGCCGCACCGTCACTCTGGCAAGCGACATCATTTATAATGATGAAAATGACGGCGCACGTTCCACTGACAGCGTTGTAGCTACCAACCAGTTTGATTACGCCGCTGGCGATGTGACTTACCTGAGCCGGGCAGACGGCTTTGCCAACTATGCCGAGGCCACCGCAGCCCCCACCGACTACACCATGACAGAGACTGTCCTGGACGGCTTCTATAGCCAGAACACCTATGATTCCTCCGAGTATGATGACCCGGACGCAGTCATGCCCACCACAGGCGCAAGCAACGGCCTGACCATTCAGGATATGGTGGGGCTGGACTATGACGACCCCCTATGGGACGACCTGCTGGACGAGTTGACCGTGGATGAGATGAATCAACTGATTGGCACCGGTGGATACGCCAACGCCAAAGTGGACTCCATCGGCCTCCCCGCCACCATCGAGTGCGACGGCCCCGCTGCTATTTCCAACAACTATACCGGAGAGTCTGGCACCGCCTTCAACTGTGCCACCATGATTGCCGCCACCTGGAACAAGGACTTGGCCTATCAGCGTGGCCAGATGATGGGTCAGCAGTACAACGACATGAACGTGGTGGGTTGGTACGGCCCAGCCATGAACATCCACCGCACCGCTTTCTCTGGCCGTAACTTCGAGTACTACTCCGAGGACGGCGTGCTCTCCGGTTGGATGGGTGCAAGCGAAGTATCCGGTGCCAAGGAGTATGGCATCCAGTGCTACATCAAGCATTTCGCCCTCAACGATTCTGAAATCAACCGCAGTTCTATGCTCTGCACCTGGTGCAATGAGCAGGCCATGCGTGAGATCTATCTCAAGTCCTTCGAGATGTCCGTCAAGATTGGCGGCGCCGACAACGCCATGACTGCCTTTAACTATATCGGGAATGTCTGGGCCGGTGCCTGTGAGGATCTGCTCCAGACGGTTCTCCGGGATGAGTGGGGCTTCGTAGGCTCCACTGTGTCCGACTGGTTCCACGGTACTGACGATGGCTATATGCTGGCAGATTCTGCCATCCGGGTGGGGGCGACAAGATGCTGTCCTCTTCCGGCGACACCAAGGCATTTGTTTCCGACACAAGCGATGCCAACACCGTTATTGCCATGCGGAACGCCGCTCACAACATCCTCTATAGCCTGGCAAACTCCAGCGCCATGGATGAGCGGAACTTCTCTACCCCCGGCTGGGTCACCACCTTCTACGCTGTCGATGCCATCGTTGGCGTGCTGCTGGTGGCTGGGGAAGCCTACCTCATCATCCGCTTCCTGAAGAAGCGCAAGGCAAACGCCGCCTGATACGACGCAACCGGAAAGACAAGCTACAACTGACTCTCAGGCCCTGCCCTTACCGGGCAGGGCCTTTTCCGTGCATGCCCGGCGGCCACACGGGGAGCGTTGCCGCACAGTTGAAGTGATGGCAAACTTTCATTCAACCAAGGGAGACCCGATAATTTTGCACAAATTTGCAAAAAGGGGCTGGTCAAAACGTAGAAAATATGTTACTATAGTCGAAAATGTTGCAAGAAGAAGCTGCATTTTTGCCGCCTTACGCGGAATGGTACTACACAAGGAGAGAAACCGAGGAGTTGCCTATGAAAATTATCGTTTGCATGAAACAGGTTCCCGCAACCAGTCAGGTGGAGATCGACCCGGAAACCGGGGCCATGAAGCGCCTGACCTCCAAGACGCGGACGAATCCCTATGACCTCTTCGCCCTGGAGACGGCCTTACAGCTGCGGGAGCAGCTGGGCGGCACCGTCACCGTGCTGACCATGGGACCAGACCAGGCGGAGGAGATGATGAAGGACGCCTATACCATGGGGGCGGACGATGCCATCATCCTGTCTGACCGGAAATTCGCGGGAGCGGACGTGCTGGCCACCTCCTACACCCTGGCCCAGGGCATTCGGGTGGCTGGAGGGGCAGATTTGATCCTCTGCGGCCGCCAGACCACCGACGGCGACACAGCCCAGGTAGGCCCCGCCATTGCGGAGCATCTGGGCATCCCCCACTGCGCGTGGGTGTCTGAAATCGTATCCGCCACCGACGAGGCGATTCAGGTGCGGCAGGAACTGGGAGCCGTCACCCAACTCTCTCAGATGGGCTATCCTTGCCTGATTACGGTGGACAAGGATATGTGCGTCCCCCGCCTGCCCTCCTATCGGCTGAAAAAGCAGACCCAGGGCCGCCCAGTGCGGTACCTGTCCTTCGCGGACCTGCCCGACCAGAACCTGAGCCGATACGGGCTGGTGGGCTCCCCCACCAGCGTGGCTCGGATGTTCCCCCCTCCCGTGGGAGACAAGCAGGTCTACTTAGAGGGCAGCCCCCAGGAGAAGGCGCAGCAGCTCTTTGACCTGCTGGTGTCGAAAAAGGTCATTTAAGGAGGGTGCGGCATGAATTTCATTCAATTTAACCCGGCGCGGTGCGACCTGTGCGGCAAGTGCATCGAACGCTGCCCCTTCGGCGCCCTCTCCATGGGGGAGCGGAGCATCCAGGTGGCGGACAGTTGCCGGATGTGCGGCGTCTGTGTGCGTTCCTGCCCCCAGCGCGCCATCACCTTTGAGCAGAAGGCAGACGCTATCGACAAGAGTGACTGGCGGGATTTCCTGATTTATGTGGAGCAGGAACGGGGCGACATTCATCCCGTGGCCTATGAACTAATCGGCGAGGCCCGAAAGCTGGCCGCCAAGGTGAACTATAAGGTCAACTGCGTCATCGTGGGCGGCCCGGGCACTGCCGAGAACGCGGCAAAGCTGCTGCCCTACGGCGTGGACGAGGTGTTCGTCTATGAGGACGCCGGTTTTGAAGGCTTCCGGGCGGACTGCTACGCCGACGCCGTGGCCGACTGCATCGCCCACATCAAGCCCTCCTCCGTGCTGATCGGGGCCACCGCCCTGGGCCGGAGCCTGGCGCCCCGGCTGTCCACCCGGTTCCACACCGGGCTGACCGCCGACTGCACCTCCCTGGATATTCAGCCCAACACGGACATGGTGCAGATTCGTCCCGCCTTTGGCGGCAACATCATGGCCCAGATTTTGATTACTCACTCCCGCCCCCAGTTCGCCACCGTCCGCTATCGGGTCATGGACAGGGCCGTCAGGGTATCCCAGCCCACCGGCAAGGTAACGCTGTGCCAGGTGAGCAAGGACATGACCCGCTCCGGCATCACCGTTCTGGCCTCCACCCTGATTGAAAAGGTAAAAACCATCGAGGAAGCGGAGCGCATTGTGGCCGTTGGCAGAGGCGTACGGAACGAGGAGGGGCTGGAGCTGTGCCGTCAGCTGGCGGAGGCCCTTGGGGCCCAGCTGGCCTTCTCCCGGCCCATGGTGGAGCAGGGCATTGGCGACCAGCTCCATCAAATCGGCCTCTCCGGCCACACCGTCCGGCCCAAGCTCATCATTACCTGCGGCGTCTCTGGGGCCATTCAGTTTACCTCCTGCATGAGCGGGGCGGAGACCATTGTGGCCATCAACACCGACCCCAACGCCCAGATTTTCGGCGTGGCAAGCTACTGCATTGTGGACGACCTGTATCAGGTGGTGCCCCAGCTCACCCAGCTGCTGCGCAACCGAAAGGAGGACTGACCGATGGCATTCCCTTATAAGAAGATGACCGAGGCGGACTTTGACGCTATTCGGGCTATGACCGCGCCGGAGCGGGTGGCGGTGGGCGATGAGATCGCCAGCGAATATTACCATGACGAAATGCCCAACTACGGCACCTATCCTCCGGAGCTATATGTGGAGGTGGAGAACAAGGAAGAAATCTCCAACATCATGGCCTACTGCAACGCCGAGAACATCCCCGTGGTGGTGCGTGGCGGCGGCACCGGCCTTGCCGGCGGCTCCAACTGCAAGTATGGCGGCATTATGCTCTCCATCATGCGGATGAACAAAATCTACCCCGTTGACCACAAGAACCAGACTATCACCTGCCAGCCCGGCGCGCTGCTGCTGGACGTACAGGCCGCCGCAGCGGCGGAGGGGCTGTTCTATCCCCCGGACCCCGGAGAGAAAACCGCCACCATCGGCGGCAACGTCATCACCAACGCCGGAGGGATGAAGGCCGTCCGATACGGCCTGACAAGAGACTTCGTCCGGTGCATCGAGGCGGTGCTGCCCGACGGCTCCATCGAGCGGTTCTCCTCCAACGTGGTGAAGAACACCACCGGCTATGACATCAAGGATTTGGTCATCGGCTCCGAGGGGACGCTGTGCATCCTCACCGAAGTGACCCTAAAGCTGCTGCCTGCCCCCAACTGCACCTGTACCCTGGTGATGCCCTTCCATAGCCTGGAGGAGTGCGCGGACATGGTACCCAAGGTGCTGGAGCTGCCCTTCGTCCCCACCGCCATTGAGTTTTTGGAGCGGGAGCTCATCGACATTGTGGAGCGCAACCTGAACAAGCCCTTGCCCGTCAAGGAAGGCGAAGCGGTGCTGATCGTCATGTACGACGCTTCCAGCCAGAGCGAGCTGGACGCGGCGGTGGAGGCGGCGGCGGAAGCCGCCCTGGCCAACGGGGCCATCGACTGCGCCATTGCCAACACCCCGGAGCGGGCGGCCTCCGTCTGGGAGGTGCGGGGCGGTATCCTGGAGGGCATGAAGGCGGACTCCATCTCCCAGGAGGAGTGCGACGTGGTGGTGCCCCGTTCCTGCATCGCCCAGTATGTGAAGGACGCCAAGCGCATCGCCCTGTCCCACGGGGTACGGGTGGAGCCCTGCGGCCACTGCGGCGACGGCAACATCCACACTGAGCTGCTCCGCGGCCCGGAGATGTCCGACGAGGAATGGGAGAGCGCCACCCACGCCTGCCTGACCGAACTGTACGCCCTGTCCAAACAGCTGGGGGGCCAGCTCTCAGGTGAGCATGGCATCGGCAACGGACGTCTGGAGTATTTGAAGGAATTCGTCGGCCCCCGGATGATTCAGCTTTACAAGGCCATCAAGCTGGCCTTTGACGAGAACCTGATTTTGAACCCTGGCAAAATCATCGAGTTCAACAAATGACCTGTTCCCTCTTCCGGCCCGCCGCCGGGGAACCAATCAAACCACATCAAAAAGAAAAGAGAGGAATCCAACATGAGCAGTCAAAAGTCCCTGTGGGTGGACAAGAGCAAAATGCCCCTCGCCATGGGCATCGCATTCGTCGCCTTCACCACCCAGTTCGGCGGCGGCTTTGCCTCCGGCGCACAAATCAAGCAGTACTTCATCAACTACGGCATTTGGTGCCTCATCCTGCCGGTGCTGAGCCAGGGGCTGTACGCCCTGTTCTTCTGGTACGGTATGCGCTATGCCTACAAGCACAAGACCTATGACTACCGCTCCTTCTCCGACAGCCTGTACGGGAAGACCCGCCCGGTGATGTCCAACCTGTTTGAGATCTGCTACCTCATTATGATCGGCACCGCCTCCGCCGCAGCCTTTGCTACCGGCGGCTCCACCCTGAACACCCTGACGAACATCCCCTACTGGCTGTGTACCCTCATCGTGGCCGTGTTCATCTTCTTTGTGGCCATGTACGGCACCAACGTAGTGCGCACCGCCGCCTCCACCCTCTCCGTCCTCATCATCATCGGTCTGGTGGCGGTGCTGGTGCCCAACATTATCGCCCAGTGGTCCTCTATCTCTGCCGCCATCAGCAATATGCTCTCCGGGCAGATGGTGGCGGGCTCCACCGAGACTGGGGCCTTCGGCCCGGCCCTGTGGATGGCCTTCCTGTACTTCCTGTTCCAGCTGGCCTCCGTCTCCGTCATGTATCAGCACATGGAGCCGGTGACCGATGTGAAGCAAATCGACCGGGCCGCCATTGGTATGTTCGTGGTGAACTTCCTCTCCATGGAGCTGTCCATCATCGGTATGCTGGCCGTCATGTATGTGGCAGAGATGGCGGAGGCATCCGTCCCCATGCTGGTGCTGGTGCAGAACGGCGTGGGCGCGGCTGTCCTGACACCCATTATCTCCATCCTCATCATCCTCGGCTCCATCTCTACCGGCGTGAACATGATCGCCGGTATCGTGGCCCGGTGCGTCAACGCCATCGAGCGGCGCAAGGCGGACGAGACCGCCCGGAAGAAGGGCCACATGGTCCGCATGGCTGTGGCCACCGCCATCTTCGTGGCCATCGCCTGGGGTATCGCTCAGTTCGGCCTGATGGCCGTGGTGAAACAGGGCTACGCCTATCTGGGCTACGCTGCCCTCATCACCGTGTTCATCCCCTTTGTGATTCACGCCATCGCTACCAGGATGAAGGAGATTTAACAGAATCCCTTGCGCACTGGGAGGACGGCTGACCAATAAACGGCCAGCCGCCCCCCTGCCAGCCGCTCAGAATGTTTCCGGCAGGTTGTTTTTGCATCTGTAGTCTTTTTATTTTAGTAGTTATATACAGCGGTTGGCGGATAGGAGTCAGACTATGAAAAAGCATAACATCGATACGATCCGCTGGCTGTGGAGCGTCTCAGCCAGCGACAAATGGAGCATCTTCTGGATGGCGCTGGTGCAGACTGCGCTCGGCATCTGCTCCGTCCTGTCGGCCTGGCTGCTGCGGGGCATTATAGACTGCGCCGTAGCCGGAACCGCCGTGGGCTTCTG
Organism: Clostridiales bacterium; assembly: GCA_020860385.1. Lineage (GTDB taxonomy): Bacteria > Bacillota > Clostridia > Oscillospirales > Oscillospiraceae > Onthomonas. Next base: position 24,261 of record JAJBUK010000079.1, read on the forward strand.
GCGATACTCCGCCTCCCTACTGCTGCTTCTGGCAGCGCAGCTGGCACTGCTGGCGGTCAATCGTCATTTGACGGAAGCCGCAAAATCGTCCCTGGAAAACCGCTTCAAGCATCGCTTGTTCTCCATGCTCCTGCGGAAGGATTATGCAGCTGTCACCGCCGTTCACTCTGGCGAATGGATGAACCGCCTGACTTCGGATACTGCCGTGGTATCTGACGGTCTTGCCACGATTCTTCCGGAAGTGATGGGGATGCTTGTGAAGCTGGTGGGTGCGCTTGCGCTGCTGCTCTACCTGATGCCCGCGCTGGCCTACGTCATCCTGCCTGGCGGTTTGATACTGGTGCTGCTGACCTACGCCTTCCGAAAGACCCTGAAACGGCTCCATAAGCGTATCCAGGAAGCCGATGGGCGGCTGCGGGTGTTCCTGACGGAACGGCTTTCCAGCATGCTGATCGTCCGCACCTTTGGCAAGGCGGAGCAGACGGAGCAGGAAGCTGCGGAAAAGATGGCCGAGCACCGGCAGGCCCGCATGAGCCGGAACCGCTTCTCCAATCTGTGCAACATTGGCTTTGGGGCCGTGATGAGCGGAGCCTATGTGCTGGGCGCGGTATACTGCGGCTACGGCATTTTAGTCGGCACAATGAGTTATGGTACCTTTACGGCAGTATTGCAGCTCATCAGCCAGATACAGTCCCCCTTCGCCAATATCACCGGTTATCTCCCCAAATGCTACGCAATGCTGGCAAGCGCGGAGCGGTTGATGGAGGCAGAGGACTACGAGGAGGATTCCCCGGAACCACAGCTGTCGGAACGGGAAGCTGCGCTATTCTACCAAAATGAACTCGTCTCTATTGGTCTTGCGAATGCGGGATTCACCTATCACAGCGACGGAAACTCCCCTACCGTTATTTCCGGGCTGAACCTGACCGTCCAAAAGGGGGACTATGTGGCCTTCACCGGCCACTCAGGCTGCGGGAAAAGCACAGTGCTGAAACTGCTGATGAGCCTCTATCCCCTTGACAGCGGGGAACGATATCTGTATACCGCAAATGGGAAAGCGCCGCTGTCCGCCAGGTACCGCGGCCTGTTTGCCTATGTTCCGCAGGGCAATCAGCTGCTCTCCGGCACTATTCGGGAGGTAATCGCTTTCGGGGACGCAGAGGCCATGCAGGATGAAGCGCGGCTGCGGCTGGCATTGGAAATTTCCTGCGCGGATGAGTTTGTGGACACGTTGGAGCATGGGCTGGATACCATGCTGGGTGAACATGGCGCCGGACTGTCCGAAGGGCAGATGCAGCGCATCGCGATTGCCAGGGCAGTCTTCTCTGAGCATCCCATTTTGATGCTGGACGAGGCCACCAGTTCCCTGGACGAAGCAACGGAGGCAAAGCTGCTGGCGAACCTCAGAGCCATGACGGATAAAACCGTACTCATTGTGACCCATCGGCCCGCGGTGCTGGAGATTTGTGACCGGGTAGTCCTGTTCATGGGAGACGGCGCTGCGGTAACCGTACAGGAAACGCAAAAAGGAGTGTAAAACATGAGTGCAAAAAACAGCAAAACAACACCTGATGAGCAGCGGGCGGCAACCTATGACCTGATCTATCTGACAGGCTGCGCGGTAAACGGAGTCACTCCGGCGCTGGAGCGGGTCGAGAGGATGGATCTGGCCTTGGTGCATGCCATAAGCCACAGCCACAGTCTGGCCGCAATCTCCTGCATGGCGTTGGAGGACGCTTACGGGGGCAAGCTGCCGGAGACAGAACCAGTTCAGAAATGGGTGGAAGAAAAGAACCAGGCCATCTATAAAACGCTGTTATTTGATGTGGAGCGGGAGCAGGTGTTGACTTTTTTAGAGGAAAATGGCATCTGGTATCTGCCGTTGAAGGGCATCCTGATGAAAGACCTGTATCCAAAGCTGGGAATGCGCCAGATGGCGGACAATGATATCCTCTTTGACGCCGCCTATCAAACGCAGGTGCACGACTGGTTTATCGCCAGAGGATATGAGGCTGAGAGTTACCAAACGGGCAATCACGATGCCTATCACAAGAAGCCGGTCTATAACTTTGAGCTGCATACGGCGCTGTTTGGCGCGATGCACGATCCCGTGTGGCAAGCGTATTATCATAACGTAAAAGACCGCCTCCTCCCCCAGGCCGGAACGAAATACGGCTATCGCTTCAGCGATGAGGATTGCTATATCTACATCACCACGCACGCCTGCAAGCACCACAGCGGCGGCGGCACCGGCCTGCGCACGCTGCTGGACTGCTATGTGTATAATCAGGCGAAGGGGGATACGCTGAACCGGGGCTATATTCAGGAGGAACTGGGAAAACTTGGCATTGCCGAATTCGAGGAAGCGCTGCGCGGCCTCAGCCAGAAGCTGTTCGCACAGCCGGAGCAGTTTTCCCCCGCCTCCCTGTCCGAAGGCGCATTGGAACTGCTGTTCGGCTTCGCAAGCTCCGGCACCTACGGCACCATTCAGAACACTGTGCGCAACCAGCTAAAGGGGCTGGCGCAGGACGGGCAAACCATCACCGCGCAGACAAAGCTGCGCTATATTTGGAAGCGGCTATTCCCGGATGTTGCGTTTTTCCGGGAATACTACCCCTTCTTCTACCGCCACAAATGGCTGCTGCCTGTGGGGTATGTGTACCGGCTGATTTACAAAGGGATAACAAATCATAAGAAGCTCAGCGTTGAGGCCGATTCGCTGAAAAAGCTGTGACCGGCGAACCAGGCTGTCCCCGTTTTCGTTCAGGCGGGGACAGAAAAAACAGGCTCTGTGAAGGTGTAACACACCAACACAGAGCCTGCTCTGGTGGACGATACAGGATTCGAA
>JAJBUK010000079.1:27208-61411 GCA_020860385.1 Clostridiales bacterium
CCTGTGACCTTCCGCACGTCAAGCGGATGCTCTAGCCAGCTGAGCTAATCGTCCATTATTGCATGGAAAGAGGAAAAGCATGGTGGACGATACAGGATTCGAACCTGTGACCTTCCGCACGTCAAGCGGATGCTCTAGCCAGCTGAGCTAATCGTCCAAGCCAATCAACAGGACTTATTATAGTACGGGACGGGTCGTTTGTCAAGAAATTTTTTCCTGCGATTTAGGGTGCTGCGGCGCGCGGGCCCTCTGAGTGTGATATATGAATCGATGCGCCCCGCAGGTGTAAATTTGCCGGAAAACCTCTGAAAATTTTTGTGATAATTTGCAAATTTGCCCTTCCCTTTTGCGTATTCGTATGATACAATAGCTAATAGGTAAGGTGGCACGGAGTAGCTGCAAAGCACGCGAGGCCGTAAATTATTTGAGGGCTTATTCAATCTAGTAGTTTTTCGGATATTGTTTTGTGCAATCGGCACGGTTCCTGCGCCAGTCAGCGCAGGGAATTACAATGGTAGCCTTTTCGTAGTTGTAGTTATTGCCTGTCCCCTGCCCTCCATTTCAGCAGAAAAAGGAATCCGATGTATGAACGAGACACAACACCCCACAAAGCAGCAAGCCCCGCACTCCGATGAGATAGAGATAGATTTGCTGGCCCTGCTCCGCGCCCTGTGGAAACAGGCGTGGCTGATTTTCGCGGTGACGCTGTTCTTCGGCTGCGCGGGGTACATCATCACCAAGGCGGCTGTTACGCCGACCTATCAAACATATTTCAGTATATATGTCAACAACTCCACCCTTACCAATATCAGTTCCATCACCTCCAGCGACATTGCCGCCTCCCAATACCTGGCGGAAACCGCCGCCGATGTCATCGGCAGCAACAGCATTAAGAAGCAGGTCGCGGAGCAGGCTGATGTGACTGAGAGTGAACTTTCGATCTCCACCAGCGTGAATACGGACAGCGGCGTGGTGACGGTCTATATCGTCACCACCGACCCCAGGACCGCCTACAGCTGCGGGACAGCGCTGATGGACATTGCCGCCACCGAAATCGCCCGCATCGTGGAGGGAAGCTCCGTGCAGGCTATCGACACGCCGGAAATGCCCACCACCTACTATCAGCCCAACTATCTGAAAAACGTCCTGATTGCCATGCTGCTGGGCGGGGCCCTGGCGTGCGGCCTGGTGATGCTGCGGGAGCTGATGGACGACAAGGTGAAGGGCCGGGACGATGTGGAGGCCCACTTTGACCTGGTGAATCTGGGCTCCATCCCGGATATTACAGAAGCTGGAACAGGGAGATATGGATACTATGCTGGATATGGCTACGCTGCAAGAGGAAACAGGAAAACGCGATGAAGCAGCCCGGCAGCACTCCTCTGACTACATTCTGGGTGCGGATACTCCGTTCGCGGTGAGCGAAGCCTATAAGGCGTTGCGGACAAACGTGATTTTCTCCCTCCCGGGGGACGGGGCGAAGGTCATCGGCATCACCAGCTCCTCCCGGGGTGAGGGAAAAAGCACCGTCCTCCTGAACCTGGCCGTTTCCTTTGGCCAGGTGGGGAAGCGGGTGCTGCTGATGGACTGCGACCTGCGCCTGCCCACCGTCGCGGCGAAGCTGGGCATCCAGGGTATGCCCGGCCTCAGCGACCTGCTGGTGGGCAAGCAATGCCCCGTCCGGCACATGACCGACCTGGGCATCTGCGTCCTCCCTTCCGGCACGCTGCCGCCGGACGCCACGGCGCTGCTGTCCTCCGCCGGGATGGACGGGCTGCTGAAAGAGGCGCGGGAGCAGTTTGATTATATCTTCCTCGACCTGCCGCCGGTGACCACTGTGGCCGACGCGGCGATTCTGGCGAAAAAAGTGGATGGTTTCCTGCTGGCTATCAGGCACAGAAGTTCGGGATACAGAGCGATCTCTGAAATGCTGGAGCAGCTGGCGTTGGCTGATGCAAACATTCTGGGTTACATCTATACCAACGCCCCGGTAGGCGGCGGTAACTATAAACGCTGGCGGCGGTAACTATAAACGCTATGGTTATGGCTATCGTGAACATGATAGTGACAATCATAGTGAAAACTGAACGGAGCAGCCCTATTCTTCGGCGTGCGGCGCCTTGCAGGCACACCAGAGGACGGACAAGCGCAAGCAGAGAGGCAGGTGTTGAACGGTACATGAGGCGAACCTGCGCACCAGCGTGCGCGAACGACGGCCCGCAACGGGGCCGTATCTGCAATTATCCGAAAGGATAAAATCCATTTTGTTTGGAGGAAAAAGTAAATGAAAGCAAAAGCATGGAAACGGGCGCTTAGCATGGTGCTGGCGCTGATGATGGCGTTTTCGCTGGCTGTGTATCCTGCCTATGCGACAAATGCATCAGGTGAATTATTAAGTGAAGCCACAGCGCTCGAGCCTACTGCCGCAGATGATGTGGACACAGTCGCATCGGAATCCAATTCCAATGCGGGCATTGCAATGATTGGCCTGGATGAGGACGATGAAACGTCTGTTACTCTGCCTGAGGCAGTTAATGGCGTTATCACGCTTACTCAGGACTACGCATTGACGGAATCGTATGTTCTTAACAGTGGTGAAGTAACGATTGATTTAAATGGTTACTCGATTACCCGCGGTGAGGGCAATACAATCTATTATTTGATTGATGTTGCTTCTGGTGCAACCTTAACTGTTAAAGATAGTAGCTCTGGAGCAACCGGTACGATTGAAAGTTCCGACATGGGTTGTGGAATCCTGACCAACGGAACTGTAACCATTAACTCCGGCACCGTTAGTGGATATTATAGCGGTGTATATGTTTCCGGAACGTCGGCTGCTTTGACCGTAAGCGGAACTGCTGTCGTGAAAAGCACTGTAACGGTAGACATGAACAACTTTGTTCTCTGGCAAGCCTCTACCTGCGGAATATCTGTTAATGACGGTGCGACCGCTACAATTGATGGCGGCACTGTTGCAGGCGGATATGTGGGAATTACTGTTTGGGAAGGTAACAGTGCTGACAATCCAAGCACACTGATTGTAAACGGTGGCACAATCAGCGGCGCTACCTTTGGTGTTTCTACTAATGGTAACACTCACTATACTGATATCACAGTGAACGGCGGCACTATTTCCGGCATAACCGGTATGTACCTTCCGGCAATGGACAGCACTACAACTATCAATGGTGGTACTATCACCGGAACCAGCACCGGCATTGAAATCCGTGCAGGTAGCCTGACCGTGAATGGCGGTACCATTACAAGTACGGCTGAAAGTGGTACCTTTGAAGAGAGCGGAAACGATAACGGCACAACAACGGTCGGCGCAGCGATTGCCGTTGTTCAGCATACAACCAAGCAGGCCGTCACTGTGACGATTACCGATGGTTCCCTTTCTGGTTACTATGGTATTTTCGAAGCTGATTTGCAGGGCAACGGAACAGACTACACTCAGTATGTAACAATTTCCGTGTCCGGCGGAACAATTTCTACCACAGATACCGAGGACGGCACCGCCATTTATCATAGAACCACTTCCGCCGCTTCGATTCCCCTTATCGGCGGCACTTATAATACGGATCCCTCTGCATATGTTGCGAAAGGTTATGAAGCGGTCGATAATGGTGATGGTACCTGGACGGTGCAACTAAAGACAGCTACCGCTTCTATCAATATGTCGGTAAACATGACCCTGGCAAACTCTCTGGCTATGAATTTCTGGATTTCTAAGGATGACGTAGACAGCAGCAGCATTGCAGACTATACCCTGAGTATTGCGAAGGGGGATGGCCAAGCAGATGTTTACGAATTTGTTGATGGTAAAATTTATGCAGAAGCGGAAAACTTCTCGACCTTCAATGACTACTATATCGTTCGTTATACCGGTTACTACGCATACGAATATGAATCTGACTTGACCGTAACGCTTCTGAAAAATGGCGATGCTGTAACGGTGACAAATAACACCTTCAGTTGGAACGGTACTGAGAATAATATCTCCATTAGTTCTTTCCTGGCTGCATATAAAACTGCTTACGCTGGAAATAGTACCGAAACTACTATGGCAGACGCTATTGTGAGTTATTGCGAGGCTGCAAAAGTCTATTACGATGCTACTACATCTAAGTCTAACTGAAATTGAAAAGGAGTTGAAAAATTATGATTAAATCATATGAGGAACCTCATGTGGAAGTAATCAATTTTTCCGTGGATGACGTGATTGCAACAAGCGGCGTCAATACCAAACCGCTTTCCTGAAAAGTCTAACCGATACAGAGTAAGAAAATCAATCTTAACAAGAAACCACAGGGGGCAGGCAGTATCATCTGCCTGCCCCTTCCCCATGCAGGAGGGCTGCCCCTTGAACATTGAACTGGCGGGCTGCGTCATAGGGCTGCGCCCGCGTTACCCCTATCTGCAAACCTACTGTCTGGACTACCGGACGGACGCCCCGGCGGCGTTCACCGTGACCGCCACCCAGGCGGACATCGACTATGAGCGGGAGAAGTCCGCCCGGGAGGATGCGCTGGAGGGCATCCCCGTCCGGCGCTTCTCCGACGATTATCTGGAGACCCTGGCGGTCTACCGCAAAATCGCCGTGGCGCTACTGGATTACGACACCCTGCTGTTCCACGGCTCCGCCGTGGCGGTGGACGGCACGGGCTACCTGTTCACCGCCAGGAGCGGCACCGGCAAGTCCACCCACGCCCGCCTCTGGCGGGAGATGTTCGGGCCGCGGGCCGTCATGGTGAACGACGATAAGCCGCTGCTGAAGCTCACGCCCGGCGGCGTGACCGTTTACGGCACCCCCTGGGACGGAAAGCACCGCCTGAGCACGAACATTGCCGTGCCGCTGCGGGCTATCTGCATCCTGAGCCGGGACGCAACAAACCACATCACCCCGTTGACAGCGGGGGCGGCGTACCCTATGCTGCTCCAGCAGGCGTACCGTCCCGACGACCCGGCGGCGATGGAGAAGACCCTGACCCTGCTCGACCGGCTGGCTGGGGGCGTCGCGCTGTACGCCTTGGGCTGCAACATGGAGCGGTCGGCCGCCCTGGTGGCCTGGCAGGGCATGAACGGAGGAAAGATACCATGAAATTAAAAGACGGATTTATGACCCACAGCGCCGGCGGGGAGCATATGGCCATCGCCACCGGCGAAGCGGCCAAAACCTTCCACGGCATGATTCGGAACAACGAGACGGCGGACTTCATCTTCCGCCAGCTGCTGACGGACACCACCGAGGGCAGCATCGTAGACGCTATGCTACAGGAATATGACGCGCCAAGAGAGCGCGTCGCGGCGGATGTGCATCGGGTCGTCACGCAGCTTCGGGAGGCGGGCTTCCTGGATGAGTGAGCTGTCGTCCGCCCTGGCGCGGGAGGTCCGCTCCGGCAGGCCGGTGCTGGCCCTGACCAGCGGGGACAGTATGCGCCCGCTGCTGGACACCGGCAGGACCCAGGTGCTCGTCGTCCGGGCAGAGGGCGACTTAAAGGAGAACGACCTGCCCCTGTACCGGCGGCCCACCGGTCAATTCGTGATGCACCGCATCATCCGTGTTGACAAGGAGTTTTACTACACACGGGGCGACAACCGCTGTGGCCTGGAGCGGGTGCCCAAGGACTGGGTGCTGGGCGTGGTGACGGAAATCACGCGGAACGGGAAAACCTTCCCCGTGTCAAACCGCTGGTATCGGCGCTATGTGGCGGCCTGGAACCTGATTTACCCGCTCCGCTGGGCCGCCTACAAGCTGCGCGGAGCCGTCAGCAAGCCGCGGCAGCGCAGGAAGGAACCGTAACATGAACCGCTTGAAAACGATACTCTGTATGCTCCTCTCCATCCTCATGGCGACATTCCTGTTCGCCGCATTTTACCGCGACAGCAGGCTGGCCCAGGCGCAGGCCGACGCGACTGCGGAAGTGCTGGCGGAGGCGCAGCCCTATGAGCAGGAGCTGGAGGCCATTGAAAGCGCGCTGGAGGAGATGGCGGCGGCTGTCCCCTACGTCAGCGAAACGGCCCGGTTCGTCATCGCGTTTGAGCTGTCAGCCGTTTCTGACCTCTCCTACATCCGGGAGGCGGCGGAGACGTATCAATTCACCCCTGTACTGGTTTTGGACTGTACAGACGATTTGGAGACGCTGGAGGGCTATCTGGAGGCCGCCGCTGGCACCGGCTGGGAAATCATGCTCTTCGCAAATTCGTTCTTGGCGGAGGTCAATGAGGATGTCCTCGCCGTGCGAGACGCGCTGGAGCAGCGCGGCATGGAGGACACGGGGGTATTTCTCCTTCGAACCGACTATGCTACCACAGAGAACATCCAACTGCTGCTGGAGGATGGGTTTATCGGTTACACTGTGTATAACGAAACGCCCCTGGCGGGGTACGCCAGGGACGATGAGGAAAGCGTCATTTATTTCGATTATTCCTATATGCAGACCGTGAATGAGACGATCAACAGCAGGCTGGCCCTGACCTACGCCAACAAGTGCGTCATGCTGACGCTGTTCGACCTGGAGCGCGTATGGAATGGGCCGATGTCAGAGAGCTATGTTGCCAGCATTCTGGAGCTGGTGCAGACGTACGCCGGATATGACGACGCTTGTGTCTCCACCATTGCGGAGGTGGCAGCAGAGCTGAACGAGGCCCAGGAGGCAGAGGCGGAGCGCCAGCAGGCATACGATGAGTATGCCGTGCAGCAGCAGGAACGAATCGATGAACTGAACGAGCTCATCGACAGTATCTATAGTAAGCTGTCAAACGCATTTTGACCGTTCATGAGGCGGCGGCTTTTTGCCGCCGCCTCATGGTATTCCAAAGAACCGCTTCCCGTTCTCCGTGGTGACGCAGACGACCTCCTCCACCTCCATGCCCCGCAGCGCGGCGATGCGGCGGGCCACCCGGATGACCTTGGTGGAGTCGTTCCGCTTTTCCCCCTTCTCCCTGGGGTAGGGCAGCATATAGGGGGAATCCGTCTCGATCATAAATCGGTCCTCCGGCAGCCAGGCAATCACCTCTGGCGCTTTTTTTGCGTTTTTATAGGTGATGGAGCCGGTGAAGGACAGGTTCCAGCCCAGGGCAATCAGGGTTTTCGCGTCCTCCAGGGAGCCGGAGTAGCAGTGATAGACGCCCCGCACATTGGGGAACTCCTTCACCACCGCCAGGCAGTCGCCATGGGCCTCCCGGTCGTGGACAATGACGGGCAGCCCCAGTTCCTCCGCCAGCCGGAGCTGACGGCGGAACACGGCCTTTTGCACCTCGTGGGAGGGATAGTCCGCCCAGTAGTAGTCCAGGCCGATTTCCCCGATGGCCTTCACCTTGTCGTGGCGGGCCAGGAGGCGCAGGGCCTCCTCCGCCTCGTCGTCGTAGTCCGCCGCGTCGGAGGGGTGGAAGCCCACCGCCGCGTAGATGTGGGGATAGGTCTCCGCGTAGGAGACCGCCTTCCGGGAGGAGGCCAGGTTGCAGCCGGGATTCAGCGCCAGCTCCACCCCCTGAGCAGGCAGAGAGGCCAGCAGGGCCTCCCTGTCGGCGTCAAACCAGCTGTCGTCATAGTGGCAGTGGGTGTCAAACAGCGGCATCCGGCCCCTCCTTCTCTACCAATGTCAGCGTCGGGGTGGGGACCTGGGCCAGGCCCTCGTTGACGCTACCCTCAGGCGGCTCCGTCTCACCGGCGGCCTGCCGGAAGTCTGCCAGGGTCAGGATCATCAAATCCTCCCTGGTGGGGCTCTCTAAAGCCGCCACCCGGTCGGATTGGACGCTGACCAGCGTCTCAAACAGGTTGCGCACGTCCCGGGCGTTGCCGAAGTTGTAGTCCCGTTCGTCATACAGCATCTGGAAGAAGCCGGGCGTGTACTTGTTCAGCGCGTCCTCCGGCGTGTAGCCGTTCTTGCGGCACATCCCCTGGAAGATGCTCTCCAGCTGGGGGCCGGTGTAATCCTCAAAGTAGAAATACTTGTTGAAGCGGCTCTCCAGCCCCGGGTTGGAGGTCAGGAACCGAGCCATTGGCCCCTGATACCCCGCCACGATGGCCACAAGCTCGTTCCGATGGTCCTCCATGGCCTTCAGGATGGTGTCAATGGCCTCCTGACCAAAGTCGTTCCCGCTGTCACCGGAGGCCAGGGCGTAGGCCTCGTCAATGAACAGGACGCCGCCCAGGGCCTTCTGAATGACCTCCTGGGTTTTCAGGGCCGTCTGGCCCACATAGCCTGCCACCAGACCGGAGCGGTCCACCTCCACCAGCTGGCCCTGGGGCAGGACGCCGATAGCTTTGTAGAGCTTGGCCAGCAGCCGGGCTACGGTGGTCTTGCCGGTGCCGGGGTTACCCATAAAGACCAGGTGCAGACTCATGTCCGGCACGGGCAGGCCATTTTCCTGGCGCAGGTTGCGGATTTTGATCAGGTTGATGAGGCTCCGCACGTCCTTTTTCACCTTTTCCAGCCCGCACAGCTCGTCCAGCTGAGCCAGCAGCTCCTCCACCGTTGGTTCCGGCTGGGCGTCTTCCTCTTTTGCCCCTTCTGTCGCCTGAGCAGCCTTCTGCGCACCGGAAACGGGCGTGGGCGCATCAGTCCTGGGTGCGGCGGGTCGGGCCGTTGAATCGCTCTGAATGGACGCTTTGAGGATGTCCACACAGGTCGTCACATAGTCCGCCTCCTCCGAGGTCACCTGGTCGTCCACCGAGGCGAACAGCAGGAGCAGCAGATTACACAGGTCGGCAAACTGACTGGCCCGGTCCTGGTGGCTGACACGGTCAGCCGCCACCAGCGCTGGGAAGAAGCCGGGAGGCGCAAAGGGCGGGGCCGAGGCCGCGCCGGTAGCCACCTCAAAGTACAGGGCCTTGGTCGGCTCGTGCTTGCCGGAGCAGATAGCGTTATAGGCCGCCACATGATCCTCCCCGATGTCGCCGCCGGAATGTGCCCACACCCCCAGGGCGCAGCGGCGGAAATAGGCGTCCGCCTCCTGGGTAAAGTCCAGCCGCAGATTGGGGTCCCCAAGCTGGCGAGCGTAGGCGGCGATGGCCGCGCTATACTTTTTGCCGATGAGTTCGGCGGTAATTTTCTGTTTGCCCATGCTATCCGCTCCCGATTCGTCAGGCAGTACGCCTGACGCAGTTTCCCTTTTATTATAATGAGAATCCGCCCTCCGGTCAAGGTGAAAACCGGAGATTGGAGGAGACTTCTTGCAAATTCAGTTGACGATTGCCGGAAAACGCGGTATGATACTGATAGAATCAAGAGAGTTACAGAGGAAGGATCTGTATTATGAAAACAAAGCAAGCGGAACAAAATCAGATTAAGTGCAAGAACTGCGGCGGGGTCTATGACGCTGCAGAAAGCACTTGCCCCCATTGCGGCGAGGAAACCAGCGCCAACCTGGACGCCGCCAAGGAGGGCGCGCTGGAGGTCACGAAATACGGCGGCGGCTTCCGCACAGGCGGAGGCTTTTCCAGGCTGGTGACGGGGCTTCTGGCGGCGCTGCTGCTGATTTTGGTGGTGGCGCTGGTAGTCTATGGCATAGATGTTGCCGGGGAAATCGCCGCCCAGCGGGAGGGTTCAGACAGCCTGCCCGCAGCTATGTCCAGCGGCGATTTGACGGCAGAGCCGGAGGCCTCCCAGACGGCATCCGAGGGCAGCGATTTGGAGCCTGAGGTATCCTCCGAGGTGGAACCGGAGCCGGAGGTTATCACGGCCACCGGTCTGACCCTGAGCAAGACCGAGCTTACCCTGGAGGAGGGCGGCTCCGCCCAGCTGGAAGCCACCGTAGCGCCAGAGGACTGGAGCGGTGAAGTGACCTGGGCCTCCAGCGACGAAAACGTCGCCAAGGTGGACAGCGCCGGTCAGGTGACTTACGTCGCCAGCGGCGAGTGTACCATCACCGCCACAGCAGATGAGCAGACGGCCGCCTGCGCCGTGACCTGCAAGGAGCCGGTGGATACTTCCGTCGCCACAGGCATCAGCCTGAACTATACGGACATCACGCTGGTGGGTAATGACGGCACCCGCCTGGTGGCTACCGTTACCCCCTCCGGCTGGGAAGGAACGGTGGTGTGGTCCTCCAGCGACGAAAGCGTCGCCACTGTGAACGACGCGGGTTACGTCCTCTACGTCTCTGGTGGCACCTGCACCATCACCGCCAGGGCCGGGGATATCACCGCCAGCTGCAAGGTCAACTGCCGCAAGACAGACACCGGCAGCAGCGGAGACACGGGCAGTACAGGTGATACCGGCAGCACAGGCGATACCGGAAACACCGGCAGCACCTCCACCCTGACGCTGAATGAAACAGACATCACCCTGCTCAACGTGGGCGACGGCATCACCCTGAAAGTGAGCGGCGGCAACGGCACCTACACCTGGTCCAGCAGTAACACCGCCGTAGCCACAGTCACGGCCGGGGGCAGCGTCTACGCCCAAGGCAGCGGCACCTGCACCATCACTGTGACCTCCGGCGGCAGCAGCGCAAGCTGCATTGTCCGGGTGCGGTGAGGCTGATACCGGGCCTACACAGTCAAAAAGGGGGCTGACCGTTTTGGTCAGCCCCCCCTTTCGCACTGTCAGCGTGCCCGGATGCAGGGCGCGCTTCCAAACGAAAAACTCGCACAGGCAGGATGCAATGGCATCCTAAACCGGTGCGAGTTTTGCACTTATGCGATTGTGCCACCGCGCACAAAGCCGTACACGGCAGGGTGAGAAGTCGGCCCTCTTCGGGCGTTCCTCTCGATTGCCAGGCTCACTCAACGTCAGCGTTTGCCTCAACCTTCGCATAGGAGCGGCCATCATACATACCACAGGAAGGGCAAATACGATGGGGCATACGGTATGCACCGCACTCCGGGCACTTGACCAGCTGGGGAGCGGTCAGCTTCCAGTTTGCGCGGCGCTTATCACGTCTTGCCTTGGACACCTTACTCTTCGGGACTGCCATTTACGACACCTCCTCATTTCCGCCCGCGTGGGGCTATTCACTCACTCGTCCTGTTCCAGCAGTTTGGCGAGGACGGCAAACCTGGGGTCAAGCTCCGGCTTGCAGTCACAGGGCCCATCGTTCAGATCCTTGCCGCATCTGGGGCAGCGGCCCTTGCAATCCTCCCGGCACAGGTTCTTCGTATCCATTGCGAGGATGACCTCGTCATGCATCAGCTCGTCCACATCCAGCGTTGTGCCGTCCAGGACGATCAGCTCCATGTCGTCTGCGTCATCTTCGTTTTCCAGCTCAGTGACCAGCAAATGCTCCACCTCCACTGTGGCGACCCGCTGAAACGCCTTGCCGCAGCTGTCACAGTGCAAATGCAGATTTGTGGTAGCCGTCGCCTGAAACACCAGCATCTCCGCCCGGTTGTACACCGAGCCCTCAATATGAATCGGTTCCGGCAGCCTGTGTTCGCCGTAAAAGTCCAATTCGGATAAATCCAAATCAAAGGCGAAGGGAAGCACCGCCCCCGGCGTATGAATGATGTTGCTTAATTCCAGACGCATACTGCACCTCACATAACGATACAAGATGTATTGTACCGCAAGTTCTTTTCCTTGTCAACCCTTTTTTCACCTTTGGAACATATTTTACACCGCTGCGCGATATTGTTTTTTTGCGCCAGTCGTGCTATACTTGTGGCACAGTCAGTTTGAAAGATGCATGGAGCAAACGATGAAAGAGTTTGAGATCGGAAAAAACGACGCCGGGCAGCGGCTTGACCGCTGGCTGTCCAAAAACCTCCCCTTACTTCCCTCTCCCCTGGCCCAGAAGTACATCCGCCTGAAACGGGTGAAGGTAAACGGCAAACGGGCGGAGCGGGATATCCGGCTACAGGTGGGGGACCAACTGCAACTATATATCAACGATGAGTTCTTCGCAAAGCCCGCGCCGGAGAACGCCTTTTTGCAGCTGTTCAAGCCCAAGCTGGACATCTTGTATGAGGACGGGCAAATCATGGTGCTGAATAAACCGGCGGGCATGGTGGTGCATGGGGATGAGACGGAAAAGGTAAACACCCTCATCAACCACATCCAGGCATACCTCTACCAGAAGAAGGAGTGGAGCCCCTATCAGGAAGGGGCCTTCACCCCCGCCCTGTGCAACCGCATTGACCGGAACACCGGTGGCATTGTCATCGCCGCGAAAACGGCGGAGGCCCTGCGGGTGATGAACCAGAAGATTCGGGACAGGGAACTGTCCAAGCGCTACCTGTGCGTGACAGCGGGGCGTTTGAAGCCCCCCTCCGGCACACTCCGCAGTTACCTCCGGAAGGATGAGGCGCAGAAGCAGGTCTACGTCTCCCACAGGCCGGTGCCCGGCGGGCGGACGGCGGTGACGGAGTACCGCACCCTGGCCACGAAGGGCAGCCTCTCCCTGGTGGAGTGCGAGCTGGTGACGGGCCGCACCCACCAGATACGGGCGCAGCTGGCGGATGCCGGCGCTCCCCTGCTGGGGGATGGAAAGTACGGGTCGGAGAAGGTGAACCGCCGGTATGGCCGCAAGCATCAGGCCCTTTGGAGCTGGTCGCTGACCTTCCGCTTTACGACCGACGCCGGTGAACTGAACTACCTGAACGGGATGCACTGGCAGGTGCCCCGGGTGGACTTTGTGGAGGAATACTTCCCGGCGTTCTCTCTGGCCCAGGTGCCGGAGAAATTTTCCACGACTGAAACGACACGAAAGGCGGTACGCGAATGAAACGAACCCTTTCCCTGCTTTTGGCGGCGGCCCTCCTGCTGTCCTGCGTTGGGCTGCTTTCCGGGTGCAGCAACCAGGAGACAGTCACCCTTCGGGTCTACTGTGAGGGGGATTTGATTCGTTCCTCTCTGATGGATGAATTTTCCAAGGAGACGGGGATACTGGTGGAGTACACCACCGGAAACAGCACCCTGGAAAACGGAATGAACCTGCCGGAGGACGAGGAGGACTCGTCAGGCAGCGCTTCCTCCTCCGGTGTGACGCCGGAGCTGACGGAGGAGGAGCTGGCCGCTCTGGAGGCTGAGGAAGCCTGGGAGGCGCTGGACCTCTATGACCGGCTCCAGCAGCGGTACAGCGATTATGAAGAGGCGCTGGCCCAGGCGGAGGCCGACGGCGCGGAGACGGAGTCCGTCACGATGGAGGAGCCGGTGTATGACGTGGTGTTTACCAGCGGGGATGTGATCGAGCAGCTCATTGAGGCCGGCCTTGTGCAGGCGCTGGACTATAGCAAGCTCTCCAACGCCGATGCCATCAATGAGGAGTACCAGAACTGCGACTATGACCCCGGCGGCGTCTACTCCGTCACCACCCTGTGGCAGATGATGGGGCTGCTCTGGAATTCTGACTACATCGACACCCAGGTGACCAGCTGGAACACCCTCTGGGCGGAAGAGTACGCCGGGCAAATTTTAATGCCCTCCGACTTGCGGGACGCCATGGCGGTGGCCCTGACCAGTTTGGGCTATTCCGTCAACACCGAGAGCAGTGAAGAATTGGCTGCCGCCTGGGACTTTTTGGGCCAGCAGTCCGCCCTGGTGCAGGACTACACTGCGGCGGAGGGCTTCTCCAGAATGACGGAGGGGACGGCCTGGCTGACCCCCGCCTACTCCGGCGACGCGCTGAATATGATGAGCGATAACACAGCGCTGTCCTTTGCCGTTCCCACAGAGGGCACCTGGCGCATTTCCTATGGCTACTGCGTGGTAGAAGGCACCAGCCATTCCGAGGAAGCGCTGGCGTTTATCAACTATATGTGCCAGGAGGAGAATCTGGCGAAAAACGCCATTTACTGCAAGTACTCCGTCACCTCCGACGAGGCGCTGGAGAAGATGGACAGCTCCTGGCGGAACAACCCGCTGGCCTATCCGGACGAGAGCGTGATAGCGGATACGGAGTTGCTGTCCTTCAACGGCAGCGATACATGGACAGACTATGCAGCACAGTGGGCGGAACTGCTGGTGACCAAAGCGGCAGAGACTGCGGATTCCCCAGAAGAAGAGACCACAGAGGAATCCGATGCCTCCGAAGAACAAGGGGACACAGAGGACGACCCGGCGGAGGACGCATCTTCTGATACAGAAAATGAGGTGTCCGCCTCGTAATAGCGACATCATTGACAGAAAAGGAGCGATTCATTATGGCAGTAACAGCAGGCATCAAGGGCCGCGCATCCTGCGTGGTCACAGCGGACAAGACAGCGAAGGCGGTAGGCTCCGGAGCGTTGGAGGTCTTTGCCACCCCAATGTTGGCGGCACTGGTGGAGGAGGCCGCATGGACCTCTATCCAGCCCTATTTGGGCGAAGGGGAAGGAAGCGTGGGCACCCGGTTTGAGACCACCCACAGCACTCCCACTCCTGTCGGCATGACCGTCACCGCTGAAACCGAGGTGACGGAAGTGGACGGGCGGCGCTTCGTCTTTTCCTTCACCGTTTCCGACGAAGCGGGGGTCATCGGACGTGGCACCCACGAGCGATTCCTTGTCCAGAATGAGAAATTTATGCAGCGCTGCCAGCGCAAGTTGGGGACAAAGTAACGGGCAAAGCAAATTTTTACGCCGAGCGCAGCGCGGGACCGCCTGCGCTCGGCGCTTTTCCCGGCGGCGGGTGCGCAGCTTTTCAGCCAGGATTCAGATTTCTATGGTAGACTGATAAAATCCGGAGGGGCTGCTTTGCCATAGCCACCATCCGCCCCATTTTCGTCACAGAGGAAGGATGCCATATGTCCAAGAATCTTACCACCATCCAGCGGGCCGCTCAGCGGGAGAAAGCCGCCATGACCGCCCTTTATGAGCAGCAGAAACACAGAGTCTATTTTCTCTGCCGCCAAATGCTGCCGGAGGAGGATGCAGAAGCTGTTGCGGCGGAGAGCTTCCACACCCTGTGGAAGAAGCTGTTCCGGGACCAAAATCTGACCCAGCCGCAGCTGGAGTTGTATTTGGCGTTGATTACCGCTCGTCTCTGTCGGGAGCGGCTGATGGAGGAGAACCCCCATGCCTTAGATGTCGGTGCGCCCACCGAAGGGGTAACAGCCCCAGACGCTTCCTCCCTGGAGCAGGTGCTTTCGGCACTGTCCACCCGTCAGCGGTTGCAGTTTCTCCTGCACGCTTTGGTGGAACTGACCCCGGCCCAGTCGGCCCGTGTGCTGCAAATCGCGCCCGACCAGGCGGAAGCGTCCTGGCAGGAGACAGAGGCCGCTGTGACCGCCCGCCTGGAGGCCCTTCCAGCCCAGGAGGCGGAGCAGGCGATGGATATGACCGCGCTGCGCACGTTGGTGCTACAGGCTGCCGACAGCGAGACCGTGCCGGAGGCCCTGAACAGAGTTGCGATGGAGACCATCAGTGCGCTGGCCCACCCGGAGAAGAAGGGAAAAAAACGGCTTGGCCTCATTTTGACGCTGGTGCTTCTGGCTCTGCTGTTGGGCGTGGGGGCGTTCTGTCTGCTGTCCTCCACCGGGGACGGCGATTCCAGCAGCGTTGCCTCGGAACTGCACCATGTGGAAATCGAAATCGAGGACTACGGCACCATCACCGTGGAACTGGACGCCAGCGCCGCCCCGGTTACGGTGGAGAATTTCCTTTCCCTGGCAGAAAGCGGCTTCTATGACGGGCTGACCTTCCACCGCATCATCGAGGGCTTTATGATGCAGGGCGGCGACCCCAACGGCGATGGCACCGGCGGCAGCGAGGAAACCATCGTTGGTGAGTTCTCGGACAATGGGTATGACAACCCCCTGTCCCACACCCGGGGGGCCATCTCCATGGCCCGCTCCAGCGACTATGACAGCGCCAGCTCCCAGTTCTTTATCGTGCAGGAGGATTCTACCTCTTTGGACGGGCAATATGCCGTGTTCGGTTACGTCACCGACGGCATGGACATTGTAGACCAAATCTGTGCGGATGCGGAGCCGACGGATGACAACGGCACCATCTCTGCGGAAGATCAGCCGGTCATTACCTCTATAACGGTTTTGGATTGAACGAAACACCTACAAGTTGAACCAGGCATCTGGTGTTCCCCCTACAATAGCGCTGTCGCTATTGTGGAGCAGTTGATGCGGTGAATCAACTATTCGGTGACGTTCACAATTCAAAAGGACTTCCGCTTATCCGGCAGAACGCCGGATGGCGGAAGTCCTTTTTATGCTTTATCGAACTGTATCAGAGCTGACTGGGAGGCCTTCTCATTCAGTGTCGCAATCAGCTCACATGAAAGTTTTTATTCCACCCGAATCAGGAACTTCAGTTCATAGTCCTGATTGGCGGGATACTGGAACTCCGGAGCCACGGCGGGGCCGCAGCTGCCGGTGCCGATGCCCTGCTGGAAGGCCTGGATGGTGACATAGGTACCGGTGGTGCGCTCGTCCTTCTGGTGGCGCATGGTCATCAGCTCCCGGTCACTGTAGGGCTTGACACCCAGCTCGAAGGGCTGTTCCAGGGCCTGGAAGGTGACCCGGCACGTTCCGTCGGAGACGGTGGCCGTCGTGCAGTCGCACCGGTTGCCGCTCTCCTGGGGCCGGATGTTCGGCTCGGTCATGTCGGAGACGGCGCAGGAGACGGAGGCGATGGGGAACTGCTCCTTCATGTCGGCGTAGGACTCACCCGTGCGGCCTACATAGTCCACCTTGTCAAAGCTACTGTCCAGCCGGAAGCTCTTGCCGAAGCGGGGCACGATGCCTCTGCCGGAGGTGCAGTGGAGTTTGCTGGTCACCAGGATGCCCTCTGCCGTCCCCTCATAGGTGTCGGTGACGGTGAACTTGTTCTTCTTGTTGCTGACCTTGGTGACCACCTGGAAGCCGTTGTCCGTCTGTTCCACAGAGGCATTTTCCTCGGTCTGGGCGCAGTAGGGGGCCATGGTGTTGCGGTAGAGGGGGTCGGTGTCATTGTCTGTCCCCACCCGGAACAGGACGGTGGACGGGTTAGCCGCCGTCAGCGTCTGGCCTCCGGGGAGCGTCAGCGTCAGGCCGCTGCCTGCCACCTTGGCCCCTGCGGGCAGACCGCACCGCTGGGCCGGGGCCTTGGGAAGCTGCCGCGCCGCGACGACTTCCTCCTCCGCCACCTGGCGGCCCGTCCTGGTGTCAATGGTGACGACTATAGCACGGGCCTCGCCGTCCGTGACCTTCCCCGGCGCGACCTGAACGGTGGCCTTGCTCAGCGGGGCCACCTCTGGGATGACCGTCTGGCTGCTGCCGTCATTCCAGCGGAACTCCAGCTGGTAGCGCTGCCCGTCCGAGAAGGCGGTGGTGTTGAACAGCTCGTAGGTGTTGCCGGTGACGTGGGTCACCCGGATGGGGCGATAGATGAACCGGGTGATGTGCGCCCCCGTGGAGGGTCGGCGGTCAGGGTAGAAGATGCCATCCACGCAGAAGTTCTTGTCATGCTCCCACTCGCCGTGGTCGCCGCCGTAGGTGTAGCTGCCATCCTCGTGGAGGATGGCGTGGTCTACCATCTCCCACACGCAGCCGCCCATCAGGCTGTCATACTTGTAAATCTCCTGCCAGTAGGCCTCCATATTGCCTGGGCCGACGCCCATGGCGTGGGCATACTCGCAGAGGAAGTAGGGCCGGTCATTCAGGGGCTTCTGCCTCCGCTGCTTCTCCCCTACGTCGTGTACCATCTTCACGGAGGGGTACATCTCGCTGCCCACATCATAGGCGATGCGCTTGCAGTGAACGGCACTCTCATAGTGGACGGGGAGGGTGGAGTGGGCCTTCAGGTAGTCGTACATGGCGTCGGTGTTGGCGTAGCCGCCCGCCTCGTTGCCCAGGCTCCACATGACGATGGCGGTGTTGCTGTGCACCTTGTCCCGCTGATAGAGCCGGGTGATGCGGTCCAGGTAGTGAGTCTGCCACTTGGGGTCGTGGCTGATGGAGTTATAGGTAGGAGGCAGCTGATGGGCGAAGGTGCCGTGGGTCTCCAGGTCGTTCTCGTCCACGATGTAAATGCCCTGTTCGTCCGCCAGCTCCAGCAGCAGGGGGTCGGGGGGATAGTGGGAGGTGCGGATGGTGTCAATGTTGAAGTCCTTGCAGACCTGGATGTCCCGTTCGATTTCGTCCGGCGTCATGGTATAGCCGTTGGTGGGGCTGGTGTCGTGATGGTTTACCCCGTGGAACTTGATTTTCCGCCCGTTGACCAGGAACACGTCGTCCTGAATCTCCACTGTCTTGAAGCCGATACGCTCCTTCACGCAGCCGGAGGCGGTCTCATAGTACAGGTTGTACAGCACCGGCTCCTCGGCATTCCACTCCGCCACCTGCAAATCCTCGAAGGTCACAGAGGCCTTTTTCCCCTTGGCCTGGACGGTGGCCGTCCGGGTGACGCCCGGCCCCTCCAGGGTAAAGGTCACATCGGTATCCGACAGGGTCTCCGCCGACAGGGCCAGGGCGTAGGTATCCCCCTTCTTCTCCGTCCGGGCGTCGATGTCCCACAGGTCGGTGGGGTCACTGATGCGGAGCAGCACGTCCCGGAAAATGCCGTTGTTGCGGAACATATCCTGGCCTTCCAGATAGGTGCCGTTGCACCAGCGGTGTACCACGGCGACCAGTTCGTTCTCTCCCGCGTTCAGCTTCCCGGTCAGGTCGAACTCCGCAATGTTGTGAGCCCCCTCGGAGTAACCTACGAACACCCCATTCAGGTAGAGGTCCAGGCAGGAGGCCACCCCCAGGAAGGAGATGACATAGTGCTTCTTCGGGTCGTCCACCGTGATAGTGCGGCGGTAGACGCCTACGAAGTTATACTCCTCTCCAGGGTCCTTCCAGCGGAGGCTGATGCCCTGGTCGCAGCCCGTCCAGGAGAACACCTTCCCTGCCTTCTCCGTAGTGGGGATGACCGGGGGCTTGTAGGGGAACTGATAGCGGATGTTGACGTAGAAGGGCCTGTCGTATCCCCGGAACTGCCAGCAGGCGGGAACGTCCATGGTGTCGAAGGGCACCTTATCGGTGTCCAGCGTCTCCGGCAGCTCCTTCGGACGGGGATAGAACTTAAAGTCCCACGTTCCGTTCAGACACTGCACCTTGGAGGAGGCGTACCGCTTCTCCTTTGGCGCGACGGCGTCGGCGCTCTTCCGGTCTGGATAGGGAATGAAGTAGCTGCGACCGGGCAGCTTATTCACCGCAAAGGTCTCAAAGGTACAGTAATTGGCGTTGTTGATTTGGTATCGCATGACAATCCTCCTCTTTGTTGTCCAACATGGTTATCCTTATTGTAGCAAAGTACAGAAAATTTGACAAGTGTTTTTGCATAATTGGTTGATAATTTGGCATAAATTGCGCTCTGCCCTGGAAACGCAGGGCATCCCGGACCGATGCGGTTCGGGATGCTCTGTCTGCCTAATAGGAGGCCCAGGGCGGGCGCGGGGCGTTGTAATGAATCGGTCCTGCAAACGGAGTGCAGTTATCATGCCATTCGTACACCGTTTTTCATTGTTGCGATACATTCAAGTTACACGTTATGACTTGTTTTTAGGTCATATCACTGTGAATCTCATCATAGTTGCGCCCCAGCCGGTCGATGATCTTCACATAAAGCAAATCATTCGGCTTCAACTTTTTCACCAATCGCCTGTAAAGCGGGCGGTTAAAGTCCTTACCGGACTGTTTTTCAACAATGATGTTTCGTTTGGGGATGTTCAATTCCTGCATGGCAATCAGCTGCCGATCCTCAT
This sequence comes from Clostridiales bacterium, assembly GCA_020860385.1. GTDB lineage: Bacteria > Bacillota > Clostridia > Oscillospirales > Oscillospiraceae > Onthomonas. Next base: position 46,816 of record JAJBUK010000079.1, read on the forward strand.
TTTGCTCTTTTGAACTTACACGAACATATCCATAGGTCATAATCAATTCCTCCTGTTCTGTGACCCTATTACTCTATTATCCCCTATCTGAGGGCAAATTGGCGAGGGTACAAATCGCAGGAATCAGAAGAAATCCGCAAAGCAGTCAGTTGTGAAGTATATCTCCGGATGGGTAAGTCGGACATGAAAAACGCCTGCCGGAGATTGTATGCTCCGGCAGGCGTTTTTATTATAAAAATTACAGTTCGAGTCTTTCAGAAGTAAGGGCTGGCAACCGGCTTGTAACGGCGCCAGAAGCATGGCGTTCCGGCGTGGGCCGTTGTCCGCTCCCGGTCAAATACTCCGCAGCCGTGGAGGCAGGACGGGAATCTGCCGCCGCACAGCGTCCACCATTCCAAAGTCCAGCTCCGCGCAGAGGATGCCTGCCTCCGTCCCGCTGTCGGCCAGCACCGCCCCCCAGGGGTCGGCCACCAGGCTGTGGCCGTAGGAGACGTATCCCGCCCCGGTGTCCCGGGCGGGGGCGCAGGCGGCGGTGAACAGCTGATTGTCCACCGCCCTGGCCCGGAGCAGCAGTTCCCAGTGCAGCGGGCCGGTGGTCATGTTGAAGGCGGCGGGAACCAGAATGGCCTTGGCCCCGGCCTCCGTCATTTCCCGTGCCAGGGTCGGGAAGCGGATGTCAAAGCAGATGCACAGCCCGAACCGGCCAAAGGGGGTGTCAAACACGGTGCAGCCCTCGCCGGGGGACAGGGTGTCGGACTCCATGAACCGCTGTCCCCCTGTCACGTCGATGTCAAAGAGGTGTACCTTCCGGTGGCGGGCCACCTGCTCCCCCGCCGGGGAAAAGACGAAGGAGGTGTTGTACACCCTGCCGCCCTCCAGCTCCGGCATGGAGCCGCCCACCAGCCAGACCCGGTTCTCTGCCGCCATCCGGCCCAGGGCCTGCCAGACGTTCCCGCCTGCCGGTTCCCCGTAGACGGAGAAGCAGCGGGTGTCATAGGGGCAGCAGAACATCTCCGGCAGCAGGACCAGCTCCGCCCCCTGCGCTGCGGCGGCGGTGACGGCCCTGGCCGCTTCGGTCAGGTTTTCCGCTTTATCGGCGCTGACGCGCATTTGGATGAGGGCCAGCTTCATGGGGCTTCCTCCTTTACTCCTCAAAGGGTTCCTTCTGGTCGGAGAGGGGCAGGCCGCTCTCCGCGTCGGCGGCCTCGCTCATAGCCCTGGCTGCGGCAAAGTCGTCAAAGGTGAACTGGCCGCCCTGGAGCTTCCGCTCCTGCCACTGCTCCTTAGTGATCAGCACCTTCCGGGGCTTGGAGCCTTCAAAGGGCCCCACGATGCCCCGCTCCTCCATCTGGTCCACCAGACGGGCAGCCCGGGAGTAGCCCAGTTTCAGCCGCCTCTGGAGCATGGAGACGGAAGCCATGCCGGTCTCCATCACCACGTCCACGGCCTGGGGCAGCAGCTCGTCCCCTTCCTCCGCGACGGAGGTTTCGGCGGAGGGGTCCCCGCTGTTCAAATCCGGGAAGGCCACATTCATGGCAGAAGCGCCCTTGCCGCTCTTTCCGGCGTTCCTGGCGTTTTCTTCCACCTCGGCCAAAATACCCTCGTCATAATTGGCGGTGGAGTTCTCCTTGATGAAGCTGATGACGTTGGAGACCTCCTCCTCGGTGACAAGACAGCCCTGCACCCGCATGGGCTTGCCGATGCCCAGAGGGGCGAAGAGCATATCGCCCTTGCCCACCAGCTTCTCCGCCCCCACCTGGTCCAGGATGATGCGGGACTCCAGGGAGGAGGCCACCGCAAAAGCGATGCGGCTGGGGATGTTGGCCTTCATCAGGCCGGTAATGACGTCGGTAGAGGGCCGCTGGGTGGCTATGATGAGGTGGATACCGGCAGCGCGGCCCATCTGGGCCACCCGGCAGATGGATTCCTCCACCTCTTTCGCAGCTACCAGCATCAGGTCGGCCAGCTCGTCAATGACGATGACGATTTGGGGCTTGTGCTCCACGCCCTCGGCCCCTTCGATTTTATCCGCGTGCTCCGCCAGCTTGTTGTAGGACTCCAAATCCCGGACGTGCTGCTCGGAGAAGTCCTTATACCGCCGCATCATCTCATACACCGCCCATTGCAGCGCTCCGGCAGCCTTCTTCGGATCGGTGACGACAGGAATCAGCAGGTGGGGGATGCCGTTGTACACCCCCAGCTCCACCATCTTCGGGTCTATCATAATCAGCCGAACGTCCCGGGGCGAGGACTTGTACAGCAGCGAGACGATCAGCGCGTTGGTGCAGACGCTCTTGCCGGAGCCGGTGGTACCGGCGATCAGCAGGTGGGGCAGCCGGGCAATATCCCCCACAATGTTGCGGTTGGCGATGTCCCGGCCCACGGCGAAGGCCACAGGGGATGCGTGCTTGCGGAACTCCTCGCTGTCCAGCACCTCCCGGACGGGGACGGCGGACACCCGCTGATTGGGCACCTCGATGCCCACCACGGAGCTTTTTCCGGGGACGGGAGCAATGCGGACGTTCACCGCCCCCAGGCTCAGCGCCAGGTCGCCTGCCAGGTTGGTGACCTTGCTGAGCTTCACCCCCTGGTCCAACAGCAGGTCAAAGCGGGTGACGGAGGGGCCGCAGGTGCGGCCAATGATCTCGCCACTGATGCCGAAGGAGTGCAGCGTGTCCGACAAGCGGGTTTGGGTTTGGTTCAGTTCCTCCGGAGAGGTGCCCTTGCCGGAGCCGCTGCCCTTCAGCAGCAGGTCAATGGGGGGATACCGGTACAATTCTTCATCAGGGATGGGCCGGGAGGCTACCTCAGTGAAGGTATCCTCCTCCTTGGGGGGCTGGGCTTTTTGGGGCTTCCGCTTCGGCGGGGCCGGAGGCTCCGGCTCGGCAGGAAGCGGAGGCGCCTCCTCCGGCGGGGGGAGGCTGCCCGCCTCATCTTCCAAAGGAACATCAATGACAGGTGTCTCCTTCTTCCGCAGCAGGGAGATTCGGGACGGCTCCAACACCTCACCGGTGGCGGGGTCGGTCTGGGGCAGCTGCTCCGCAGGCGCATCCTCCGGCTCCGGCGTTGACCAGTCGTTCAGCCTTTCCCGGAGCTGCTGCTTCCGGTTTGCCCCCACATTCGCAGCTTTCTGGAAGAAGAGGTCGGGCGTGGTGTCCGTCAGCAGCAGCAGGGAGACGAACAGCAGCAGCACCAGCACCAGGATAGAGCCGATGCGACTGACCAGCTTCACCAGCCCCACCGCCAGCAGCCCCCCCAGCACGCCGCCGGACTTGTGGGCGACGCCGGTTTGCCACAGGCGGGACAGAGCGGTCAGGGGGCCCACGCCAAGGTCCATGCTTCCTGCGAAGGTGTGTATCATGGCGCTGATGCATACGGCCACCAGCGGGGCCAGCACCAGCTTCAGCGGCAGACGTTTGGGCCGGTTTGGGAGCAGTAGCAATACGCCGCAAACACCCAACACCAGAGGGGTCAACGGATAGGCATAGCCCACCAGCCCGCCCTCCAGCACGGCCAGGTAGTTCAGCAGGATAGCCTCCACCTGGAAGCAGCTCAGGACGGAGAATACCGCCAGCAGCAGGAGCAGCAGCCCCACCGCCGTAGTAACCCACACCCGCTTCCGCTGCTCACGGGGGTTAGAACGGCTTGACGCCGTCTTCTTGGCCGGAGCACGCTTCTTTGTAGAGGAAGCAGCGCCCTTTTTGGCAGTGGAAGACTGCTTCCCGCTGGACTGCTTGCGGCTGGAAGATGCGGAGTTTGAAGTTGTGTTCTGCTTTTTGGAAGCCATAGGAACTCACTTTCTTTAGGACAACCCCTAAGGGAACCTCTGAACAAATACAGCTACCTTACAGCGCAACCGCCAGCAGCACCGCCAGGAGGCCCACCCCCCAGCAGTAGTAGGCAAAGCCGCCGAACTTGCCCTTATCGGTCAGCAGGTTCACCAGGCGGATGGCGAAGTAGCCGGAGACGGCGGCAATCACTACCCCCACAGCGTAGATCGGCAGCAGGCTCGTATCGATGCCCGCCTCCACAGCGTCTCCGACGCTGAGGATGTTGGCCCCAATGACGGCGGGGAGGCTCAGCAGGAAGGAGTAGCACACGGCGAAATCCCGGTCATAGCCCCGCAGCAGGCCCACAGCGATGGTGGTGCCGGAGCGAGACAGGCCGGGGACGGTGGCCAGGGCCTGGCCGCAGCCTACCAGCAGGCAGTCCACAATGGTGGCGCTGCGCTCGTCCTTCCGGCCCTTCGCCAGCCGGTCAGAGACGAACAGCAGGGTACCGGTCACCAGCAGGGCAAAGCCGATGGCCAGGGGGTAGTTGTTCAGCGCTTCGATGCGGCTCTTGATGGGGAGAATTAGAAACAGAGGCAGCGTACCGACGATCATCAGCAAAATCATCCGGCGGGCAGGGGGCACCCGGTCGGTGTGCTGGCCGGTGGCCAGGTCCCGAATAAAGCGGAAGAACTCCAGAATCATCTCCCAGATGTCGCCCCAGTAATAGACAAAGACGGAAATGAGGGTGCCCAGATGGAGCAGCACGTCAAAGAATACGTCGGTTTCCTCCGCGCTTTTCAGGTTGAACAGCTGCTGGAACAGGGCCAGGTGGCCGGAGCTGGAGATGGGCAGGAACTCCGCAACGCCCTGAATCAGCCCCAGAATGGCGGAATAGAGATAGGTCATAACAATCCTCCCTGCGCCGGCGGCGCACATCGATTACGCCCCCCGGAGGGGCAGTCAGCGGCGGCAGTTCAGCCGCAGTACACCGCCTTCATGCAGCGGTAGGTCATATAGCAGTCCAGCTTGCCCGTCAGTTCCAGGGGGGCGTGCATAGCCAGGACGGGGGTGCCTGCGTCAATGGTCTCGATATTGCGGTTCGCCATATACATGGCTACGGTGCCGCCGCCGCCCACGTCCACCTTGCCCAACTCGGCCAGGTGCCAAATCACACCGGCATCGTCCAGCAGGCGGCGGAGTTTGGCCACTGTTTCCGCTCCGGCGTCGTTGCTCTCCCCCTTGCCCCGGGAGCCGGTGTACTTGGCGACGCCTACCCCCCAGTTCACCCGGGAGGCGTTTTGCAGTTCGTACACGCTGGCGTAGTTGGGGTCAAAGGCCGCCGTCACGTCGGCGCTGAGACAGAAGGAGTTCTCATAGCAGGTTTTCAGAGGGACGCCCTGGGTGTCGCACAGGTCGGACACGAAGGTGTCAAAGAACAGGCTCTTCATCCCGCTGACGCCCTCGGAGCCGATTTCCTCCTTGTCCACCAGCATACAGACGCCGGTGCGGTTCAGGCTGTCCGCCGTGTCCAGGAGGGCTCGGAGGGAGGCGTAGCCACAGACCTTGTCGTCCTGGCCGTAGGCCCCGATGAGGGAGCGGTCCAGGCCGTAGTCCCTGGCGTCGTAGGCGGGGACGGCGCACAGCTCGGCGGAGATGAAGTCCGCCTCGGTGATGCCGTACTTCTCGTGAAGCAAATCCAGCACCATCAGCTTGAAGCGCTCCTTTTCCTCCTGGTCGGGGTAGGGTTTGGAGCCCACCATGAGGTTCAAATCCTCCCCGGAGAAGGCGGCGTACAGCGGCTCCTTGGCCTGCTTATCCGCCAGATGGGGCAGCAGGTCGGGGATGGTCAGCAGCGGGTCGGAGGGGTCTTTGCCGATGGAGACCTGCACCGTCTCCCCGGTTTTCAGGCAGACTACGCCGTGAAGCTCCAGAGGGATGGAGACCCAGTGGTACTTGCGGATGCCGCCGTAATAGTGGGTTTTCAGGATGGCGAACTCGCTGTCCTCCACCAGGGGATTGGGCTTGATGTCCAGCCGGGGGGAGTCGATGTGGGCGGCGCAGATGGCGACGCCTTTGTCCAGCCCCTCCTTGCCGATGACGGCCAGGAGAAGGGATTTATTCCGGTTGATGCGGTAGACCCGGTCGCCGGGGGTCAGGGCCTCGCCCCGGACGAGGGGGCGGAAGCCGTTTTCCTCGGCCAGCGCCACGGCGTTGGAGACAAATTCCCGCTCCGTCTTGCTGGCGGTCAGAAAGGCTTTGTAGCCGTCGCAGTAGGCTTCCACGGCGGGCAGCTCGCCCTGGTCGATGCGGTCATAGCCGTTGCAGTGGTCGGTGTGAAAGAGGAGGTCGTGCTTGGTACTCATGGTGTTACAGGAATCCTTTCCATCTATAAATTTCAGTTGTGGGCGGTTCAGGTCAGCCGCGCCAACAGCGCCTGGCACTGGGCCAGGAGCTGCTCCTTCGTGCCGCTGTTATCCAGTATATCGTCGCAGGCGGCGCGATAGACTTGCTGGTCTGGCTGGGCGGCCAGTCGGGCGCGGGCATAGTCCTCGGTGAGGCCGTCCCTTGCCATGATGCGCCGGAGTCGGAGGCTGTCGTCTGCCACCACGGCCACCAGCCGGTCACAGTCGGCTTTCAGGGGGCTTTCCAGCAGGGCGGCGGCATCCAGCACCACGCCGGGCAGGTGCCTCCGCTGCATCTCTGCCACCTGGCGGCGCACCTCCAGGGTGATAAAGGGGAAGGTGATGCCGTTCAAATCCTCCAGGGCGGCGCTGTCCTGGAATACCAGCGCCCCCAGCGCCTTCCGGTCAAGCCGCTGCCCGTCAAACACCCTGTCCCCGAAGCGGCCCCGGAGGGCGGCACGGAGGGGGGCGCTGGTGTCCAGCAGGTCATGGTAGACCCGGTCGCAGTCAATAACGCCGAAGCCGCGAGCGGCGAAGCAGTCCAGCACAGTGGATTTCCCCGCGCCGCTGCCCCCCACCAGGCCGATGATGGGGATGGTGTAGCCGTCCTCCCCCAGGTCAAGGACGTTGAACCCGGCGGCCTTTTTCAGCCGGTTGCCGATGGCCAGCCCCAGCCCCGCCGGGTCGGGACACTGGGCGAAAATCTCCGTCACCCCGGTGCCGTCGAACCGCCGCAGGGCGGAAAAGACCCGCCGGGCCTGCTCCGTCTTATCCTGGGCAGGCCCCAGGTCGTGGACTTCCAGGCCGGGGAACAGGGGGAGGAACTCATGGAAGCAGATAACGCCGGTGGTGGGGGTCAGCCGCTTTTGAATGTAGGCGGCGCACTTGTCCGGCCTGCCGGTGACCACCGTCACCGGCGCCTGGGGGGCATAGTGGCGGTACTTCATCCCCGGCGCACGGGGGCGCTCGCCGTCCTTCAGGAGGCCGGTCACCGCCTTGTCGATGGTAATGCTGCCGCAGACCGCCTCCAGTTCGTCCAGGGGCATTCCGCCGGGACGGAGCAGCTGGGGCGGGGAGACGGTCAAATCCAGAATGGTGGACTCCACCCCCACGGAGGAGGGGCCGCCGTCCACAATGCCCTGAATCTTTCCGTCCATGTCTTCCAGCACCTCAGCGGCGCTGGTGCAGCTGGGTCGACCGGAGGTGTTGGCGCTGGGGGCGGCGATGGGTACCCCCGCCGCCTGGATGATGGCCAGGGTCACGGGATGGTCGGGGCAGCGCACCCCCACCGTGTCCAGCCCGCCGGTGGTGCGGTCGGGGACGATGGCCTTCCGAGGCAGAATCATGGTCAGCGGCCCCGGCCAGAACGCCTCCGCCAGCCGGTAGGCCAGAGGCGGCACTTCCCGGCAGTAGGTGTCCAGCCAGCTCTCGTCGGGGATGTGGATGATAAGCGGATTGTCGCTGGCGCGGCCCTTGGCCTGGTAGATGCGGGCCACGGCCTCCGCGTCCAGGGCGTTGGCCCCCAGGCCGTAGACCGTCTCGGTGGGGATGGCCAGCAGGCCGCCGGAGCGAATGATGTCCGCTGCCTCCTGAATCTCCTCCTCGTGGCCAGAGACCTGGGGCAGATGATAAACCTTCGTAATCAAGAAAACATCAGCTTCTATCTTCCTTTGCCGAATTTGCCAGCCGTTCCGCCTGGTCGGCGGCGGCCAGGGCGTCGATGAGCTCGTCCAAATCCCCGTCCATGATGCTGGCGATTTTGTACAGGGTCAGGCCGATGCGGTGGTCAGTGACCCGCCCCTGGGGAAAGTTATAGGTGCGGATGCGCTCGTTGCGCATCCCGCTGCCCACCTGGCTGCGGCGCTGGGCGGAGACGCTGTCCGCCTGGGACTGCACCATCTGCTCATAGAGCCGGGCCCGCAGAATCTCCATGGCCCTGTCCCGGTTCTGGAACTGGCTGCGCTCCTGCTGGCACTCCACCACCATGCCGGTGGGCAGATGGGTCAAGCGGACGGCGGAGGAGGTCTTGTTGATGTGCTGGCCCCCCGCGCCGGAGGAGCGGAACACGTCCATCTTGATGTCCTCCTTGCGAATTTCCAGCTCCACCTCCTCCACCTCCGGGAGGACGGCCACCGTGGCCGTGCTGGTGTGGACCCGTCCGCCGGATTCCGTCTCCGGCACCCGCTGCACCCGGTGGACGCCGCTCTCGTACTTCAAACGGCTGTACACCCCAGAACCGGAGATGGTGAAGGAGACCTCCTTCATGCCCCCCAGCTCCGTCTCGTTGCAGCTGGCAAGCTCCAGATTCCAGCCCCGGCGGACGCTGTACATCTCGTACATCCGGTACAGGGAGTGTGCGAACAGGGCGGATTCCTCCCCGCCTACCCCGGCGCGAATCTCCATGATGACGCTGCGCTGGTCGTTGGGGTCTTTGGGCAGCAGGAGAAGCTGGAGCTGCCGCTCCAGCTGGGCGGCGTGCTCCTTTTCGGTGAGGAACTCCTCCCGCGCCAGTTCCCGCAGCTCCGGGTCAGGCTCATTCAGCATGGCCTCCGCCGCCTCGCTGGCCTCCCTGGCCGCCTCGTAGTCCTGATAGGCGGTGACGACAGGCTCCAGCTCGGCCAGCTCCTGGTTCAGCCTGGCCACCTGGGCCGGGTCATTATACGTCTCCGGCTGGTTCAGTTTGGTCTGGAGTACGCTGTATTGGGTTTGCAGTTGTTGAAGCCTGTCCTGCATGGGGGACCTCCGGTCTGCTTTTTGCAATCGTTATGTGTAGGGGCGGCCCTTGGCCGCCTCGGATAAGCGGGTGGTTTCCGTGGGCGGCCAAGGGCCGCCCCTACAGAAAAGTGAAGATTTAGGGAACCTCTGAACAAATGCACTTCGGCGCCTTGCGGTAAATTTCCGCCATAAATGCGTTGCAAAATCTTGAAATCCGTCAGGATTCCTGCGCTTTTGCGCCTTTTTCTGACGCAAATTTCCTCGCAATCCGCTCTCGTCCATTTATTCAGAGGTTCCTTAGACTTCACTCTACTAGCCGCTGCTCAACGGAAAATCCACAAAAAAGCTCTTCACCAGCGCGGCTGCCTCCCGCAGATAGAGATAGGCGCGGTATTCTATCCCGCCGGGGACGCTGGCCGCCAGGCAGTCCGCGTTGACCCCGCAGCGCCCGGCCAGCAGCCGCACTCGCGCCAGGTGGGGCGCGCTGGACACCACCAGAAGCTGCTCCGAGGAAAGCCCCACCTCCTCCAGCAGCGCGATGGAGCAGGTCAGGTTCTCCAGTGTGTTGGTGGCCTGTTCCTCCAAATAGATGCGGTCAGGATCGATGCCGTAGTCCTCCTCCAGCGCAACGGCCATCACCGCCGCCTCGGACACCGTCTCACCGGTGTCCACGCCGCCGGTGACCACCACCGGCACGTCGGGATGCTCCGCCAGCCACGCCGCCCCGGCGGCGATGCGCCGGTTCAGCACCGGGGAGGGCTCCCCGTCCCAGACGGCGGCTCCTAAAATCACCACAGCGTCCGGCTCAGTATCGGACAAAGTGCTTTGCGCGCCGCACAGCACCACGCCCTCCAGCGCCCCGAAGGCCAGTACCCCGGCGGCCACTAGGCCGAGCAGCCCCCGGCGGAGCCGCCGCCCCGCTTTCCCGCCGAAGAGGAAGGACAGTGCCAGCACCAGCAGCACGCAGCCTATCCCCGCCAGCGCCAACGCCCCAAAGAGCATGGGTCTGCCCCCGGCGGCGAACACGGCCACTCCCGCCAGCAGGCACAGCGCCCCCAGCGCGGCGGTGCAAAGTTCAGGAATCCGTTTCTTCATGCCTCGCCCTCCAACTGGAGAGACAGCGCCTCCCACGCCTCGTACAGCGCGGCCAGCTGCTCCTCCTGAGCCTCCTTTTGGGCGGCGAGGTCAGTGAGTTTCTCATAGTCGGTGGCGCAGGCTGCCATCTCGGCCTCCAGGTCGGCCCCGGCCTGCTCGGCGGCGGCGATTTCCCGCTCCAGCTGGGCCAGTTTCTTCGCCGCCAGCTTGGTGCCGCCGGGCTGTTTGGGCTTCTCCTTTTTGGGCTTCTTCGGCTCCGGTTTCAGAACCTCCCGCAGCTCCAGGTCACGGGCTTTTTTGGCAAGCCAGCCCTCGTAGTCTCCCTGGAAGTCGGTGATGTTCCCGTCCTCCAGCGTCCAGATGCGGGTGGCGAATTTTTTGATAAAGTAGCGGTCGTGGCTGACGAAGAGCAGCGCCCCGTCGAAGTCCGCCACGGCGGACTCAATCCACTCCCGGCTGGCGATGTCCAGATGGTTGGTGGGCTCGTCCAGAATCAGCAGGTTGATGCGCTCGTCCATCAGCAGGCACAGCTTCAGCCGGCTCAGTTCCCCGCCGGACAGGGCAGAGACGGGCTTAAACACGTCCTCCCCCCGGAAGTGGAAGGCTCCCAGCCTATCACGGGCCTCCTGGGGGGTGCAGTTCTGCTCATAGAGCATGGTGTCCACCAGGGAGCGTTCCATATGGTCGAACCGGACGATTTGGGGCAGGTAGCCGGGGCGGACGGCGGGGCCGAAGTGGATATAGCCGCTGTCCGGCGCTTCCTCCCCCAGCAGCAGCTTCAGGAAGGTGGTCTTGCCGGTGCCATTGTCCCCCAAAAGGGCGATGCGCTCCCCGCCGGTGACGGTGAGGGAGATATGGTCAAAGAGGGTGCGGCCATCGTAGGACTTTTTCAGGCCGTCCACGGTGAACACCTCGTCCCCTTGGAAGTCCAGGGAGGTGAAGCCCATGGTCATGGCCCGCTCCTTGCCCACCGGCTTTGCCACGGTTTGCAGCTTCTCCATCCGCTTCTCCATGGAGAAGGCCCGCTTATATAGCTTGTCATTGCCCTGGAACGCCCAGAGCTTCATCTTCTCTGCCGCCTCGGTGAGTTGGGCCACCTTGGCCTGCTCCTTCTCGTACTGGCGAAGCTGCTCCTGATAGCGGCGCTCCTTTTCCTCCACATAAAAGGAGTAATTGCCGGAGTAAAACGCCGCCTTGCCGTCCTGAATCTCCACGATGCGCTGCACCACCCGGTCTAAAAAGTACCGGTCGTGGGAGATGGCCAAGACGGTGCCCTTGAAGCTGTCCAGATAGCCCTCCAGCCATTCCACGGCGTGCAGATCCAAGTGGTTGGTGGGCTCGTCCAGGAGCAGAATGTCCGTGTCCTCCAGAATTAGGCGGCCCAGGTTCACCCGGGTCTTCTCCCCGCCGGAGAGCTGGGCAAAGAACTGCCGCCGCATGGTGGGGGAAATGCCCAGGCCGTTGGCAACCTTGCCGATTTGCACGTCCAAATCGTAGCCCCCCGCCAGTTGGAAAGCGGCGGAGAGGCTGTCATAGCGCTGCAAGGTCTCTTTGGAGGAATCCCCGGCGGCCATTTTGGCGGTGAGAGCCTCCATCTCCCGCTCCATTTTGTGGACGCGGGCGAAGGCGGTATCCAGTACGTCGTCTACCGTGTACTCGTCAGGATACACCGGTATCTGAGAAATCAGCCCCATCCGCTTGCCGGGGGCCAGGAACACCTGGCCCTCGTCATAGTCGTACCCGCCGGTGAGGATTTTGAACAGCGTGGTCTTGCCGCAGCCGTTTTTGCCCAGCAGGCCCACCCGTTCGCCGGAGCTGACGTGGAAGGTCAGCCCCCGGAGCACGTCCTCGCCCACGGTGAAGGATTTTGTCAGGTTGTTTACAGAAATGTCAATCATGGTCTACAGTCAGGTACACCACGGCGAGCGCCGCAGTGTACCGATAGGGAGCGTTTAGGTTACGTTTCACAGAACTTGCTGGCGGCCAGCGTCTCGATATAGTCCACCAGTTCCTCCAGCCGCATCCCGCGGCTGGCCTTGCACAGGATGGTGCAGCCTGGGCGGAGAATGTGGTCCAGCACCACCTTGGCCTCCTCCTTGTTGGGGCGGGAGTAGCACTCCGCAATGCCCGCCGCCATGGCCCCGTTGTAGATATACTCCGCCAGGTCGCCCACAGCCAGCAGGCAGTCGATGCCGCACTGGCCTACGAAGCGGCCCACGCTCTCGTGGAGGGCGGGGCCAAGCTCCCCCAGCTCCAGCATATCCCCCAGGACGGCCACCTTGTAGCTGCCGGAGGTCTTGCTCAGCACCTCCACCGCCGAGCGCATGGACTGGGGGTTGGCGTTGTAGGTGTCATTCAGCACGGTGACGCCGCCGGGGAGAGATACCCGATCCATCCGCATTTTAGTGGGGACGAAGTTCAGGATGCCCCGGTGAATCTCCTCCGTGGTCATGCCGAACCAGCTGCCCACGGCCACGGCGGCCAGGGCGGGATAAATCATGTGGGAGCCCAGACCGGGGATGGCCTGCCGCCACTGGCCCTGAGGAGAGCGCACGTCCATCACCACATGGTCGTCAAATCCCTCGTCCAGGTCGGCGCAGCCGAAGTCACACCGGCTGTCCCAGCCGTACCAGAGGATTTGCTGCTCCAGCTTGCCAGAAAGTGTGGAGAGGAGGTGGTCATCTCCGTTCAGCACGGCCACCCCTTTGCCGTTCATGCCGTTGAAAATCTCGCTCTTGGCCTTCAGGGTGTTCTCCCGGGAGCCGAGGTTCTCGATATGGGCGTCGCCGATGTTGGTGATGACGGCCACATCCGGGTTGACGATGTTCGTCAGATAGTCGATTTCCCCGGGGTGGTTCATCCCCATCTCGATGACGGCGATTTCGTGGCTGCTATCCAGCCGGAACAGGGTTTTGGGAACGCCGATATTGTTGTTAAAGTTGCCGTCGGTTTTCAGCACCCGGAAGCGGGCGGACAGGACGGAGGCCACCATATCCTTACAGGTGGTCTTGCCCACGCTGCCGGTGATGCCCACCACCTTGATTTGGAACTTGTGCCGATAGTAGCGGGCCAGGTCACCCAGGGCCTGCATGGTGTCCTCCACCAGCACATAGAAGCGGTCTGGGGCATAGCGCTCCAGGGGGCGCTGGGTCAGCGTTCCCGCGGCGGCGGTCAGGGCGCTTTCAATATAGGCATGGCCGTCAAACCGCTCCCCCGCCAGAGGGACGAACAGGGAGCCGCCCGCCATGGCGCGGCTGTCCGTGTCCACGGCGGTGATGGCGGTGGACAAATCCTGGCTGCCCTCCAGCAGCGTGCCGCCGGTGGCGGTCAAAATTTCCTGCAATGTGATAGGTTCCATGGTACGTTAGCCCTTTCTGGCCTCCAGAGAGGCGCGGATGATAGTCTCACAGAGGTCGCCGTAGCTTAAACCCGTCACGGCAGCCTCCTGGGGTACCAGGCTGGTGGGGGTCATGCCAGGGAGGGTGTTGATTTCCAGGAACCAGGGGGTGCCGTCCGGGGTGACGATGAAGTCCGCCCGGGCGTAGACCGCCATGCCCACCGCCTCAAAGACGGTTTTCGTATCCCTAGCCAGCCGCGCCTCCCACTCCGGGGGGATGGGGGCGGGGGTGGTCTCGATGGCCGCGCCGGGCTGGTACTTGTTCTCGTAGTCATAGAAGCCCTGCTTGGGGACGATTTCAATGGAGGGCAGGGCGTGGTCAACCAGGTAGCCCACCTGAATCTCCCGGCCCGCCACATACTGCTCCAGCACCACCTCGCCTCCCAGGGCCAGGCAGCCAGTCAGGGCGGCGGTCAGTTCCTCCGCCGTCTCCGCGATGGAGACGCCGATGGAGCTGCCGGAGGCCAGGGGCTTCACCACCACCGGCAGGGCGGTCCGCCCGACGATGACGGGGATGTCCTCTGCCGTGTAGGTCACCTTCTCCCAGGCGGGGGTCTTGACGCCGGTGGGGGCCACTAGCTTCTTCGTCAAATCCTTATCCATGGCGATAGCAGCCCCCATGAAGCCGGAGCCGGTGAAGGGGATGCCCAGGGTCTCCAGGGTGGCCTGCACCCGGCCGTCTTCCCCGCAGGCCCCGTGGAGGGCGAGAAAGACGATGTCCGCCATCTGGCACAATTCCAGCACGCCCTCCCCAAAGAGGCTGTCAGACCGGAGTTTCCGGCCCTGTTTCAGCGCCTTCAGGTCGGGGGCCACAGAGGGCACTGTCCGCCAGTTCTCCGGGAGGGGGGCGGAGAACAGCTCCTCCAGGGCACAGTCCTGCTCCTCCATGCCGAGATACATATCAATCAACGCCGCCTGATGGCCCCGCTCCCGCAGGGCGGCGGCAATCATAGCGCCGGAGGAACGGGCCACGTCCCGCTCCGGGCTGAGCCCGCCGGTCAGCACAACAATTTTCATCCAGGATACCTCCATACGCAGCCCCGCCGGGACGGCGGGGCGCAGAAACATACAGTATTACTATACCATATTCCGGAGAAAAGCACAATACTTTGCCTGGGGAATTTCCCGGCAAAGTATTTCTCGAAAAAATGGCGGCTGGCTGTATGTGCTAAAATGATATGGCCCTTCTCCCCCGAATAAAAAGTAGAGAAGTT
>JAJBUK010000065.1:0-1980 GCA_020860385.1 Clostridiales bacterium
GCTGAGTGGTTATCCTCAATGTGTATGGAGGAATAGGTGATGCCTGAAAGTATAAAATCAACGAAAATAAGTTCTGAAAAAATTTGGCCTTCTTTTCGCTCCTATATCGCCATCGACTTGAAATCCTTCTACGCCTCAGTGGAGTGCGTAGAGCGAGGGCTTGACCCCATGACCACCAATCTGGTTGTAGCCGACCAGAGCCGCACGGAGAAAACAATCTGCCTGGCAGTGTCACCCTCTCTGAAATCCTTTGGTATTTCCGGACGGGCAAGACTGTTTGAAGTTGTCCAGCGGGTGAAGGAGGTCAATCGGGAGCGCCAGCGCCGTGCGCCGGGGCATACTTTCACAGGTTCCTCCAGTGACATCAATGAACTGAATGCAGACCCATCCCTATCGCTGGACTATATTGTGGCCACGCCGCAGATGGCTCATTATATCCAGCGCAGCACAGAGATTTATCAGGTCTACCTCCGGTTCATCGCCCCGGAGGACATCCATGTATACAGCATCGACGAGGTATTCATGGATGTGACTAACTACTTGCAGACCTATCATCTCACGCCCCATGAGTTGGCCATGAAAATAATCCGGGAGGTTTTGAAGGAGACCGGTATCACGGCCACGGCGGGCATCGGCACAAACCTCTATCTCTGCAAAATCGCTATGGACATCGTTGCGAAGCATATCCCAGCGGATAAGGACGGCGTTCGCATTGCAGAACTGAACGAGATGCGCTACCGGGAGCAGCTCTGGACATACCAACCCATCACCGACTTTTGGCGGGTGGGGCGTGGCTATGCAAAGCGTTTGGAAAAGCTGGGGCTGCATACGATGGGAGACATTGCCTGGTACAGTCTGCAAGACTATGGGGAAAACCAGCTCTACCAGGAGTTCGGCATCAATGCCGAACTCCTCATCGACCACGCCTGGGGATGGGAACCGTGCCGCATCTCCGACATCAAGGCATACAAGCCGGAGAATAACAGCATCAGCTCCGGGCAGGTGCTGCAATCTCCCTATGAATTTAAGAAGGCGAAGCTGGTCGTTCGGGAGATGGCGGACGCCCTTTCCCTCGACCTGGTAGACAAGGGACTGGTGGCCGACCAGATCGTGCTGACCATCGGCTACGACATTGAAAATCTGACCGACCCGGAACGGCAAAAATCGTACAAGGGAGAAGTCACCACCGACCACTACGGCAGGAAGGTTCCCAAGCAGGCCCACGGCTCCATCAACCTGCGACGGCAGACGGCCTCCACCATGCTGATTACCAACGCCGCAATGGAGCTGTTTGACCGCATCGTTGACCCCAACCTGTTGGTTCGGCGGATGTATGTGGTGGCCAACCATGTCATCAGCGAGGACATGGCCAGGCCACCGGAGCCGGAGCAGCTTGACCTGTTCACTGACTATACCGCCCTGGAGCAGCAACGACAGGCTGAACAAGAGGCGCTGGAGAAGGAAAAGCGGCGCCAGAAGGCCGTCCTCGCCATTCAGAAAAAGTTCGGGAAGAGCGCTCTGCTGAAGGGCATGAATCTGGAGAAAGGCGCTACCGGCAAAGACCGCAACGCGCAAATCGGAGGACATAAGGCGTAAAGGAGGCGGTACAATGGCCGACAGAAAAATAGAGGACTATCAGGACATCATCAACTTGCCCCACCACGTTTCAGAGACCCGCCCCCATATGTCCATGCGTGACCGGGCGGCGCAGTTCTCGCCCTTTGCGGCCCTCACCGGCTACGATGCCGCCGTAAAAGAGACGGCACGGCTGACCGACCAGCGGGCAGACTTGGACGAGGAAATGAAGCAGAATATATCGGAACGACTGAATTTGATTCAGGAAAATCTGACGGCAGTGCCCTTTGTGGAAATCACATATTTTGTCCCAGATGAACGTAAGGAGGGTGGCGCTTATTGTACGGCGACCGGCACTGTGAAAAAGATTGATGATTTTCAGAGGCTTGTTGTGCTGACGGACGG
>JAJBUK010000065.1:2080-3846 GCA_020860385.1 Clostridiales bacterium
GTGACAATGAAAGCAGAGCCACCCTTTATACACGGCTAGGCGTCCACACAATGAAAAAATGTGCTATACTATAAGTAGCGGTCTTCATCTGGCTGGCCGCTGAAAAATGACAGGAGGACATGACATCATGAGTTCACAGATTCAAAAACAAGCGCCGCCTGGCACCGACACTAAACGCAGAACACTTAATTCACTGGCAGACCTGGGGAGCGTTTTTCCGACAGGAACTCCCGAACCCCTGCCAGTCAATGACCACAAAAATACATATAACCTCGTCGCTCTGATGATGTATCTGGTCGGCGTAGAGTACCGCCACTTTGAAACGCACGACCCACCACTCACGGAAAACTTCAAAAGGCATGAGCAAAATAAAAACGCCCGCATCATACGCAATTTGTGCATGATACGAACGGCACTGGAACAGCGATACACACAAATTCGGTCAGCGTTTCTATACGACCTGAAAAATCTAGCCTCTCTCCCGGAGCTGATACCAACAGAAGCCGTGACCGGCCTGCAGGCAGACGGAATAGATTTGCAAAGCACAAAGCCGGACATCAACAATTACATTCTGACTATCAATCGTGAGATCTCAAATCGAATCAATAACGTCAAAGACCTGTTCCCCGAATGGGTGAGCTGGGATTATATCCGTCCGCTGTTTCTCATGCCGAACGGCTTCAAAAAAGATGGCATCAAAGCGGCAGGCGAATACTACAACTCCAATCGAAACCGATACCCCTATCAATGCTATATGAACTGGGATCAGGACGGTTGCGGGAACATTCTCAATTCTGATTACAAATTTGTCCGACTGCTCTATGAAAAATACGGCGACAGCTTCGAGGACAAAAGTCTCGTGCGAAATGCTGGCGACCAAAAGATGGACGATTTGTATGCCTTCATCGGGCGCAATGAGAAAACTCTCATCGTCGTGGACTGCGAGAACAGCGACCCGGTCAAGCTGGCGGCGGTGCTGTCCAGCCTCAACGCCGCACAGAAAAGCGCCATTCATAAAATCATGCTGTTCGATTCTGACTACACAACAACGGCATGGACAACGCTCTGTCAGATGGGCATCCCCTCAGACTACGACACGGAGCATATCGTTGTGGGCAGAATTTACGAGCATAAATCTCAGGTGGACATGACGCTGGCGGCGAACACTTGCCGAGAGGTCTATCTGAATCAGGTGGACTCCGTGATTCTCGTCTCCAGCGACAGCGACTATTGGGCGCTGATTCAATCGCTCCCCGGCATTCATTTTCTTGTTATGCTGGAGAAAGCCAAAAGCGGATTGCAAATCAGAAACGCTCTGGAGAGCCAGGGACACCCCTATTGCTTCATTGATGACTTCTGCACCGGAGCAACCTATACAATCAAAACGAAAACGCTGCTGTCAGAATTTCAAAACCGACTGGATGAAGCAGTCAACATCAACGTCAACACGATGCTGGACGAGGCGTTCCGCAGTACATGGGTGCAGATGAGCGACAAGGAAAAAGCAAACTTCTATGACCGGCACATCAAAACTATGCGGCTGAAAATTTCCGCAGACGGTCAACTTCGCATTGTGATTGGGGAGTGATACTGTAAATATGATAGCAATCAGGCATAAAAGGAGCCATCAAGCCTGCAATGCCCAAGAGATTCGGATGACCATACAAAGTCTGTCCAGCAAGGGGCGGTTCGCATCGGAAAAAACATTCCTGCACCACAGGGAAACGACAGTGTACGACCACAGCGTTCATGTTGCCGAGGTCAGT
>JAJBUK010000074.1 GCA_020860385.1 Clostridiales bacterium
CCAGGCGGGAACACCGGCTGACGGGCGCTGCCGGGGGCGGCCGGGGGAGGACGCCCCTGGAGAGGCCCCTCTGCGGAAGGGTTTGGGCGATTTGACAGAGGGGCGGCTGGGGAGGAAAAAAACACTTGTGATTTCGGGGGAAAGATAGTACAATAAGAGCAACTATTTGGGAGCTGTTAGCTGTTAGCGGCGGTGTTGAAACCGCCGGGGTTTCCCTTACCCAGTAGGGGCGCACAGTGTGCGCCCGGCTGACGTTTTGTTTCCCACAGCCTTTGTCTAAGAAAAAATGGTTGAAGGGATACAAGTTTTATAAAGAAAAGATGGGGCAAATTTCCTATTGCAAACCTCGTCTCAGAGGAAAACGGGGCGGGCGCACACTGTGCGCCCCTACGGAGAACTGGAACGCAATGGGCGGCTGGCCACTACCAGCTAATAGCTAACGGCTAACAGCTCCCGCCCTGCAGGGGCGTCTATCCACTAAAAACGAAAGGGTGTTGCAGACATGAAGCTGTTGGAGGATCGCATCCGCCGGGACGGCGTCGTTGTGGACGAGGACGTGTTAAAGGTAGACCAGTTCCTGAACCATCAGATGGACGTGGGCCTGTTCGAGGAGATGGGCAAGGAGTGGGCGCGCCTGTTCGCCAAGGACAACGTGACCAAAATCCTGACCATCGAGGCCTCCGGCATCGGCATCGCCTGCGTGGCGGCGGAGCAGTTCGGCTGCCCGGTGATTTTCGCCAAGAAGAGCCGCACCAAGAACATCAACGGCGAGGTGTACTCCACCCAGGTGCGGAGCTTCACCCACGGCAACGTCAGCACCGTCATCGTCTCCAAGCAGTTCCTGAAGCCGGAGGACCGGGTGCTGCTCATTGACGACTTCCTGGCCAACGGCGCGGCCCTGGAGGGCCTCATCGACCTGGTGCAGCAGTCCGGCGCCACCCTGGTGGGGGCGGGCATCGCCGTGGAGAAGGCCTTCCAGCCCGGCGGCCAGCGCATCCGCGCCAAAGGGGTGCGGGTGGAGTCCCTGGCCAGGGTCAAGAGCATGAAGGGCGGCAAGGTGGAGTTCTGCGGGGCGGATTTTTGAGGGGGGACGTTTTCCCCGTCTGCCCATGGCCTCTGCAATCGCGTGTGTAGGGGCGGCCCTTGGCCGCCTTGGGGGGATAGCTTCCTTATCTAAGGAACGCCCCATTGGCGACCCCTCCACCGGCTAACGCCGGTTCCCCTCCCCTTTCAGGGGCGGCAAATGGCCAGCCTCCCACTGCAAAACGCAAAACACCCCCTCCCGCCTGCGCGGGAGGGGGTTCTTGCTTTCATTGTGCTTCCGCAGGGAGCTTCCCAGGCTTACCAGCCGGAGTTGCCGCTGCCGCCGAAGCCGTTGCCGGAGTTACCGCTGCTGCCGCTGCCGCCCCAGGGGTAGGAGTAGCCGTCGCTGCTGCCGTCGTCAGAGGAACCGCTGGAGGAGTCGTCGCTGGTGGAGGTGTCCTCCGGCTGCTCCTCGTCCAGGGTGACGGTGATGGTGAAATACTCGCCGCTGCGGTACACCAGCAGGGTCATTTCCTCCCCGGCCTTGTGGCTGCTCTTGGCGTCGATGAGCTCGGCGGAGCTGGTGATCTCCGTCCCGTCCACGGCGGTGATGATGTCGCCGGCCTGGAGGCCCGCCGTCTCGGCGCAGGAGCCCTCGTTCACGGAGTTGACGTAAGCGCCCACCACATACTGGTCAGGGTACATCTGGGCCATGATGGAGGAGATGGTGGAGACGCTGATGCCCAGATAGGGCTTGCCGGTGACGTAGCCGTACTCCATCAGGTCGTTCATGATGTCCACCGCGTCGTTGATGGGGATGGCGAAGCCGATGCCCTCGATGGTGGCGGTGGAGGTGTCATAGGCGGAGGAGGAATACTTGGCGTTGACGATGCCGATGACCTCGCCGTAGGCGTTGAACAGGGGGCCGCCGGAGTTGCCGGAGTTGATGGTGCAGTCGGTCTGGAGCAGGTTCATCACGGTGCCGTCGCTCATGGTGATGGCCCGGTCCAGGGAGGAGACGATGCCGGCGGTGGTGGTGTTGGCCAGCTCACCCAGGGCGTTGCCGATGGCTACCACCGTGTCGCCGATGGAGAGGAGGCTGCTGTCCCCCAGGGTGACGCCGTGGAAGGTCTCGCCGTCGGCGGCCTCGATTTTGATGATGGCCACGTCCTGATCCTCATCGCCGCCCACATAGGTGGCCTCGTAGCTGGTGGCGCCGTCGCTGAGGGTGACGGACATGGCCAGCTGGTCCTCCACCACATGGTAGCAGGTCATGATATAGCCGTCGTCAGAGATGAAGAAGCCGGTGCCGGCCCCGGTGCCGCTGCTGGTGGACACGGTGATGCAGACCACGCTGTCGCTGTACGCCTCATAGATTTGGGCGACGGTCATCTCGTCCCCGGCCTCCACCAGCTCGGTGGTGGCGGAGACGGCGGTGCGGTCGCTGGCGTACACCGTGGTGGTGTCAACATCGGTGCTGTTGCCGGTGAGGGTCAGGGCGGCGTAGGCTCCGCCGAAGCCTGCCCCGCAGCCCAGCAGGGCGCAGACGATGGCCAGCGCCACCGCCTTGCCGCCGGTGAAGCCCTTCTTCTGCTTTTTCTGCTTCGGAGGCTTGGGGGGCTGGGGCGGCTCCGCCGTGTAGCGGGGGGCCTGATAGGACTGCTGCCGGTTGGGGTTAGGGGCGGAGGAATAGGTGGCGTTCTCGCTGCCGTTGTAAGCGCCGCTGTTGTAGCTGCCGCCGGACTGGCCGTAGTAGCTCCCCTGCTGGCTGTAGCCGGAGTAGCCGCCCTGCTGGTTGTTCAGGGGAGCGGTCTCGTCCTCGCTGCCCAGGGGGTTGTACCGGGAACCGGCCCCGGTCCCGTTGTAGCTGCCGTAGGACGGGTCGTAGCCGCCGGGCTGGCTGCTGCCGGACTGGCTGCTGCCGGACTGGGTGTTTTCCTGGCTGTAGCTGTTCTGAGTATTCTCCGGGTTGGGCGTCTCGCCGCCGGTGGTATTGTTCTGCTGGTTAGGGTCGTTGTAATACATATAAGTACACTCCTTTTCTGAATCAGTCTGTCTCGGAAAGGCATCTTCTATACGAGTATTAGGATACTAAAAGATTATGTCCAAAGTGTGAAGAATCGCGCAACAATTTTTTATTTTTTCTGAAACATTCTTTCAGCTTTCCTATCTATTGGGCGGCTCCGGCGCAGAGGCCCCTTACCGGTCCGCTGGACACAGTATATGCTACGCATCTTAAAGTAATCTGAAAAAAAGTTTAAATTGGGGAAATTTTGCGCCGCAAGGGATGTTACGTTTTCCTAAGCTGTGCAAAAAACGGTGGAAATGTGGGAAAATGTGCGAAAGAGGGGCGTTTCCGCCACGGGAGGCGGCGGTTTTTGAGGGCTTACAGCTCTCCGGCACGTTGCCTGCCTCCCCTGTTCCAGTAGGGGCGCACAGCGTGCGCCCGGCTGACGTTTCCTCCTTAGATAAGGATGGATAAAGGAAACAAGTGGTTGCCTGACTTCGGGGGCGGTTTCCTTAGATAAGGAATGATAAAGGAAAAACGTTTTTTGCCCGACCGGCGGGGCTGGTTCTCCTTAGATATGGTTCTTTGTAATGAACTGCGGCTTGCCCTCTGGGCGGGGCTGGTTCTCCTTAGATATGGTTCTTTGTAATGAACTACGGCTTGCCCTCCCGGCGGGCCCCCTTTCCTGCTCCGCCAGGAAAGGGGGGAAGGAGGCGGCTTAGGGAGGGGCTTCGGGGCCTCGCCCCTCCCTAAGAACCCTCCCCCTA
>JAJBUK010000068.1 GCA_020860385.1 Clostridiales bacterium
CCCCCAAGCCGGTGGAGGCCCCCAAGGCGGCCCCCGTCACCGGGAAGGAGCTGAACCTGCTGGTCTGCGTGAAGCAGGTGCCGGACACCACCCAGATCAAAATCGACCCGGTGAAGCACACCCTGATTCGTGAGGGCGTTCCCGCCATCGTCAACACCTTCGACACCTACGCCCTGGAGACCGCTCTGCGCCTCAAGGACCAGGTGGGCGGCAAGGTGACGGTGATTTCCATGGGCCTGCCCGCCGCCAAGGACGCCCTGCGGGAGTGCCTGGCTGCCGGTGCGGACGAAGCCTATCTTATCACCGACCGGGTGTTCGGCGGCTCCGACACCCTGGCCACCTCCAAAATCATCTCCACCGCCATCGGCGTGCTGGAGGAGCGGAACGGTAAGCCCTTTGACTGCATCTTCTGCGGCAAGCAGGCCATCGACGGAGACACCGGCCAGGTCGGCCCTGAGATTTCCCAGCACCTGAACCGCGCCCTGATTTCCTACGCGGTGGAGGTTTCCCTCCAGGAGGACGGCAGCCTGAAGTGCAAGCGGGAGAGCGACGAAGGCTATGACTACTACGCCGCCAAGACCCCCTGCATCGTCACGGTGAACAAGACCCCCTATGACCTGCGCTACCCCAACTTCATCAGCCAGCGGGCAGCCCGCAGCGCGGAGATTCACGAGCTCAGCTCCGCCGAAGTGATTGTCCCGGCAGAGGAGCGGGGCCTGGCCGGTTCCCCCACCAAGGTGAGAAAGACCTATACCCCCACCCACGAGAAGAACGGTATGAAAATCGAGGGTCTGAGCGGCGCTGAGGCCGCGGAGAAGCTGGTCAGCCTGATGACGGCGGCCAAGCTGCTGTAAGTGTCGATAGGAGGGTATCTTTCACATGGAATACAAAAATCTTTGGGTCTATATCGAGACCGATGAGGGCCAGGCGAAGAACGTGGGCTACGAGCTGCTCACCCCTGGCCGCGCCATGGCGGACAAGCTGGGCCAGGAGCTGGTGGCCGTTGTCCTGGGCAAGAATGTGGCGTCCGTGGCGGAAAAGGCCATCGCCTACGGCGCGGACCAGGTCATCCTGGTGGAGGGCGACGAGTATGAGCATTACAACACCGACGCCCAGACCTACGCCCTGACCACCCTGATTCGCAAGTACAACCCCTTCATCGTCCTGTACGGGGCCACCAACAATGGCCGGGACGTGGGCCCCCGGGTGGCTTGCAGCCTCCACACCGGCCTGACGGCGGACTGCACCGGGCTGGATATTGACGACGCCGGTCTGCTGGCCTCCACCCGTCCCACCTTCGGCGGCAACCTGATGGCAACCATCGCCTGCCCCGACCATCGCCCCCAGATGTCCACCGTCCGCCCCGGCGTCTTTAAGAAGGCCGTGCCGGACAGCACCCGCACCGGCGAGATCTGCCGGGAGGATGTTCACATCCCCGCTGACCAAATTCGCGTTCAGCTGGTGGAACGGGTGAAGGAAGTGGCCGAGGCGGTGAACCTGGAGGAGGCGGAGATCATCGTCTCCGGCGGCCGGGGCCTGAAGGCGCCGGAGAACTTCCAGCTGGTGCGCGACCTGGCGGACGCCCTGGGCGCTACCGTAGGCGCAAGCCGCGCCGCCGTGGACGCGGGCTGGATTCCCCACGCCCATCAGGTGGGCCAGACCGGCAAGACCGTGGCCCCGAAAATCTATATCGCCTGCGGCATCTCCGGCGCGATTCAGCACCTGGCCGGTATGTCGGCCAGCGACACCATCGTCGCCATCAACAAGGACCCCGACGCTCCCATCTTCTCCGTAGCGGACTACGGCATTGTGGGCGACCTGTTCGAGGTGCTGCCCGCCCTGACCGAGGCGGTCAAGAAGGCCAAGGCCTGATTGCAGCGAACCTGATTCAGAGCAGCATACGTTCCCAGCCGGAGCGTGTGCTGCTCTCTTTTGGGGTGGGCTGGTCAGGGGCTAATCACTAGCCACCGGCTGCTATCCACTACCCACCCAGGAGGTACCTATGAACAAACAAAAAATCCTCGCCATCCTGCAAAAAAACGCAGGCAGCTATGTCTCCGGCGAAGCCATCAGCCAGCAACTGGGCATCAGCCGGGCGGCGGTGTCCAAGGCGGTGGGCTCCCTCCGGGGCGAGGGGTACGAGATTCGCTCCGTCACCAACCGGGGCTACTGCCTGTGCGCCGCGCCGGACTCCCTGACGGAGGGGGAAATTCTGCCCTGGCTGAACACAAGTCATGTGGGGCGCAGCCTGCTAGTGTTCCAGACCATTGACTCCACCAACAACTACCTGAAGCGGGAGGAGGAGCATCTCCCCAGCGGCACGGTGGCGGTGGCTAATGAACAGACCGGAGGCCGGGGGCGGCGGGGCCGCACCTTCCAGTCCCCCGGGGATGTGGGGGTCTACCTCAGCGCCCTGCTCCGCCCGGACGTGGAGCCTGCGAAGGCCCTGAACCTGACGGCCTATGTGGCGGTGGCGGTCTGCGAGGGCATCGAGGCGGCCACGGGCCTGAAACCGGAAATTAAGTGGACGAATGACATTGTGATTCAGGGCCGGAAAATCTGCGGCATTCTGACGGAGATGATGCTGGAGAGCGAGAGCATGACCCTCCGCTCCATCGTCACCGGCATCGGCATCAACGTGAACCAGCGGGAGGAGGATTTCCCGGAGGACATCCGCACTATGGCCGGTTCCCTGGCAATGATGACGGGGGAGCCGGTGCGGCGGGGACGGCTGACGGCGGAACTCATCAACGCCCTGGACAGGATGTATGCCGACTGGCTGTCCGGCGGGGCGGACTATCTGGAGCGCTATCGCCGCCGCTGCCTGACCCTGGGCAAGGACGTGCAGCTGCTCCACCCGGACGGCAGGGTGGAGCCTGCCTTCGCTGAGGACGTGGACGAGCAGTTCGGCCTGGTGGTACGGATGCCGGACGGTACACGGCGCACCGTTACCTCCGGGGAGGTGTCCGTCCGGGGGCTGTACGGGTATGTGTGACCGAAGCATAAAAGTTGCGCTGCCATGAGGATTTCTTCCTCATGGCAGCGCTTTTTTGCGGGCAGGGTATCAATTTCAAGGGGGTGGCTCCTTAGACAAGGATTGAGAAAAGAAATAAGTGGTTTCCCTCCGGGGGCCCCATTTCTCGCTCCGCCGAGAAATGGGGGAAAGAGGGCGGCTTAGGGAGGAGCTTCGGGGCCTCGCTCCTCCCTAAGAACCCTCCTCCTATCCCGCAGGGCTTCGCGCTGTTCAGTCGGCAGGTGGTCTATTAAGGCAACAGACGATGGAACCCCTACGCACCAAAGCTGCCGCCCATGGCGGCTGGGAGACGATTGCCGCCCACGTCCCTGCCTTACGGCGGGGCGGGCGGCAATTTTGTTGCCCTTTGGTTGATGAAATCTGACTGTCCCACAATGTTTGCCCTCTCAGAGGAACGCTGCGTTTCCATTATCCAGTAGGGGCGCACAGTGTGCGCCCGGGCATTTTCCTTCCTTATCTAAGGAGACCAACCCCGCAGCCGGGGAAAACTGATTCCCTTTCTCAATTCTTATCTAAGGAGTGCAACCCCCTCAATCGGCCGCGTCCTCCCCGGTGCTCAGGCTGTCCAGCGCCTGCACATCCCGCAGCTTCCGGTTGATGGCCCGGGTGCGGGTGGTGATGAGGGAGTCCAGGTCGCTGGAGGTCTGGTTCAGGTGCTTTTGCATTTTCAGCAGGCCGTCCTCGAACTTGCCGAACTCCGTCTTGACCTCCCCCAGCACCGCCCAGACCTCGCTGCTCCGCTTCTGGATGGCCAGGGTGTGGAAGCCCATTTGCAGGGAGTTCAGCAGCGCCGCCATGGTGCTGGGGCCGGCGATATTGACGTGGTATTCCCGCTGCAATACCTCCACCATGCCCCGGTTCACTGCCTCGGCGTACAGCCCCTCAAAGGGCAGGAACATGATGCCGAAGTTGGTGGTGTAGGGTTCCTCCAGGTACTTGTCCCGAATGTCCTTGGCCTCGCTGCGGAGGACGGTCTCCAGGGCCTTGTAGGCGGCGGCGATTTGGGCCTTGTCGCCGGTGGCCTGGGCGTCCTGGAGCTGGGCGTACCGGTCGCCGGGGAACTTGGAGTCGATGGGCAGGTAGACCACGTTGCCATCCTCCTGCCCCGGCAGGCGGATGGCGAACTCCACCCGGTTGCTGCTGCCGGGGATGGTGGCCACGTTGGTGTCGTACTGCTCCGGGGCCAGAATCTCCTGCAAAATGCCTTCCAACTGTACCTCCCCCAGGATGCCCCGGGTCTTGACGCCGGACAACACCTGCTTCAGGCCGCCCACGTCGCTGGCCAGGGTCTTCATCTCCCCCAGGCCCTTGTAGACCTGCTCCAGCTGGGCGCTGACCGACTGGAAGGACTCCGCGATGCGCTTCTCCAGGGTGGTTTGCAGCCGCTCGTCCACGGTGCCCCGAATCTCGTCCAGCTTTTTGCTGTTCTCCTGCCGCTGGCGGTCCAGGCTCTGGGTCATGGTCTGGCGGATGGCCTCCAGCTTGGCCTCGTTGGTGGCCTCCAGGGTTTGCAGCCGCTGCTCCATCTGCACCAGCTGGCGGGCGGTGGCGTCCTGGCCCATGGTGGACAGGCTTTGCAGCGTCAGGTGAAGGTCTTCCTTCAACGCGGCGAGCTGCTTCTGCTGCCGCTCCTCCGACGCCTGGAGGGCCTGCTCCAGCTTTGCGGTGTCACCGGCCTGCCGCCGGGCGGTGTGGAGCTGGTACAGCGTCACCCCCTGCACCACCAACACCACCGCCAATAGAACGAAAATCGCAACTTCCATAGGGTATCTCCTTCCGAAAAAACGCTTACGTCTTTGCGTGCTTTGTGATATACTACTCTATTATACCAGAAGCAGTCGGAAAAGGAAAGGAGCATCTTATGCGGCAGAATTACAAGCTGACCATCCTCTATGACGGCACCCGCTACCACGGCTGGGAGGATAAACCGGGCCAGGCCACCATTCAGGGCAAGCTGGAGGGGGTGCTGGCGCGGCTGGTGGGGGAGCCGGTAGAGGTCATCGGCGCAGGCCGGACGGACGCCGGGGTTCACGCCAGAGGCATGGTGGCCAACGTCTGGCTGGACACGGCGCTGACGCCGGAGGAGGTGCGGGACTACCTGAACCGCTACCTGCCGGAGGACATCGGCGTGCGGGAGGTGCGCCCGGCGGCGGAGCGGTTCCACGCCCGGTACAAGGCGGTGGGCAAGACCTATCGCTACACCTGCTATGACGGCCCCATGAAGCCGATTTTTGACCGGCGCTACGTCACCCGGCTGGAGCAGTCTGCGGACGAGGCGGCCATGCGCCAGGGAGCGGCTTATCTGGTGGGGGAGCACGACTTCAAGAGCTTTTGCGGCAACCCCCACATGAAGAAGTCCACCGTCCGCCGGGTGGACTCCATCGACATCGTCCGAACCGGGGGCTACCTCACCTTCACCGTCCATGGCAGCGGATTCCTCCAGCATATGGTGCGCATCATGGTGGGTACCCTGCTGGAGGTGGGCTATGGCAACCTGCCCCCGGAGCGGGTGGGGGAGATTTTGGCGGCGAAGGACCGCAGCCAGGCCGGGCCCACCGCCCCGCCGGAGGGGCTGTGCCTGATGAAGGTGGATTACTGACCAAGCGAAACACGCTGTTACAAGGAACCGTCTGGCTCCATATAACAGCGTGTTATTTTTTACGGGTTTAATTCCAGATAGTAGTGGACTTCTTTCCCCTCCAGGGTGACGGTGGAGATGTCGCCCTCCAGGTCGAAGCCGTAATTCTGGGCGTAAATGTCCCAATCCTGGTCGCCGTATGGGGTGGCCAGGGTGACGGCGGTTTCAGTGACGGTGAGATTGCTGCCCGCCCCCAACAGCAGGTCATAGCCCAGGAGACTGTCGGAGTAGTCCGTGTAGTTGTAGCTGGCGGTCTGGGTCAGGTGGGCCTCCAGCGTCACCGTCTCCCCGGCGGGAACAGTGACCTCCGCCTCCAGCCAGAACACCCGGGCTCCGCTGAGGATCTCGCTTATGCCGTCGTAGTCCAGCATACCCACCGCCCAGCGGTTCTCCGTGATCCACTGGGCCGCGGCCTCCGCCACCAGCTCCTCCGAGGCCCCGCCCTCCAGCGGAACCCGGCTGAAATAGTCCTCCAGCAGGCGGGGGAGCAGCTCAGCCCAGGTGGTCTCCTCCCGGAGGACGGTGGCGGTGACCTCCGTCTCCATGCCCTCGTCGCAGCCCCCGTTCTGGTAGCCCTGGAGGGTGTAGTCCGCCACGTCCTCCCCCCAGAGGATGACGCAGTGGAGGCTGCCGTTCGTCAAATCATCCTCGTCCACCGAGAAGCTGGAGCCAAAGACGCCGGTTTCGTTGTCCCACTGGCTGCCGTTCATGCCGTAGGAGAAGCAAGCGGTGGCCTCCGGGTCGATGGCGGCGGAGAATTGGAGGGTGGGGTTCTCCCCCTCCGCGGCGGAGCAGTCCGCGTTTTGCAGCCAGTAGACCGTCACCGTGCCGGTCAGCTCCCCCACTCCGGCGATAGCTTCCGACAGATAGCTGCCGTCCTCCAGGGCGGCCTGGTAGTCCTCCCAGTCCGAGGCGTAATTGCCGCCCAGGTCGCCCTCCGAACCCTGATGCCAGATGACCGCCCCGGCCAGCAGGCTGTTCTCCGCCAGCTCCTCCCCGTCCAGAGTCAGGGATGGAGTGGTCAGGTCGCCCAGAGTGCCGACGAAGGGGTAGTACACCGTCAGGGTCATGTCCTCTTCCGAGGCGTTGGTCAGGCTGTAACCGTCCACCACCTCCAAATCCTGCCGCCAGATGCCCGGCGTCAGGCTGTAGGTCAGCTGCCGCCGGGCGGCGACAGCGTCGGTCTCCTCCCCCAACGTCAGCTGGAGGACTGGCCCGGCATAGCTGCTGAAGCTGGTGGGGGTGCTGCCGGAACTGTCAAGGTCGCCAGTGCCGTTGGTGCTGCCAACGCGCCACTGGGAGAGGGCAAATCCCCCCAGCCCCACAACCAGGCACAGGCAAGCGGCCAGGGCCACCCACCGGGGCCACCGGCGGCGCTGGGGCCGCCAGTCCTGGGCCTCGTCCAGATACCGGTCGTCCACCAGGGCCAGCATTCTCTGAATGTCTTCCTTGTTCATATCGTATATCCCTCCTGTTCCAGATAGTCCCGCAGCTTCCTGCGGGTGCGGGAAAGGCTGGCGCTGACCCGGTTCTCCGTCCAGCCCAGGAACCGGGCAATTTCTCCCACCGGCTGGAAGAACCAATACCGCCGCAGGAAAATCACCCGCTGCTCCGGCTTTAGCCCGGCCAGAAAGTCGTTCATCAGCTGGGCCAGCAGCACTTCCTCCTCCACGCTCTCCTGGCCGTCCCCCAGCCGGTCTAGCTCCTCCAGGGAGGCGGTGCAGTTGACGCTGCGTTTGGCGGCGTGGTGGTAGTCCGACCGGTCCAGCGCCAGATTCCGGGTGATGCGGCAGAGGAAGCTCCGCAGCAGGGCGGGGCGCTGGGGCGGCATGGCGTTCCAGGCCCCCAGGTAGCTGTCGTTGACGCACTCCTCCACGTCCTGCCGGTTTTGCAGGATGTTCCGGGCCACCTGGGTCAGCAGGCGGCCATATTTCCGGTCGGTCTCGGAGATGGCCTCCTCCGACCTGGCCCAGTACAGGGCGATGATGGCTTCGTCCTCCATGAGGGTACCTCCTTTCTTTCCCTTTCACCTGTTAAGTCGGAAAACAGAGGGCGTATCTGACGCCACAACTCAAAAAAAGCGGGCGCACCGCAGAAAAACTTCTACAGTGCGCCCACAAAAACCGTCAGTTAAAATACGTACTCCCTGAGCCGCCGAATGGCCTCCTCCACCCGGGCGGTGGGCAGGGCCAAATTCATGCGGATGGCATAGGGCCGATGGAAGGGGCGGCCATCCTGCCAGCCCACGCCGACCTCGTAGCCGTCGTCCAGCAGCTCATCCAGGGTCTTGCCGTGGGCCTTGCACCAGCCCTCGCAGTCCAGGTACAGCATATAGGTGCCCTCCGGCTTGGCCAGGCTGACCCCCTCCACCTCGTCATTCAGGTAGCGATACATCAGCTCCACGTTGGTGGACAGCACCTGACACAGCTCGTCCACCCAGACCTCGCCCTCCGGCTTGTACGCGCCGATGAGGGCGTGCATGGACAGCACGTTCATAGAGTTATAGTGGCATTTGCTGCTCTGGGCCCGCACCCGGTCCCGGAGGTACTTGTTGTAAATGATATGATAGGAGCCGATGAGCCCCGCCAGGTTAAAGGTCTTGCTGGGGGCGTAGACGGCGATGGTGCGCTGCTTCGCGTCCTCGCTGACGCTCTGGGTTGGGGTGTGCCTGTGGCCGTCCAGAATCAGGTCGCTCCAAATCTCGTCGGACACTACCACCACGTCGTTGGCCCGATAGACCTCCATGGCCTTTTGAATCTCCTCCGGCGTCCACACCCGCCCGCAGGGGTTGTGGGGGTTGCAGAACACCGCGAAGTGAATGTTCCGCTCCTTCAGCTTCCGGTCCATGTCCTCATAGTCCATGCGCCAGACGCCGCTTGAATCCCGTTTCAGCTGGGAGTGGACGATTTCACGGCCATTGTCGGTGATGCAGTGGGTGAAGCCGATGTAGGTGGGGCTGTGAAGCAGCACCGGGTCGCCAGGAGAGGTAAACGCCTGCAGGGCGGAGACCACGCAGCCCAGCACACCGTTCTCGTAGCCGATGTGGGCCTGCTCCAGCCCCTCCACGCCGTTGCGCACCTCCTGCCAGCGGATGATGCTGTCATAATACTCCTGAGAGGTGGGGAAGTAGCCAAAGGCGGGGTGCTGCGTCCGCTGAATCACCGCCTCCTGAATGGTGGGGACGGTGGGGAAGTTCATGTCCGCCACCCACATGGGCAGGAAGTCGAACCCTTCCCGGCGGGGTTTGGAACCAAATTTGGAGCCGACGTCCACCGCGATGGAGTCCTTCCCGGCCCGGTCTAAAATCGAAGTGAAATCATACTGCATGAGTATCATTCCTTTCTGCGTTGGAGGGCTGGCCCGGCTTCTGGTGCAGGGCGGCCAGACAGGCGCTGGGGGATTCCCCCGTCACCTTGCGGAACACCCGGGTGAAATAGCTGGAGTCGGTATAGCCCACCAGGCTGGCCACTTCGGAGACGTTGGTCTCCCCCAGCTCAAAATAGTACTTGGCCAGGTCAATGCGCTGGCGCTGGATATACTGGACGATGGAAATGCCCATCTCCTCCTTGAATATCTGGGACAGGTGGCTGGATGAGATGTGAAACGCCTCTGCGATGCTGCTGCGGGATAGCTCCGAGCGGATGTTAGCGGAGATATACTCCAAAATCTCCACCACCTTTTTGCTGTGCCCGTGGGTGGACAGGCGGTGGACAGCATCCGTATATTCCATGGTTAGCTGATCGTGCATGGCGGGCCCCAGCTCCTCTATGGAGGAGGCGCGCTCGATGGCTTTGGCGTACTTCTCACTGATGATGTGAAGGTACAGCGGCGGCAGCCCGCCATTGTAGGCGGCCACCCGCATCAGGGTGTTGAGGATGACGAGGTTGTTCTTCTGAACGCGGAGGGGATCCTCCGGCAGGCGGTAGGAAAAGTCACAGTACTGTAGATTTTCCTTCCACTTCTGGTTCAGATTTTGTACCCACACCTTATCCCCGGCGGTGACGGCCTTCATCAGCTCCTGCTCATAGTTATAGCGGAAGGTGATGGCCTCCAAATCCGGCTCAGAGGCATCGCTCATACCAAGCTGCAAATTCGCCGTAAATTCTACCAAAGTATCAACCCCTTAGACATGGAGA
Organism: Clostridiales bacterium; assembly: GCA_020860385.1. GTDB lineage: Bacteria > Bacillota > Clostridia > Oscillospirales > Oscillospiraceae > Onthomonas. The sequence goes on from JAJBUK010000068.1 coordinate 9,809, forward strand.
TACAGAAAAAAGCTGCGCCTGGCAGACTGATGTTCTTCTGACAATCCGGTTTCTGCTGTCTATTATAACGAATCTTGCAGGAAGTTACAATAGCAAAATGCGAAAACTGCCGACTTTTTGCACAAAAGAGAAAACCTCCCGTCCGCAGCAAGCTGCGGACGGGAGGAACCGGTCATCCGGTCAAAATGTGTAAGGCGTTACTTCTTGATTTTGATGAGCTGGGCGTTCAGGCTCTCCATGAAGCCGTCGGGAACGTTGGGCATCATGCCCGCCATGCCCTCAGGAGACATGGACTTCATCATGCCCCACATACCCACGCCGGGGGCAACGTCAAAGTTGGTAGCCAGCTTGATGGCCTTGGAGGTCAGCGCCATGGCTTCCTCGTTGTTGGCAATCTCTTCCATGGTGTCCTTAATGCTGTAATAGCCTTCGGGGAACTCCATGGGGGCCTTCAAATCCATATCGCCCACCTGCTTGAACCAGTTGGCGACGCCTTCGGCCCGCTCGTTCACCTCGGGCAGAACGTAGATCTCCGGCTCCTGCTCCACCTTCTCCAGGGTCATGGAGTCCTTGACCTCACCGGCCTCGGCCACCAGCACGTTAAAGCCGTCCTTCAGCGCCACGGTGAAGGAGAAGACGCGGTAGCCCTCCTGCTTCTCCAGCAGCTCGCCGTTCAGGTACAGAGCCACTTCGGGCTGGTTAGAATAGACCTTCACCACCGTGGTGTCGCCAGCCCGCTGGGCGTACCGGCGGCCCGCCAGATGCACCATGGGCTCCTTGGTCCAATAGGCCTGATAGACATAGAAGCTGTCCTTCCGGGTCTTGCGGTCCATGGTGACCAGGCCCTTGTTGTTCCGTCCGGCAACGCCGCCCTCGTTCCGGGCCGCGCAGCCAAAGTCGAACATATTCCAGACGTGGCTGGACCAAATCCAGGGCCGCTCGTCAAAGACCTGAGCCATATGCTCATGGTACAGGGCCTGATACTCCTCAGAGTAGTCCTTGCAGGCGGGGTTGGGGCCGTGGTAGGTGATGATGCCCTCGCAGCCGTACTCGCTGACGCCCAGGCAGATTTCCGGGTGAACCTTGTGGAAGTTATCCAGCCAGGGGCCGTTGTCCTCCATCTTGCCGCCGTACCAGCCGAAGTAATGGTTGTAGCTCTCCACATCGGTGATGTTGTGGATGGGGGACTGGATGGGGGTGGTGGAGACGTGGGCGATGGTGGTCAGACGGGTGGGGTCCAGCTGCTTCGCCAGGTCGTTCAGTTCGTGATGGTTGTCCACCAGCTGCTGGCTGATGCCGCCAATCAGAATCTCGTTGGAGATTCCCCAGAAGCAGATAGAGGGGTGGTTGTAGTTCTGGATGATCAGCTCCTTCAGCTGGCTGATGCAGTTCTGGTGGGCGGCGGGGTCCTTGTTGAACACGGAGATGAAGGGAATTTCTGCCCAGATGATGAAGCCCAACTCGTCGCAGGCGTCGTAGAAGTACTCGTTGTGCTGATAGTGGGCCAAGCGGATGGTGTTGGCGCCCAACTCCTTGATGATGAGGGCGTCCTCATAATGTTCCTCCGGGGTCAGGGCGTTGCCTTCATACAGCCTATCCTGGTGGCGGGACACGCCCCGCAGGGGGGTCTGCACGCCGTTCAGGATGAAGCCCTCGTCGGGGGTGCAGCTGAAGGAGCGGACACCGGCGGAAACCACCAACTCGTCATAGGCCTCGTTGCGGCGCTGGAGGGTGGCGGTGACGGTGTAGAGATAGGGGTCGTCCACGCCCCACAGGTGGGCGTCAGGGACGAACAGCACGATTTTCGCATCGTCGGCGGGACGGATGCCGGAGGCGACCTCGTTGCCGTCCATGTCCTCCACGGTGTACATCACGGTGAAGTTGGGGTCGGGGTTGGTGACCCAGCTCTCGATTTCAAAGGTAGCGCCGCCGCAGTCGGTGGGCTTGGGGGTGACCTTGATGCCGGGGCCGCCGTAGTAGTCCAGGTCGAAGTGGGTCTCAGGGACGCTAATCAGGTTCACGCCGCGATACAGGCCGCCGTAGAAGGTGAAGTCGGCGCTCTGGGGATAGACGCTGGACTTTTCCTCATTGGAGACTTCGATTTTCAGCTCATTGCCATCGTCCTTGCACAGGTCGGTGATGTCGGCGCGGAAGCGGGAGTAGCCGCCCTCGTGGTAGACCACCTTCTCGCCGTTGACGTAAACGGTGGCCTGGAGGGCCGCCGCCAGCACCTCCACATAGGTGCGGCCGCCGGGCAGGGGCTGCACGGGGGTGTCAAAGCTGCGGGTGTAGACCGCGGTGGTGCGGAGGTAGGAGCCGTTGCCGTCCATGCCGTCCACAGCGTTCCAGGTGTGGGGGAGGTCTACGACCTCCGTGGGGCGCTCGCCCTTGGGGAAGGTGAGGGTCCAGCCGTCATTGATAGAGATGATTTCTTTCATGGGATACCTGCTTTCCTTTTCATTGATGTAGTGAAAAACCCGGAGCCGGGCGGAGCCAGACTCCGGGCAGGATATACACGAGACAGACGGTTAGCCGCGCACCTTGTCCACGATGGCGCGGGACTGCTTGCACAGGTCGATGATTTTCTCCCAGTTGCCGCTCTCGATGTCCTCAGCCTTGACCATGTAGCTGCCGCCGCAGGCCGCGATGACCGGGCAGGAGAGGTACTCCTCCAGGTTCTTCAGGGAGATGCCGCCGGTGGGCATGATTTTGAACATGGCGAAGGGGGCGCTCATGGCCTTGATTTTCGCCAGGCCGCCGCTCTGCTCGGCGGGGAAGAACTTCAGCACCTCATAGCCGTACTCCAGGGCCATCTGATACTCGGTGGGGGTGGTGCAGCCGGGATAGTAGGGCAGGTTCAGCTCCTGGCACTTGTCGGCCAGCTTGTAGTTAAAGCCGGGGGAGACGATGAACTGCGCGCCAGCGGCCACAGCGGTCTCGATTTGGGCCACGGTCAGCACGGTGCCCGCGCCCACAATCATGTCAGGGCAGGTCTCCTTCATGATTTTGATGGCCTTGTCCGCACCGGCGGCGCGGAAGGTAACCTCAGCCACAGGCAGGCCGCCCTCGCACAGGGCCTTGGCCAGGGGGGCGGCGTCCCGCTCCGGGTTGTTCAGCTTGATGACGGGCACAACGCCGATTTTGGCAATGGCAGAGTTAAATTCATTCATAAGACAAAACCTCCTGATGAAATTTGATTGATTCCGGTTACACCTGGAATCCGAAGAACTCGTTGGTGTTGTTGAAGCAGATGTCGGCCACCAGCTTCTCCAGCTGCTCCATGTCGGCGGGATACTGGCCGGACTCCACCCACTCACCGATGAGCTGGCAGAGGATGCGGCGGAAGTACTCGTGACGGGTGTAGCTCAGGAAGGAGCGGCTGTCGGTCAGCATACCCACGAAGCGGCCCAGCACGCCGTTGCAGGCCAGGTCGGTCATCTGCTGGCGCATACCGGGCAGGTTGTCGTTAAACCACCAGGCGCTGCCCTGCTGGAGCTTGCCGGGGACGCCGCCGCCCTGGAAGCACTGCATGATGGTGGCGATGGCGGTGTTGTCCGCCGGGGACAGGCTGTACAGGATGGTCTTGGGCAGGCCGTCGTTCTCCACGAAGGCATTCAGCAGGGGGGAGAGGTTCTCCACGCCGCTCTGGCTGTTCACGGCGTCATGGCCGTGGTCGGGGCCCATCACCGCTACGGCGGGCTTGTTGTTGTCCCGCAGGCAGCCGAAGTGAATCTGCATGACCCAGTTATGGTCAGCATAGGACTTGGCGCAGGCGATGGTGACGGCGGTCTTGAAGGCGTCGGCGGAGGCCTTGTCCGGCTTGCCGCCTGCCATGGCTACGGCGAAGGCCTGGTCGGCCACCGCCAGGTCAGGCTCGGCGTACATACAGTAGTCCAGGCCGTGGTCGGCGCAGAGGCACCCGGCGGCGGCGAAGAAGTCAACTCTGTCCTCCAGCGCACGGATGACATCGGCGGTGCAGGTGATGGGGTAGCCCACCACGGCGCTGAGCTGGGGGATATAGCCTGCGAAAGTGGGTTTATCCACGTTCACGGCCTTGTCCGGGCGGAAGGCGGGCAGCACCTTAATAGAGAAGCTCTTGTCCTCCGCGATTTGCTTGTGCCAGTGCAGGTCGTCAATGGGGTCGTCCGTGGTGCAGATGGCCTTGACGTTGAACTTCTCCATCAGCTGACGGGCGGAGTAGTTCTTCAGCTGCTCGTTGGCCTCGTCATAGATGCGGTCGCAGTTCTTGGGGGTCAGGGGCTCGGTGATGCCGAAGCCCCGCTGCAGCTCCAGATGGCTCCAGTGGTACAGGGGGTTGCCGATGAGGTTGGGCATGGTCTCCGCGAAGGCGCGGAACTTCTCCCGATCGGGGGCGTCGCCGGTGACTAAATCCTCGGTGGCGCCGTTGGCCCGCATGACGCGCCACTTATAGTGGTCGCCCCCCAGCCAGACCTGGGTGATGGTGTCAAACTTCACATCCTCCGCGATTTGCTCGGGGGGAATGTGGCAGTGATAGTCGATGATGGGGAGCTTCTCCGCCACGTTATGATACAGCGCCTTGGCGGTATCGGTGGTCAGCAGGAAGTCCTGATCCATGAATGCTTTCATATACGGTTCCTTTTCCTTTCAGAGATACCGGCTCCGGAGGGAGCCGGTATCATGCGAATTAGGCCAGATACTTCTGCAGGGTAGCGCGGACAGCGCCGGGGCCAGCCAGTTCGGAGACGAACATCTCCTCGATTTTGTCGGCCAGGACGGTCTGGGTCAGGTCGGTGGCAAACAGCACGGTGTTGGACAGAATTTCCTTCAGTTCGCCGTTGTAAGAAGAGGGGTCGCCCACCTTGATACCGGCCAGCTTGGCCTGGATGTCGGCCTTCATGGGGTCGGCGGAGACTTCGATGGGCTCGCCGTTGTCGCCCACGCCCAGCAGATACCGGAGCCAGCCCGCGATAGCCAGGGGGATGGATACCAGGTTGTTCAAATCCATGCCCTTCTTGATATAGCTCTTGATGGTCTCGCCATAGCGGACGGGAATCTTCTGGGAGGTGTCGGTGGCGATACGCTGGGGGGTGTCAGGCATGAAGGGGTTGGGGAGGCGCTCCTCCACCACTTCATCGATGAACGCCTTGGGGTCCAGGATGCCGGGGTTGACCACCACGGGCAGACCTTCCACATAGCCCAGCCGCTTGATGAGGGCCACGATGTCGGGGTCCTTCATCTCGTCAGCGATGAGGGTGTAGCCCAGCATGCAGCCATAGACGCTCATGGCGGTGTGCAGCGGGTTCAGGCAGGTGGTGACCTTCATGGTCTCGGACTTGTTGACGGTATCCCGGTCGCCGAAATAGACGCCGGCCTTCTCCAGAGGAGGACGGCCGTTGGGGAACTTGTCCTCCACTACCAGGTACTGAGGACGCTCGGCGTTGACGAAGGGCGCGATGAAGGTGCCCTTGGCGGTCTTGACCGGGGCGATGTCCTCAATGCCGGAAGCCTCCAGGGCCTCCTGCACCACGGGGGCGGGACGGGGGGTGATTTTGTCGATCATGGACCAGGGGAAGGTGACGGTGCTCTCATCGGTCAGGTAGTCAATGAAGTCCTGACCCACGAAGCCGTTGGCCAGCCAGGCGTTGGCCACTTCCATGACGGAAGCCTGGAGCTTCTCGCCGTTGTGGGAGCAGTTGTCCATGGACACCACGGCCACGGGATACTTCCCGGCCTTAAACCGCTCCAGCAGCATGGCGCAGACGATGCTCATGGCGTGGCGGGCGGAGGCGGGGCCTTCCTTCATGTCGGCTTCCACCACGGGCATCAGGGAGCCGTCCACCCGGCGCAAGGCGTAGCCCTTCTCGGTGATGGTGAAGGAGAGCATTTGCAGGCCGGGGTTGGTGAAGATTTCCTTCATCCGGGCCATCATGGCGGGGTTGGTGCTGTCCACCTGGATGCCCTCCACGATGCCGGCCTGAATCTCACGGCCAAAGGAGCCGTCGGCGTTCAGGGTGACGTTCAGGGTCAGATTGTCATAGGGGTCATAGATGTCGGTGATGATGCCGTAGTCAAAGGTCTCGGCGGCGATGATGCCCTTGTCGGTGACACCGGCGTTCAGCATACGCTGGGCCAGGGAGCCGATGAAGCCGCGGAAGATGTTGCCTGCGCCAAAGTGAATCCAGACGGGGTTGGCCTTGGTGTTGGCGATGACGGCGGGAACGTCGTACTGAGGCAGGGTGACGCCAGCGGCGGCCCAACCGGCCTTATCGTTCAGGGAGGCGAGATTCATTTTCATGGGAATGACCTTCTTTTCTTAAAAATTAACTGATTCAGGGGCCGCCGAAGGGGTGGGCTGCCGTGCCTTCCCCTCCGGCGGGGTGAACATTCGTTGAAAATGGAGCGGGGCTTACTGCTTTGCAGCCTGCTTTTCCTCGTCCAGCCGGTCCAGCAGGTCCCAGACGCCCAGCATATACTGGATGCCCAGGGCGCGGTCATACTTGCCGTAGCCGGGGCGGCAGACGCCGGGGCCTTCCTCCCACAGCTGACGGCCGTGGTCTGGACGGATATAGCCGTTGAAGCCGCAGTCGTGATAGGCGCGGAGGATGTCGATGATGCCGGTCTCGCCGCAGCAGTCCCGGTGGGCCGCCTCGGAGAAGGAGCCGTCGGGGAAGTGATGAATGTTGCGGATGTGGGCGAAGGCGATGCGGTCGCAGTGCTTGCGGACGATGTCGGCCACGTTGTTCTCCGGGTTGGCGTTCAGGCTGCCGGAGCACAGGGTCAGGCAGTTATAGGGGTCGTCCACCATGGCCAGGAACTTGTCAATGGACTCGGAGTCCACCAGCAGGCGGGGCAGGCCGAAGATGTCCCAGGGGGGATCGTCCATGTGGATGGCCATCTTGATGTCGCACTCATGGCAGGCGGGCATCAGCGCCTCCAGGAAGTACTTCAGGTTGTCCCACAGCTTCTCCTTGGTGACGGGGGCGTAGGCCTGGAACAGCTCGTCCAGCTTGGCCATCCGCTCCGGCTCCCAGCCGGGGAAGGTCATGTTGTACTTCTCGGTGAAGCTCATGATATAGTCCGCCATGGCGCGGTAATCGCCCTTGATTTCCTTGGGGTCATAGAACAGGGCGGTGGAGCCGTCGCCTACCGGATGGAACAGGTCGGTACGGGTCCAGTCAAAGATGGGCATAAAGTTGTAGCAGATGACCTTGACGCCGAACTTGCTCAGGTTGCGGATGCACTGCTTGTAGTTCTCAATATACTTGTCGCGGGTGGGCAGGCCGATTTTGATGTCGTCATGGACGTTGACGGACTCCACCACATCCATATCAAAGCCATAGGCGTGAATCTGGTCGGCGACCTTCTGAATCTCATCGACCTCCCAAATCTCGCCCGGCATTTTGTCATGCAGGGCCCAGACAATGCTCTCCACGCCCGGAATCTGCTTGATGTCGTTCAGGGTGACGGGGTCATTGCCCTCGCCATACCAACGCCAGCCCATTTTCATAGCCATAGTAATTCCTCCTTGGTTTACGTTTCATTTATGGAAGCCTGCGCTCCGCAGCGGCCGCTCCGGAGCGCGGCGTGTCCAACGGTTCAAACCGATGCTCAGTTGCTCAAATCAGCCCTTGTAGTCCAGGGGCAGGGACTCCCACCGTGCCTTGAAGACGAAGGCGGCGTCCTTGGGCTGGCGCTGACGGGTGAAAACGCCCTTCTTGTTGCCGTTGGCCCGCATGATGCCCTCAGTGGTCTGGAAGTCTGCGAAGTTCCACACCAGCTCGCCCTGGATGAAGTCATAGCTGTCAAAGACCCGATGGTTCATCTCCAGATACTCGTCCTGATACTCCTGGCTCCACATGACGGAGGGGAGCTTATGCTCACTGGGCAGGGTGTCCGCGCCGTACTCGGTGAAAATCAGGGGCCGCTCCCCGGCGATGGCCTGCCAGCCGTCCAGCTCCTGACGGAAGGCGACCTCGGCGTCGCTCATCTGATAGCCGCCCATGACGTACCAGCCATAGTAGCGGTTCAGGGAGAGGAAGTCGCTGAACTGATAGCCCTTGCTGGTGTTGGGCAGGCTCATCATCACGATGGCATAGGTGCGGGGGCGCTTCTGCACGTCCAACTCATGGGCGTAGTCAAAGACCTCCTTGAAGTAGGCCTCGGTGCCCTCGCTGGTGCACTGGGGCTCGTTCAGGATGCTCCAGGCCACCACGCAGGCGTGGTTCTTGTCCCGGGTGATCATCTCCCGCAGGGCCTGCTTGTGGTTGACCAACAACTGGGGAGTGGTCTCCTTCTCGAACCAGCCCACCGACTTGCCGTTGCCCTGGTTGGCGGCCAGGAAGTTCATGGTGCTCTCCATAAAGCCAACGGCGGGCACCTCGTCGATAATCAGGAAGCCCTCCTCATCGGCCATCTGGTAGACCTCATCGGCATAGGGATAGTGGCTGGTGCGGAAGCAGTTGGCGCCAATCCACTTCATGCACTCAAAGTCCCGCTTCACGGTGGCCAAATCCAGGCCGCGGCCGCGGATGTCGGCGTCCTCATGCTTGCCGAAGCCCCGGAGATAGACATGCTTGCCGTTCAGGAGGAAGTGCTTATCCTTCACCTCGAAGGTGCGGATGCCGATTTTCTCATAGTATTCGTCTACCACCTTGCCGTCGTCCACAATGCGGATGACGATTTTGTACAGGTAGGAGGCGTGGACACCCCACAGATGGGCGTCCTTCACCGTCAGGGTGCCGGAGGCTCCGGCGCTCTCGGCCACCTTTGCGCCCTCGGCGTCATACAGTTCCACCGCGACGGGGGAGCTGCCGTTGGTCTCCACCGTATAGTCCACATAGGCGTCCGCCCCGTCCAGACGATAGCTGACGGTGTAGTCCACGATGCTCTCCTTGGGGGTGACCACCAGCTTCACCGGGCGGTGAATGCCGGCGTAGTTGTAGAAGTCAAAGTAGGGGGCGCTCATCTTCTTGCCGTTGGCGAGGACGCCGGTGGTGCCTGCGGGGAGCATATGCTCGTTCAGCTCATTGTTGGCCAGGACAACCAGCTTGTTCATGCCGTTGTAGTTCACCACGTCGGTGACGGGGGCCAGGAAGGGCAGGAAGCCGCCCTCATGGCTGACCACCTCCACGCCGTTCACAAAGACCCGGGCGCGGTGGGTGACGCTGCCGAAGCGGATGTTCAGCTCGCAGCCCTCCCATTCGCCGGGGACAAAGAAATCCGTCTCATACCAGAAGTCGCCGGTGTACTCGCGGCTGTCCTTATCGGTAAAGAAGTCGCAAAAGCTGGCGGGAACGGGCATGGTGACGGAGTCAGGCAGACCGCCTGCCCAGTTGGCTGCTACGCCTGCACTTTCCGGGTCAAACTGGAAGCGCCACATACCATCCAGGCTGGAAAAACGGCGAGAAGTGGAGTTTACGGGGTACAAAAGGGACGTTTTCATCATAATTTCCTCGCTTTCGTATGAAACTTTTGCATTAGATTCCTATTATTAAATACTCTATCGTATTTTTGCTCAAATATGTAGGACGATTTTATGAAATAATTGGATAATTTTGATATTCCCCTTGATTTTTGGAATAGATTGTGTTAACTAGTAA
>JAJBUK010000131.1 GCA_020860385.1 Clostridiales bacterium
TGTGCGCCCGGGTGACGGTTCCCACGCCCTCTGTAGGGGCGGCCCTTGGCCGCCTTGGGGGTAGCCTCCCTTAGATAAGGATGGATAAAGGAAAAATGTGGTTTCCTGACCGGGGCCTGGTTCTCCTTAGATATGGTTCTTGAAAGGAACAACGGCTTGCCCGACTGGCGGGGCTGGTTTTCCTTAGATATGGTTCGCTAAAACCGTTTTGTCCGGCCTTCCCTTGCCAGGGAAGCGGGGGCTTACTTTTCTCGCTCCGCCGAGAAAAGTAACAAAAGAGGGCGGCTTAAGGAGGGGCTTCGGGGCCTCGCCCCTCCCTAAGAACCTTCCCCCCTCTTCCGGAGGGCTTTGCGCTGTCTGGTCGGCAGGTGGTCTATTAGGGCAACAGACGATGGGACTTAACACGCACCAAAGCTGCCGCCGATGGCGGCTGGGGGAGGATTGCCGTTCCGCCCTGCTGAAAGCGGGCGGAACGTGCAATTTTATAGTCCAACGATGGATAACATCTGACTGTGCGGCAAAGTTACTACCTTTCATTGAAAAAACGGAATGAGCCATTGTTTTTGTGCATCAAGGGCCATATCCTGACGGCACCGCCAGATTTCAGCGACCAAAAGGCAACAAAATTGCCGCTCGTCCCGCCGCTTAGCGGCAGGGACGTGGGCGGCAATCATGCCCCAGCCGCCATCGGCGGCAGTCTCACCAGTGTGAAGTTACATCGTCTCTAACGGGATAGACCACTTGATTGAGAGACAAGGCGCTAGCCGCCAGCGGGATAGGGGGAGGGTTCTTAGGGAGGGGCGAGGCCCCGAAGCCCCTCCTTAAGCCGCCCTCTTTTGCTACTTTTCTCGGCGGAGCGAGAAAAGCAGGCCCCCGCTTCCCTGGCAAGGGAAGGCCGGACAAATCCTCTCTAGCGAACATTATCTAAGGAACGTAGGCCCGCCGGGAGGGCAAGCCGTTGTTCCTTGAAAGAACCATATCTAAGGAGGCCATGTCCCGGCAAGGGTAAACGCCTTGTTCAGTCCGCTTTCTTTTCCAGCGCCGTGTACACGACCGCCGCCAGCGCCGCGCCGAGGAACGGGCCGACAATGAAAATCCAGACCTGGGAGAGCGCCGTGCCGCCGGCAAACAGGGCGGGCATCAGGCTCCGGGCGGGGTTCACGGAGGTGCCGGTCAGGGCAATGCCCAGAATATGCACCAGGGTCAGCGTCAGGCCGATGACCAGGCCGGAAACCGCGCTGTTCTCCACCTTGCTGGTGACGCCGATGATTGCCAGAACGAACACGAAGGTGAGGATGATTTCCACCAGCAGCGCAGAGCCGACGTTGCCATGCTCCCAGCCGGCCTGAATCTGGTTCGCGCCAAACCCGCAGTCAAAGCCGAACACCACGCCCAGCACCACGCAGCCGACAGCGGAGCCGATCAGCTGGGCAATCACATAGCCGACGAAATCCTTCCCGGAGAGCTGCTTCCGAATCAGCATAGCCAGAGAAACCGCCGGGTTGATGTGGCAGCCGGACACATTGCCAATGCTATAGGCCATGGCGACAATGACCAGCCCGAAGGCCAGCGCGGTCAGCAGATAGCCGCTGCCGGAGGCGCTGTCGCACCCGACCGCAACGGCGGTGCCGCAGCCGAAGGTAACCAGTACGAAGGTGCCGATGGCTTCCGCGATGTATTTTCTGATGTTTTCCATTTCAACACACACTCCTTATTTTTTTGCAGCGTCACCGCTGACTAAGGCAAGTATAGCACCGCTGACGGAAAAAGACAAGCATCCTCCCCTTGCTTTGCAAGGTTTTTCGTTCAACCGGGATAAATTGACAACCTCCTGCCAAGCTGTTATAATGAAGCCAGCGAGTTCCGCGCCGCCCCCTCCGGCGCGATTCAGAAAGGAAAGGAATGGCTTCCATGAGCAACTATAAAATGAACACCAAATGCGTCCAGTCCGGCTACACCCCCGGCAACGGCGAGCCCCGTCAGATCCCCATCGTCCAGTCCACCACCTTTAAGTACGACACCAGCGAGGACATGGGCAAGCTGTTCGACCTGGAGGCGTCCGGCTATTTCTACACCCGGCTGCAAAACCCCACCAACGACTATGTTGCGGCCAAAATCGCCGACATGGAGGGGGGCACCGCCGCCATGCTGACCTCCTCCGGTCAGGCGGCCAACTTCTTCGCCCTGTTCAACATCTGCCAGTGCGGCGACCATATCGTGGCCTCCTCCTCCATCTACGGCGGCACCTTCAACCTGATTTCCGTCACCATGGCGAAGATGGGCATTACCACCACCTTCGTCTCCCCGGACTGCACCGAGGAGGAGCTGAACGCCGCCTTCCAGCCCAACACCAAGGCCGTCTTTGGCGAGACCATCGCCAACCCCGCCCTGACCGTGCTGGACATCGAGCTGTTCGCCAAGGCCGCCCACGCTCACGGCGTTCCCCTGATTATTGACAACACCTTCGCCACCCCGGTGAACTGCCGTCCCTTCGAGTGGGGGGCCGACATCGTCACCCACTCCACCACCAAGTACATGGACGGCCACGGAGCCGCCGTGGGCGGCGCCATTGTGGACTCCGGCAAGTTTGACTGGATGGCCCACGCGGACAAGTTCCCCGGCCTCTGCACCCCGGACGAGTCCTATCACGGCATCACCTATGCCGAGAAGTTCGGCAAGGAGGGGGCCTTCATCACAAAATGCACCGCCCAGCTCATGCGGGACTTCGGCTCCATCCAGTCCCCCCAGAACGCCTTCCTGCTGAACCTGGGGCTGGAGAGCCTCCACGTCCGGATGCAGCGGCACTGCGAGAACGGCCTGGCGGTGGCCACCTTCCTTCAGAGCCATCCCAAGGTGGCCTATGTGAACTACTGTGACCTCCCCGGCGACAAGTATCACGCTCTGGCCCAGAAGTACCTGCCCAACGGCTCCTGCGGCGTGGTGTCCTTCGGCCTGAAAGGGGGCCGGGAGGCGGCCTCCGTCTTTATGAAGGCGCTGAAGCTGGCCGCCATCGAGACCCATGTGGCCGACGCCCGCACCTGCTGCCTGAACCCCGCCTCCTCCACCCATCGCCAGATGAACGATGAGCAGCTGAAGGAGGCCGGCGTACCGGCGGAGCTGGTGCGGATGAGCTGCGGCATTGAGGACAAGGCCGACCTGATTGCCGACCTGGCCCAGGCCCTGGACCAGATTCCGGACTGAGAACACGCCAACGAAGCAAAACAGCGCCCCCGCCCATGGAAGGGAAGCCTTCCGCGGGCGGGGGTGTTTTCTCAGCTGTGGTGGTCGTCGTGGGAATCCGTGTGGTGGGAATCGGAGTGATGGGAGGAGGAACTGGACGTTGACTCCGCCTGGGTCTGGCTGCTTTCCGTCTGGGAGACGCTGGCGTCGGCTCCCCCTGACTGCGCTCCATTGTCCGGGACGCAGCCGGTGAGCAACGTCAACGCAGTCAGCGCCGCCAGAAGGGAGAGGAATATGCGCTTTTGCATGGGGTTCACCTCCTGATTTCAGGTATGAACTAAATTGGTAAATTTTACTTTTCTGAATATAATGATTATACCTCCCAAAATTTCCGCCGTCAAGCGGCGTTGCGGGGATTTAAGAGAAATTTAAGGATTTGCGGACCATCCTTATCGGTCAGGGGGTGAAGGAAAAACGTTTTTGCCGACCGGCGGGGCTGGTTCTCCTTGGAAAAGGAATTGATAAAGAAAAAACGTTCTTGCCCTCTGGGCGGGGCTGGTTCTCCTTAGATATGGTTCTTTGTAATGAACTA
>JAJBUK010000026.1 GCA_020860385.1 Clostridiales bacterium
GAACCCTCCCCCTATCCCACTGGCGGCTTCGCCTTGTCCCTCAATCAGGTGGTCTGTCAGGCAACAGACGATGTAACTTGACATGCATCAAAGCTGCCGCCGATGGCGGCTGGGTACGATTGCCGTTCCGCCCTGCCAAGGGCGGTCGGAACGTGCAATTTTGTTATCCTTCGGTAGATGAAATCTGACTGTACGGCCACCTTATTCTCCTTAATCCAGGATAGATTGCATCTTTAAGTTGATGACATTGCCCTTTCAAGGGCGGCAAGAGGATAGTGAAAACTGCTGTGTTATTGGCTCCCCTGAAAGGGGAACTGTCAGCGAAGCTGACTGAGGGGTGGACAGGCCGGACACCCCCTTTCCAGCGAACTTTGTCTAAAAAGAGAAACCCCTAACCCACCAACATTGGATGAAACGGAGGCGCTTTTATGGAAAAGACGATTCAGGAGCAGGTGTACGAACGCCTTCTCGCCTACGGCAAGACCCTCTGCACCGCTGAGAGCTGCACCGGCGGGCTGGTGGCCGCCGCCATGACCGAGGTCAGCGGCGTCTCCCAGGTGTTCAAGGGAGGTGTGGTCAGCTACTGGACAGAGGTGAAGGGCAGCGTCCTGGGGGTGTCCCGGGAGACGTTGGAGCGCTATGGCGCGGTGTCCCCCCAGACCGCCGGGGAGATGGCCCTGGGGGCCGCCCGGCTCATGGGGAGCAGTCTGGCCGTCTCCGTCACCGGCGTGGCCGGACCGAACCCGGACGAGCGGGGCAACCCGGTGGGCTGCCTCTATCTGGGGCTGTCCGACGGGGAACGCTGCTGGGTGCGCCACCCCGCGCCGGAGGCCCTGGGCCGGACCCGGCAGGAGATTCGCGCCAACGCGGTGCGGCTGGCGCTGGAGTTCGTGCTGGAGTATGCGTGAGAAGCTCCCCTTCCTGTTGCGTCCGATGATGGCGGCAACGGAAGGGGAGCTTTTTGGGGGGACAGAGAATCCACCCCCGCCGCGGAACCGGAGAAACTCTACGGTTTTACTTGTTTTATCCGGCGGGGTTTGGTATAATAACGGCATAATGGCAAATTAGTCAAATCACAGGTGTGTACCCAGGCCGACGACCACGGGCACACGGCACAAAGGAGGTGCCCGGATTGAGTCAAAAGCTGAATCGGCTGATAGAACCCCATGATAAGCTGTTCTATCTGTTGCTGCTGGTGTTTTCCGTTGTGACGATGGTGCTGAACCAGGCGGCGGGCGTCATTGAGCTGGGCCTGACCCTGTTGGCCATCGTGGCAACCCAAATCTACAAAAGCCGCCAGAAAAAGACGCTGACCGCGGAGCTGACGAAAATCGGCAAGGAGATCGAAGCCTCCGGCAAGGACACCATGCTGAACGCCCCCTTCCCCATGGTCATCTTCCGGCCGGACACGGAGGAAGTGATTTGGTGCAACGACCTGTTCCTGGGCATCATCGGGGAGGAGGAGCGGGACCTGGACGCCCACATCACCGCATTGGTGCCAGACCTCCCCATGGACTGGCTGGAGGAGGGTGAGCTGCCCTTCTGCCCTCAGGAGCAGCGCATCGGCGACCGGCGCTATCAGGTCTTTGGCCGCATGACCGGCGGCGATGAGAGCAGGACCCGGCTGGCCACCACCTTCTGGATCGACGTGACCGACTATGTGGAGACCCGGGAGCAGTTCTACGCTACCCGGCCCACCGTCTCCTTCATCATCATTGACAACTATGAGGAGATGATGCGGGGCATCTCCGAGAAGGGGCGGGCCGGCATCCGCTCCGCCGTGGAGGAGAAATTCGCCGACTGGGTGAAGCCCTCCCACGGCCTGCTGCTCCGGTACGAGCGGGGGCGGTACCTCTTGGTCTGCGAGGAACAGTATATGCATGCCTATCAGGAGGGAGAGTTCACCCAGCTGCTGGACACGGCCCATGAGGTGCTGTCTCCCAACGGCATCAACGCCACCCTGTCCCTGGGCATCGGCATGGACCAGCACGCGGACTTCCACGACCTGTACGAGTACGCTTCCTTGGCCCTGGACATGGCCCTGAGCCGGGGCGGGGACCAAGCGGTCATTCGCAGCCAGAACAACTTTTCCTTCTACGGCGGCCACTCCCAGGAGCGGGAGGTGCGCACCAAGGTGAAGATTCGGGTGACGGCCAACGCCCTGGAGCGGCTCATCGCCACCGCCAGCCGGGTCTTCGTCATGGGCCACCAGAACGGGGATATGGACTGCGCCGGTGCGGCAGCCGGTGTAGCCGCCATCTGCCGGAAGAAGGGGGTGCCCGTCTCCATCATCGCGGAGGAGCGGGCGGTGCCCGCCACGGTGCTGATTAAACGCCTGTCGGCGTCGGAGGCCTATCAGGGGGTGTTCCTCTCGGCGGAGGACGCCATGCTGCTCTATGACGAGCGGAGCATCCTGGTGGTGGTGGACACCAACCGGCCCAGCCAGGTGGCGGCCCCGGAGCTGCTGGAGAAGTTCCGGCAGGTGGCGGTCATCGACCATCACCGCCGGGCCACGGAGTATATCACAGGGGCGGCCATCAACTGCCATGAGCCCTACGCCTCCTCCGCCTGCGAGTTGGTGACGGAGATGATTCAGTACATCATGGAGGCCTCCGACCTGCTGCGGGTGGAGGCGGAGGCCCTGCTGGCCGGTATCGTGCTGGACACCAAGAGCTTCGCCGTCCGCACCGGCGGGCGCACCTTTGAGGCGGCGGCCTTCCTGCGCCGCTGCGGCGCGGACACCATGGAGGTCAAGCGGCTGTTCCAGAACAACCTGCCAGACACCATCAAGAAGAATGCCATCATTCAGAGCGCCACCATGTACCGGGACGGGGTGGCCATCGCCGCCACCACCAGCAACGTGGGCCGGGTAATCGCCGCCCAGGCGGCGGACGCCATCCTGAATGTGGAGGGGGTGGACACCTCCTTCGTCCTCTACTTCGACGGGGACACCGCCATCATCTCCGGCCGCAGCACCGGGGACATCAACGTTCAGGTGATTCTGGAGACCCTGGGCGGCGGCGGCAACTCCGCCGCTGCCGGGGCGCAGATCCCCAACGCCACCATGGAAGGGGTCACGGAGCAGCTCCACCGGGCCATCGACGGCTACTTCTCCGGGCGGCTCAAGGATTAAGCCAACCGCACACAAGGATATTGTATCCGAGTTCTATTTTAGGAGGAAACGACAATGAAGGTAATTTTACAGGCTGATGTGAAGGGTCAGGGCAAGAAGGGCCAGCTGGTGGACGTCTCCGACGGCTACGCCCGCAACTTCCTGATTCCGAAGAAGCTGGCGGTCCCCGCCACAGCGGACAACATCAACACCATGCAGCTCCAGGAGAAGGCACGCCGGGCCAAGGAGGCCGCCGAGCGGGCGGAGGCCCTTGAGCTGGTGGGCCAGCTCAAGGACGTGGTGGTGAAGATCCCCGCCAAGGCCGGGGCCGGAGGGAAGCTCTTCGGCAGCATCACCACCAAGGAGATCTCCGATATGCTGAAGAAGCAGTACGGCTATGACATCCCCAAGGCCCGCCTCAGCGCCGACCCCATCAAGGCTTTTGGCACCTACGAGGTCAAGTGCAAGATGGGGTATGAGATTTCCGGGAGTTTTCATGTGATGGTGGTAGAGGCGTAAGCACAGAGCAAAAAGAAAAACCCTGAATCCTCAGAGTTGACAAAATCCTTCAATGGGGATATAATAAACTTAACAAGGGCGCTGTCCGGTAACGGTTGGCACCCTAGATGGATTACCGAAGTAACCGCACTATTGAGCCAGGGCGGTTACTTCTTTTTTGCCTGAACGAACAGGCCGATTATGCCAATGATAACAAGGCAAAACTGAAACAGTTCAGATGTAGTCACCGGGCAGGCCCTATACGCAAAACGACCACGCTACTTTAGTAGTGTGGTCGTTTTTTCGCCCTGCAATAAGATATACTTTCTTTAGGCAAAATCCAGCGGAAAACAAACACATTGCTTGCTTTCCAAAGCAGGGTTTGCTATAATGGGATTTGACAAAATTTCAAATGCGTTCATGTGTAATCCAAGGGAGGCGCACTATGCCGGAACTGAACAACGAAGACCTGCTCTACCGCCAGGTGCCTCACTCCCTGGAGGCGGAGCAATCCGTCCTGGGCAGTATGCTCATTGACAGCCGCTGCATTCCCCAGGTGATGGAAGCCCTCAGCAAGGACGACTTCTATCAGAAGGAAAACGTGGAGCTGTTCACTACCATCAACAAGATGTTCAACCTGTCCCAGAAAATCGACGCGGTGACGGTGCTGGAGCAGATGCGCATCGACGGGTACTATCAGGAGAACACCACCCGGAACTACGTCCTCCAACTGCTGGACATCACCCCCACCGCCGCCAACGTGGGGGAGTATATCGCCATCGTCCAGGACAAAAGCCTGCTCCGCCGCATTGGGGACACGGCGTCGGACATCACCGGCATGGTGCAGCGCAACGAGGGCTCCGCCCAGGACATTCTGGAGGTGGCGGAGCAGCGCATCTATGACATCCGCCAGGGCCGGGCCAGCCGGGGCCTGATTCACATCTCCGAGGCCATTGACAACGTGTATACCCGCCTGGAGGAGCTGGCCGCCAGTGACAGCGACATTCCCGGCATCAGCACCGGCCTCACCGACCTGGACCGGCAAATTTCCGGTCTGAACAACTCCGACCTGATTCTGCTGGCCGCCCGGCCTGGCATGGGCAAGACCTCCCTGGCGCTGAACATCCTGCTGACGGCGGGAAAGGATACGAAGAAGAGCGTGGTCTACTTTTCCCTGGAAATGAGCCGGGAGCAGCTGGCCATGCGGTTGCTGTCCAACGAGGCGTTGATCGACAACAAGAAGCTGGTCACCGGCAACCTGGAGGAGCAGGACTGGGTGGACGTGGCCAACGCCGCCTCCGTGTTGAGCCAGACCAATATTTTGATTGACGACAACCCCTCCCTCACCGTCACCGATATGCTGGCCAAGTGCCGGAGGGTGAAGGACTTGGGGCTGGTCTGTGTGGACTACCTCCAGCTGATGCAGTCCGCCGGAGGCAAGAGCTACGCCGGGGAGAGCCGCCAGCAGGCGGTCAGCGACATCTCCCGCGCCCTGAAAATCATGGCGAAGGAGCTGAACGTGCCGGTGCTGTGCCTGTCCCAGCTGTCCCGTGCCAACGAGAGCCGACAGGACAAGCGCCCCATGCTGTCCGACCTGCGGGAGTCCGGCGCTATCGAGCAGGACGCGGACATCGTCATGTTCATTTACCGGGACGATTATTATAATGAGGACTCCGACCACAAGAACGAGGCGGAGTTAATCGTGGCGAAGAACCGCCACGGCGAGACAGGCAAGGTCATCGTCCAGTGGCTGCCGGAGTTCACCACCTTCTCCGGGCGGGACACCTTCCATCAGGAGCAATGATGGAGGGATTTTGGAAGCTGTGCCGGGAGGAAAGCCTGCTGCCCCCCAGGGGCGGGAAAGTCCTGGCAGCGGTGTCCGGCGGGGCGGATAGTATGTGCCTCCTCTCTCTGCTGCTGGAGGCGGGGGAACAGTACGGCTTTACCGTGGAGGCCGCCCACTTTGACCATCACATCCGGGAAACCTCCCGCCGGGACTGCGCCTTCGTGGAGAACTGGTGCCAATCCCACGGCGTTCCCCTTCACATCGGCGGGGCGGACATCCCCGCCCTGGCCGCAGCGGAGGGCCGGGGGTTGGAGGAGACTGCCCGAAAGTACCGCTACGCCTTCCTTCGGGAGACGGCGGAAGCCTGCCGCGCCCAGCGCATCGCCACCGCCCACAACGCCGAGGACAACGGGGAGACGATTTTGCTCCACCTGCTCCGTGGCAGCGGCCTGAACGGGCTGGGGGGCATCGCCCCACGGCGGGGGAATCTGGTGCGCCCGCTCTTGACGACTTCCCGTAAGGAAATCGAAGCCTATAATGCTTCCCATGGTATCCCCCATGTGGAGGACGAGACGAACCGTGATACCGCCTACACCCGAAACTTCCTCCGGCATGAGGTGTTCCCCCTGTTGGAAACCCGCTGGCCCAATGCAGCGGAAACCCTGGGCCGCAGCGCGGCCACCCTCCGGGCGGACAACGCCTATCTGGAGGGGCAGGCGGCGGCGCTGACCGCCCAGGCCGCAGCTGTACCGGGAGGCTATGCCATTCCGGCGGCAACGCTGATAAATGCACCTCTGCCTCTGTCCAATCGGGCCTTGCAGCAGCTGGCGGCGAAGGTATTGCCAAACGTGGTATTGACCGCCAGCCAGCGCAGCCAAATTTTACAGCTTTGCAGGAGCGGGCGGCCCTCCGGCTTCGTCCCGCTGCCCGGTGGCCTCACCGCACGGCGGGCCTATGACCGGCTGGAGCTGACGGTGGAGACGGACGAGCCGTTCCTCCCCGTGCCCCTGGCCGTCCCCGGCGTGACGGACACCCCCCGCTGGCGGGTGACCTGCACCCTGGAGCACTGCCCGGAGGGGAAGTTCAACCAGCCCCACTCCTTCTATTTGCAGCCGGGAGACTACACCCTCCGCCCCCGACAGTCCGGGGATGCCATCACCCTCCCTGCCCGAAGCCGGAAAACGGTGAAGAAGCTGCTGATTGACAGCAAGGTACCCCAGGGGGAGCGGGACTTCCTGCCGGTGTTCCTCTCCGGGGAGCGGGTGGCGGCGCTGTGCTCCTTCGGGGCGGACTGCGCCTTCCTGCCCCAGCCGGGGGAGGAAGCGCTGCACATCGTCACGGAGCGGCGATAACAAAACGCAATTTTTCCTCGCAAGATTCCAAATTGTAATCACACGGAGGAAGCCGATATGATTCAGATGATAGCGTCTGCCGTGACGATGACGGTGATTTACCTCGTGATTCACCATCTGCACAGGAAGGACGACCCGCCAAAGGGACAGGAGTGTTCCCATTATATCATCCGGGTTCCGTCTGCCCTGACTGCCGCCTATTCCGTTCTGTTCTGGATGGGGATTGCGCTTTTTGTGCTGTGGGGGATTTTCTATCTGAACGGCGTCAGCGGCCTGACCGCCGGGCATTTCATCTTTGCCCTGGCGTGTGCTGGTGTCGGGCTGCTGGTGGTGGTCTGGGCCTCCCGCTGGCGCATCACCGTGGACGGCGATGCCGTCACGATACACCGGCTGCTCCGGAAAGAGCGGCGGCTGTCTCTCCGCGATGTGACCGCCGTGCGGCAGGAGAAGAACACCAGGATGGGCGTTTCCTCCAGAATCGTCCTTTGGCAGGACGGCAAAAAGGTTGCAACCGTGGATTGGACCTGCGAGAACTATACCCAGCTGGAACAGGATTTGACCCGGGCAGGGAAGCTGCCGGAATCGAAAAGCATAAAAAAGAAAGAAGGCCATCACAATGGGCATGGAACAAGACATTGAACAGGTGCTGTTCACCGAGGAACAGCTCCGCAGCCGGGTGCAGGCTCTTGGGGCGGAAATCACCCGGGACTTTCAGGGGAAGGACAAGCTGCTCCTCCTCAGCATCCTCCGGGGCAGCTATATCTTCATGGCGGATTTGAGCCGGGCCATCGACCTGCCCTGTCTGGTGGACTTCCTCTCCGTCTCCTCCTACGGCGGGGGAACCAAATCCTCCGGCCAGGTGGAAATCAAGAAGGACATCTCCATGGATTTGGAGGGGTACCACGTCATCGTAGTGGAGGACATTCTGGACTCCGGCAACACCTTGTACTACCTGATGGACCTGCTGAAGCTGCGGAAGGCGGCCTCCGTCTCTATTTGCACTCTGCTGGACAAGCCGGAGCGCCGGACGAAACCCATCACTGCCGACTATGCGGGCTTCACCGTCCCCGACGCCTTCGTGGTGGGCTATGGCCTGGACTATGACCAGAAGTATCGGAATTTACCCTATATCGGCATCCTGAAACCGGAGGTCTACGGCGGCTGACCGCCCGCAAACCTCCCAGGCGCGGCGGGTCGGCCGCACGGACGCGCCTGATGTTCCTTCCTTGCGGCAGATTGGAGAACAAAGCATTTGAACAAGAGAACGATTACGACCATTTTCATGTATGTAGCCCTGGTGGCCCTGGTGATGTTCCTGTACACCTCCTCCAACAGCGCCGGCACCACCGCGGAAGTGACCTATAGCCAGATGGTGACGCTGTTCCAGGAGGAGCAGGTGGCGTCCTTCTCCGTCCGGGATGGCACCGTTACCCTGAGCCTCCGGGAGGCGTACCAGGACAGCACCACGGCGGTCTGCCAGGTGGCCAGCACCGAGCTGTTTTACAGCGACCTGAACGACCTCATCGAGGAGCAGGCGGAGGCAGGTATCCTCGCCAGTTACAGCTACCTTCCTGACAGCGGCACCCCCTGGTGGCAGGTATGGCTGCCCAGCATCCTGGGAGGCTGCGTCATGGCGGTGCTGCTGTACTTCCTGCTGCTGCGGCAGGCAAACCTGAACGGCGGCGGGGGCGGCGGAAACCCCCTGAACAACTTCGGCAAGGCCAGAACCGTCTCCCAGGAGGACATGAAGCAGAAGGTGTCCTTTGACGACGTGGCCGGAGCCGAGGAGGAGAAGCAGGAGCTGGCCGAGGTGGTGGACTTCCTGAAGGACTCGGAGAAGTACACCCTCCTGGGGGCCCGCATCCCCAAGGGCATCCTGCTGGTAGGCCCTCCCGGCACCGGCAAGACCCTGCTGGCGAAAGCCGTGGCGGGGGAGGCAGGGGTGCCCTTCCTGTCCATCTCCGGCTCCGACTTTGTGGAGATGTATGTGGGCGTCGGCGCCAGCCGCGTCCGGGATTTGTTCGACCAAGCCAAGCAGGTGGCCCCCGCTATCATTTTCATTGACGAAATCGACGCCGTGGGCCGTCAGCGGGGCGCCGGTCTGGGCGGCGGTCACGACGAGCGGGAGCAGACCCTGAACCAGATGCTGGTGGAGATGGACGGCTTTGCAGGCAACTCCGGCATCGTGGTGATGGCGGCCACCAACCGGGTGGACATTCTCGACCCCGCCCTCCTGCGTCCGGGGCGGTTTGACCGGCAAATCTATGTGGGCCTCCCCGACATCAGGGGCCGGGAGGATATTCTGAAGGTACACGCCCGGAAGAAGCCCCTGGCGGAGGACGTAGACCTCCACACCCTGGCGGCAGGTACCGGCGGATTCACCGGGGCCGACCTGGAGAACCTAATGAACGAGGGGGCCCTCCTGGCCGCCCGGAAGAATCAGCCCTTCATCACCATGCAGGACTTGCAGGACTCCATCATCAAGGTCATCGCCGGACCGGAGAAGAAGAGCAGCGTCGTGACCCCGGCGGCCCGAAAGCTTACCGCCTGGCACGAGGCGGGCCACGCCGTAGCCATGCACGCCCTGCCCACCCATGACCCGGTGCATCAAATCACCATCGTCCCCAGAGGCCAGGCAGGGGGCATGACCATCTCCCTGCCGGAGGAGGACAAAACCTTCGTCAGCCGCACGGAACTGTTTGAGGACATCGTGGCCCTCTTAGGCGGCCGGGTAGCGGAGGAGCTGGTGCTGGGGGACATCTCCACCGGGGCCAGCAACGACCTGGAGCGGGCCACCTCCATCGCCCACTCCATGGTGGCGAAGTACGGCATGAGCGAGGAGTTGGGGGCCATCGTCTATGATGACGACAAGGGCGAGGTGTTCATTGGCCGCTCCATGGCCCAGTCCAAGCCCTACTCCGAGGAGGTCTCCGCCAAAATCGACCGGGAGGTGCGGGCTATTATCGAGAAAGCCTACGCCCAGTGCCGTGAGATTTTGCTGCGGGACATGGCCCAGCTCACCGCCACGGCGGAATACCTGCTGGAGTACGAGACCATGAGCCGGGAGGACTTTGAGGCGGTGTATCAGACCCCGGAAGCCCTGGAGGGCGGCGGGGACGCGCCCCAGCCCGAACAGGCATAATTGCAACCGACAAGAACGATCCCCCTCCGGCGGGTTCGCCGGAGGGGGATTTCTGTAGTTCACTCTGCCTCTGCGGAGGATGCGGCCTCCTGCTCCGTCACGGTGACAGTGCCGCCCCGGAGGTCAAAGTAGTCCTCGATGAGGGCGATTTGCCGGTTGGCGTCATTGTGCTCGTCCATGCCGATGTGGTTAAAGAGCCAGGCGTCGCCGCCGGCCTCCACCACCCGGTAGTTCTGGTCGTAGGTGATGGTGTAGCCGTACTCCTCGCCGTCCAGGGTGCAGACCAAATCCACCGTGGTCAGGTTTTCCGGTACCGACCGGTACGTCGCCATCCCCGCAAAGTTCAGTACCAGGGTGAGGACTACCACTGCGGCCAGCCCAATCAGCACCCCTTTGCATATCCGCCGGTGGCGGCGGGTGCGGTTGGCCAGCTGCTCGTTCAGGAGGGCCAGCTGGGCGGCCACCTGGTTCATCTCCGGCTCGTGCTCCAGCTTCTCCCCCAGCAGGTCGGAGACGGACACCTCGAACAACTCCCCAATGCGAATCAGCATATCCGCGTCGGGGACAGACAGGCCCTTCTCCCATTTTGAGATAGTCTGCCGCACCACATGGAGCTGTTGCGCCAGCGTCTCCTGGCTCATACCTTTTTGCTTTCGTAACGCTTTCAAATTTTCACTGAACATGAAACAGCACCTCCTTGCTGATGAGGAGAGGATACCATGAAAGGCCCCGTTGCGGCAAGCAACGGAAAGTAACATGGGCGGGGAAGGGGGCGCGCAACAGAGCATTCCTTACCTGAGGAGGAAAACTCAGACTTGACAAGCCGACCACGTCAGGCTATAATAAACATAGAAAGGGCGCTGTCCGGTAACGGTTAGCCCCCGGTTGAGTTACTAGAAGTAACCGCCAGGTTAGTGGCCAGGGCGGTTACTTCTTTTTTGCCTGAAGGAACAGGCCGATTATGCCAATGATAACAAGGCAAAACTGGAACAGTTCTGATGTAGTCATCGGGCAGCCCCCCTTTCCGTAGAGCAGGGGACAAGAAGCTGCCCCCGCGAAGGGGGCTAACCGCCACCGTATTGGACAGCGCCAGCTCTTACAGGCAAGCGCCAAATAAGAGCCATTGATAGCTTAACACAAATTTTTTCAAAAAGCAAGCAATTCCGTCGTACTGATAGCAAAAAGAAATTGCGTTTTGCCCCTTCCGGCAAAATTCCCGAAGCGCACCGCCTACCGGCTCCCCTCCAGCTTCCGCGCCACGTTCACAAAGTACTCCGGCAGAGGGCATTCCACCTCCACCGCCTCCCCGGTGCGGGGATGGCGGAAGGCCAGCTTTTTCGCGTGGAGGCACTGGCCCGCCAGCCCGGGATAGGGCTTTTTGCTGCCGTAGACGGTGTCCCCCAAGACGGGGTGGCCGATGTAGGCCATGTGGACGCGGATCTGGTGGGTGCGGCCCGTCTCCAGCTTGCACTCCAGGCGGGTATAGCCGGAGTATCGGGCCAGCATCTGCCAGTGGGTGACGGCCCGCTTGCCCCCGGCCACCACCGCCATCCGCTTCCGGTCGGTTGGATGCCGGGCGATGGGGGCGTCCACAGTGCCGGAGTCCTCCCGCAGAGCGCCCACCACGATGGTCTCATAGGTTCGGGCCAGGGAGTGGTCTTGCAGCTGCTCCGCCAAGGCCAGGTGGGCGGCGTCGTTCTTGGCGGCGATGATGAGGCCGCTGGTGTCCCGGTCAATGCGGTGGACGATGCCGGGGCGGAGCTTTCCGTTGACGCCGGACAGGCTGCCCCCGCAGTGGTACAGCAGGGCGTTCACCAGCGTCCCGTCCGGGTGCCCCGCCGCGGGATGCACTACCATCCCCACCGGCTTGTTCACTACGATGACATCCTCGTCCTCATACACCACGTCCAGGGGGATGTTCTGGGGCTTCGCGTCGATGGGCTCCGGGTCGGGTATCTCCACGGTCAGGCTGTCGCCGGGGGAGAGGCGGGTATTTTTCTTCACCGGCTGACCGGCGCGCTGCACCAGCCCGGCCTCCATCAGCCGCTGAACGGCGGAGCGGGTATAGTCGCCCGCCAGGGCGGCGGTGAGGAAGGCGTCCGCCCGGGGCTCCGCCCCATCGGGGACGGTGAAGGTCAGCGCTTCCATGGCAGGCCCTCCTTTCCGGTCAATCCTGTTTGCCCTTCCTGGGCGCGTCCTCCGACTTGTCAAAAAACAGGGCGTAAATCAGCAGCAGCGCCACCCCCACACAGATGAAGGAGTCCGCCACGTTGAACACGGCGAAGTTGACAAACAGCACCTCTATCATGTCGGTGACGAAGCTGAACACCGCCCGGTCGATCAGGTTGCCCACCGCCCCGGCCAGAATCAGGGTCAGCATCCAGTTGGCGAATTTGGAGTGAAAGGGATTCTTCCAGACGGCCACCGCCAGCACCACGCTGGCCACCAGGGACACGATGGTCAGCAGCAGCGTGTGGGAGGACAGGGAGGAGAAGGCCATGCCGGTATTCTGCACATAGGTCAGCCCCACCACATGGGGGATCAGGGTGACGTGCTCCCCCAGGGCGATGCACTGACGGGTCAGCAGCTTGGCTGCCTGGTCCAGGGCCACCAGCACCGCCGCCGCAAGGTAATAGTAAAACATATGGCAACGCTCCTGTTGGGTGTCACTTATCCTCCACATCGCTGAGGTAGTAGGGCTTCATCAGGCTGGCCTGCTCGGTGGAGTCCTTGGTGCGGGAGTAGCGCATCCCGCTGTCGGCGGGGTAGTGGGGCTTGGCGAACTTTTGCACACGGTTATCCACATCGGTGGATAAGTTCTGGTTAGACTTGCCCTTTTTGGGCTGTTTTACCGCTTTTTTGCCCTGCTTGGAGGACTTTTCCACCGGCTTCTGTTGGTTCGCGGCGGGCTTCTGTCCGCCGCTCTTTTTCGCGGACTTCTTCTCGCCCTGATTGGCGGACGCCTTGCCGCCGGACTGGGCGGCGGGCTGCTTCCCGGCGGACTTGGCCGACGGCGCTCCGGTTTGGCCGGACTTTTTCTTCTTTTTGCCGGCGCCGCCCTCGGCGTCCTGGCTCCGCTTCTTCCCGCCGTACTGCTCCGGCAGGACGGTTTTCGTCTTGAACATCCGGTCGGTGGCGTCCAGCGCCCCGCCGGTGGGGGAGAAGGTGGTGCTGTCCTCCCGCAGCTTGGAGCCGAAGGTCTCCTTCAGCTCGATGTTGGGCAGCAGGGAGACGCTGCTGAGCGAGGGCACCACCCGCCGCTCCGGCTTCTTGGGCTTGCGGTGGAGGATGTCCGACGAGTCGAACTTCTCCTCCAGGGCAGGGGGCTCCTCCACCGGGTCGGGCAGCAGGCCGGGAATGTCCACCCCGAACAGCTCGGACACGGAGGCAGTGGAGGCGGGCTGCTTCCCCTTCTTCTTCCGATTGGAGGGCTTGGGCTCCGCCGCCTGCTTTTGCTCCGGCTGGGCTGCCTGCTTGGGCTGCTTCTGCGCCTGTCTGGCGGGCTGTTCCTCCGGCTGAGCCGGGGCTGCCGGCTGCTGGGCGGCCTGGGCCTCCCGGCGCTGTTTGGCGGCGGCTCTGGCGGCCTCCCTAGCCTCCTGATCCTCGGCGTTGATGATGCGGCCCTGCTTGTCCCTGGGGCTGGGCTGGGTCTGCTGCATGGGGAAGGGGTGGCCCTTCACCTCAGGGACGGTCTTGCGGATGAGCTTCTCAATGTCGTGGAGGAGGGGCTGCTCGTCAAAGTCGCAGAAGGAGAGGGCGATGCCGCCGTGGCCCGCCCGGCCGGTGCGGCCAATGCGGTGGACGTAGGTCTCTGGCACCTCCGGGAGGTTATAGTTGATGACGCAGGCCAACTCCTCAATATCCAGCCCACGGGCGGCCAGGTCGGTGGCCACCAGCACCCGCAGCGCCCCGGCCTTGAAGCCGGAGAGGGCGGCCTGGCGGGCGGTCTGGCTCTTGTTGCCGTGGATGGCGGAGGCGGGGATGCCCGCCTTTTCCAGGTCCTTGGAGACCTTGTTGGCCCCGTGCTTTGTCCGGGTGAACACCAGCACGGAGGGCCAGTCGTTCTGGGCCAGCAGCCGCACCAGCAGGCGGGTCTTGTTGGCCTTGTCAACCTTGTAGACCCGCTGCTCGATGGCGTCCACGGTGGAGTTCACCGGGTCTACGGAGACCCGGACGGGCTTGTGGAGGAGGCTGCCCACCAGGTCAGTCAGCTCCTCCGGCATGGTGGCGGAGAAGAACAGGGTCTGCTTCTCCCTGGGCAGCCATTTCAAAATCTTCCGTACATCGTGGATGAAGCCCATGTCCAGCATACGGTCAGCCTCGTCCAGCACGAAGATTTCCAGGTGGGACAGGTCCAACAGCCCCTGCTGGTACAGGTCGGCCAGCCGCCCCGGGGTGGCCACCAGAATGTCCGCCCCGGCCTGAATGGCCTCCACCTGGGGGTTCTGCCCCACGCCGCCGAAGATGACGACACTCTTTAAGTTCAGGTATTTGCCGTAGGCTTCAAAGCACTCCTGATTCTGGATGGCCAGCTCCCGGGTGGGAGTCAGCACCAGCGCCCGAATGGGCCGACCCTGGGCAGGCCGCTGGCTCAGCAGTTGTAAAATAGGGGTGGCAAAGGCGCAGGTCTTGCCGGTGCCGGTGCGGGCGGTGCCCAAAATATCCCGCCCCTCCAGGGCGGGGATGATGGCTCCCGCTTGGATGGCGGTGGGCTCGGTGTAGCCCTGCTCGGCCAGGGCGCGGAGAATGGGGTCGATTAAGTGACAGTCTTGAAAGGTCAATGAAATACATCCTTCTTTAAAATGGAATCAAATGTGCGGCCACCTGGGGCGGGAACCGCCGACCCAGGCAGGAACAGGAGGCGGAGGCAGGCCGCATGACTCCGCCCGACGGGGCATTCCCCGCCGGAAAAGAAACAGAAAAGAAGCCTTTTCGGGCAAAAGGCTATACATATTTTATTTTAGCATGGCAAAGGCCCATATGCAAGGGGGAAATTTGAAAAAAATGCAGTCAAAAATTGGTAAAAAGGGCGGAATATCCGTCCGAACGCTGCATATACTGAACATGGACAGCAGGAACGCATCCTGCCCCTCCTTCCTGAGACGCTGGGCGGAGGGCCAGGCTTGCGGCCCTCTGCCCGGATGTGGGACACAGGCCGTGTCCCGGCGGCGCACCCCGGCGGAGGGTGCGCCGCCTTTGCGGTTTTTGGCAGGTGGTTCCGCTTGGGGCGAGGAATGCGGTCAACTTAAGACGCAATCATTCCTAAGTTGAGGGGTGTAACGCAGCCGTACAGTCAGATTTCCACGACCAAAGGGCAACAAAATTGCACGTTCCGCCCGTCATAGGCTAGGGAGCGCAGCGGAAATGCTGCTTGACGGCGGAGGGGTGGAACGCCGCTGCCACCGCCGTTCAGGAGCGTGTAGCGGTATCCTCCAGCCTTCTGGTGTACCGCACCATCATCACCGCCACATAGACGGCTACCACCAGCTCGGTGATGGGCATGGCAAACCAGATGGCGTCCGCCCCCGCCACCGCCGGCAGGAGGTAAATCAGCGCCCCGCTGACCACCGCTCCCCTGGAGACGGAGACCGCGAAGGCCGCGCCCGGCTGCATCAGGGCCTGGAAGTAGTAAGTGGAGAAGATGTTGAAGGGCAGCAGCAGGTAGGAGATGCTGTATCGCCGGATGATGGTGGGGGCGATGGCTAAAATCTCCGCCGTGGGGGTCATAAACAGCCGCACCAGGGCGTTGGGGACGGCCAGGTCCAGAACCGTCCACACCACGCTGAGCACCGCCACCGTGCCCAGGGCGTAGGCCAGCACCCCGCGGATGCGGCGGCCCTGCTTTGCGCCGAAGTTGGTGGAGAGGATGGGCTGGGCCGCCTGGCCGATGCTATAGGCGCAGGTCTGCACCAGGGTGCTGATGTTGATGATGATGGCGTAGACGGACAGGGCATTGGAGCCCAGCAGCGCCATGATTTGACGGTTGAACAGGATGGTCAGGATGCCCATAGCCACGTCCACGAAGGAGGTGGAGAAGCCGGTGACGGTGATTTTCCACAGCTTCGCCCCCAGCGCCACGGGCCGCACCAGCCGGAGGGTGTTCCGTTTGCGGAAGAAGTGGGCCAGCATGATGAGGAGGGAGAGGACCGTCCCCAGGATGGTGGCGAAGCCTGCGCCGAACAGTCCCCAGTCCATGACAAAGATGAAGAAGTAGTCCGCCACGATGTTGAACAGGCAGCCGATCCACACCGCCGCGGTGGCCAGGCCGGGGTCGCCATCGTTGCGGAGGAAGGCGGACAGTAGCTGCGTCCACAGGTAGACGGGCACTAGGAATTTGATGGGCAGGATGTACTGCTTCACCAGGGGCAGCAGCTCCTCCGTGGCCCCGAAGAAGGTCAGCAGCTGGGTGTCAAAGAACATCAGCCCCACCCACACCACGACGGACAGGAGCGCCCCGCCGATGACGGCGGCGGTGAAGAACTGATTGGACGCATCTTCGTTCCCCGGCCCCGCGCCCCGCAGGGTGCTGAGCAGGACGGCGCCGCCAATGCCCATCAGCATCCCCAGGCTGAAAATGATGTTCCACAGCGGGGCGGCGATGGCCAGGGCGGAGGTGCCGTCCGGCCCCTGGTAGTTGCCCACCATGGCCATGTCCACAATGCTGTAGACGGAGGAAATCAGCGAACCGCCAAAGGCCATGGCCAGGTATTTGAAGTAAAGCGTTTTGATGTTGCCGGTCAAAAAATCCATGGAAACTCCTCCTGATAACCTACTATCCCATCCGAAAAAAAGAACGCCGGATAAAGTACAGGCGTTTCAGCCTGTAGCCTTATCCGGCGTATCATTTCTGCCGAATGATATGCCCTCCGAGCCAGTGAACTTATTATAACATGGGGAAGGGCAAAGTCAAGGGGGATGTCATCAACTTAAGGGGATTACGCTCCTTAGACAAGGATACTATAAGGAATTAAGGCGTTTGCCCTCCCGGCGGGCCCCATTTCTCGTTCCGCCGAGAAATGGGGGAAAGAGGGCGGCTTAGGAGGGAGCTTCGGGGCCTCGCTCCCCCCTAAGAACCCTCCTCCTATCCCACTACCGGCTAGCGCCTTGTCCCTGCCGTTCTGTGGCAGCGCAGACAACAGACGATGTAACTTTACACGCACCAAAGCTGCCGCCGATGGCGGCTGGGGTACGATTGCCGCCCACGTCCCTCGCCGTCAAGCGGCATTTCCGCTTCGCTCCATAGCCGTTGGCGGGACGGGCGGCAATTCTGTTGCCCTTTGGTCACTGAAATCTGACTGTACGGCTGCGTGATTTTCCTCAACCCAGGATAGATTGCATCTTTAGGTTGATGATATTGAAGTCAAGGGAAGGCACGTTTTTTTAGCGGCCCCGTCAGCCCTCCGTCTGATAGGCTTCCTCCCGGTACCGCTTGGCGGCCCGGATGAAGTCCCGGAACAGGGGATGAGCCTTATTGGGGCGGCTCTTCAGCTCCGGGTGGAACTGGACGCCCACCATCCAGGGGTGGTTGGGCACCTCCACCACCTCCACCAGCCGGTCATTGGGGGAGAGGCCCACCAGCTTCAGGCCGTTCTTCGTCAGAATCTCCCGATAATCGTTGTTGAACTCGTAGCGATGGCGGTGGCGCTCGTAAATAACCTCCTCGCCATAAGCGGCGTAGGTGTGGGAGTTGTGGTCAGTCAGCTTGCAGGGGTAGGCTCCCAGCCGCATACTGGCCCCCTTGTCATGCACGTCCCGCTGCTCTGGCATCAGATCAATGACGGGATAGGGGGTGTTTTTGCAAAGCTCGGAGGAGTGAGCGTCGGTGAGGCCCGCCATGCTGCGGGCGTACTCCACCACCGTCATCTGCATCCCCAGGCAGATGCCGAAGGAGGGGACGTTGTTCACCCTGGCCCAGTGGATGGCGTCTATCATGCCCTGGATGCCCCGGTCGCCAAAGCCGCCGGGGACGATGATGCCGTGGACGCCGGAGAGCTGCTCCTCCACGTTGGCCTCGTTCACCAGTTCGGAGTCCACCCAACGGATTTTGATTTTTACATCGTTCTCAATACCACCGTGGGTCAGGGCCTCCACCACGGAGAGGTAGCTGTCATGGAGGGCGACGTACTTGCCCACCAGGGCGATCTCTACCTTGCCGTCCACCACGGCCTTGGCCCGGGCCACCATGGCGCTCCACTCTGTCAGGTCGGGGGGCGGGCAGTCCAGCTTCAGCCGCTTGCACACCGCCTTGCCCAGGCCCTCCGCCTCCAGCATCAGCGGCACCTCATAGAGGATGGGGGCGGTCAGGTTGGCGATGGCGTTCTCCGGGGGGATGTTGCAAAACAGGGCGATTTTCCGGCGGATGTCGCTGTCGATGGCATTGTCCGCCCGGCACATAATGACGTCGGGCTGAATGCCGATGCTCAGCAGCTCCTTGCAGGAGTGCTGGGTGGGCTTGCTCTTCTGCTCCCCGGAGCCGGGGATGGTGACGATGAGGGAGACGTGGATGAACATACAGTCCTCCTGGGGCAGTTCCCGGCTGATTTGCCGGATGGCCTCCAAGAAGGGCTGGGATTCAATGTCGCCCACGGTGCCGCCGATTTCGGTGATGATAACATCCTTGGGCTCGCCCTTCTCCATCCGATAGATGCGGTTTTTGATTTCGTCGGTGATGTGGGGGATGATCTGCACGGTGCGGCCCAGGAAGTCGCCGTGGCGCTCCTTGTCCAGCACGGTGGAGTAGATTTTGCCGGAGGAGACGGAGGAGTTCACCGTCAGGTTCTCGTCCACGAACCGCTCATAATGGCCCAGATCCAAATCGGTCTCCGCCCCGTCGTCGGTGACGAATACCTCGCCGTGCTGAATGGGGTTCATGGTGCCGGGGTCCACGTTCATATAGGGGTCCAGCTTTTGCAGCGCCACCCGCAGGCCCCGCTGCTTCAGCAGGCGGCCCAGGGAGGCGGCGGTGATGCCCTTGCCCAGGCCGGAAACCACGCCGCCGGTGACGAAAATATGCTTGACAGACATGAGAATGTGCCTCCTTCGTACATTCGGGCGGCGTTTGCGCGGGCCGCCGTCCGGCCGGAACGCTGCCGTCCATCCCGCGCAAGGCCGCGGCAGCTGGGTGCTGACTGCACTACAATCAGTTCTATTGTAACCGCCCCGGCAAATTTCGTCAAGGCAGAAAGTGAGTTTTGCGGCTGAATTTTGTATGTGCTAAAATGATATGGCCCTTCTCCCCCGAATAAAAAGTAGAGAAGTT
>JAJBUK010000081.1 GCA_020860385.1 Clostridiales bacterium
TCAGGCGCGGGCATACCCCTTGAGGGTAATCCTGACGGATTTCAAGATTTTGCAAGATTTTGCGTAAAAAATATGCCAGTGGCATATTTTTAGCAAAATCCTGAGCCAGCTATGCTGGCGAAGCCACTTTGAACCGAAGTGATTTGTGCATCTTTCACACTACTTAATCCAATGGCGGAAATTTACCGCAAGGCGCCGTCCCCTCCGGGGATTTCCGTTGGTCAAAGCACATTTGTTCAGAGGTTCCCTAAAAATGGGAGCGCCGCAGAGGTATCTGCGGCGCTCCCGTTGCGTATTCTGTCGGTTTCCCGACTCACTTGGCGGCCTGACTGTGTTCCTTCTTGTAAATCGCCGCGTCCTTCTCCCACAGCTCCTCCGCCACGGGGGCCCAGCGCTCTGCATAGGGGGTGGTGCGGTCACACAGGGTATCCACGTCCTCCGGGGATTCGTAGTCGGTGGGTTTGGCGTTGGTGTCCTTCACCATCTTCCGCAGCAGCTCTGGGTTCTCCAGCATGGGGCAGGGGCGGAGCATATTGTCGTTGAAGGGCTGGCCGTTGTGGTAGGCCATGAAGATGGGGCTTTGCAGGGCCTCCAGCAGGGTGCAATCATGAATGTTGGCGTTGGAGTAGTGGATAAAGACGCAGGGCTCCACGTCTCCGGCGGCGTTGATGTGGAGGTACCGGCGGCCTCCGGCGATGCAGCCGCCCACATACTGGGCGTCGTTCTGGAAGTCCAGGCTGAAGATGGCCTTGGTATTCCGGTAGCTCCGGATGCGGTCATGCACCACCGTCCGCTGCTCCGGGTTGGGCAGCAGGGCGGGCACGGCCCCGGCCCCCACGGGCATATAATGGAAGTACCACACGAACAGCGCGCCCCAGTCGATCATCTGGTCATAGTAGGCTTCGCTGGTGACATCCTCATAGTTGGCGCTGGTGTAACAGGTGGAAATGCCGAAGGGCAGCTTGTGGGCTTTCAGCAGCTCCATGGCCTTCACTACCTTCTGGAAGGTGCCGCTGCCCCGGCGGCCGTCGGTGGCGGTCTCGAAGCCCTCCACGCTGATGGCGGGGACGAAGTTCTTCACCCGGAGCATATCCTGGCAGAACTCCTCGTCAATCAGGGTGCCGTTGGTGAAGGACAGGAACTCGCAGTCAGAATGCTTCTCGCACAGGGCGATGATGTCCTTCTTCCGCACCAGGGGCTCGCCGCCGGTGAAGATGTACATATAGGTGCCGATGGCCTTGCCCTGGGTGACGATGGAGTCCAGGTCGTCAAAGGTCAGGTTCAGCCGGTTGCCGTACTCGGCGGCCCAGCAGCCGGTGCAGTGGAGGTTGCAGGCGGAGGTGGGGTCCAAGAGGATGGCCCAGGGGGCGTTGCAGCCGTACTTCTCGGTGGTCTCGTCCTGGAGGGCGCTGCCCTTCAGGCTGGCGTTGAGCATGAAGTTCTGGAAGAAGGTTTTGAATACGTCCCGGTCAATTTCGTCATATACCCGCATGATGAGGCGGTACCAGTTGTTATCATCCCCTTCCGACAGCACCTTGCGGAAGGTGCGCCGCTGGTTGGCGTACCAGGTGTCGGGGAGGAACCGGTCCAGCAGATTCATCAGCTTGGGAAGGTTTTCTCTGGGGTTGCCATCCAGATACTTTAACGCCTGCTTGATGGCAAATTCCTGCATATTATTCTTGACAGCTTTGGTCTTTTCGCTCATAATAAAACAAATCCTTTCCGGTTTGGCATACCATATGGCTTGCGAAGGGTGGTATACTGCCTGTATGTACTGTATTATAAGCGATTCCTCCGAAAAAAAGCACTGGACACGAAGAAACGTGTGTCGGAAAATGGGACAGGGCTGGAAACCGTTACCTTTTTGGACACAATCGCCACAATGTCCCTTGTGCTTTGCGGTCGGACACCGTAAACTGAATGTGGATTCAATTAAAATAGGCGCAGAGCATAGGGAACCTCTGAACAAATGCACTTCGGCGTCTTGCGGTAAATTTCCGTCATAAATGCGTTGCAAAATCTTGAAATCCGTCAGGATTCCTGCGCTTTTGCGCCTTTTTCTGACGCAAATTTCCTCGCAATCCACTCTCGTCCATTTATTCAGAGGTTCCCTAATTCAGCAGGAATGAGAGGTGTGCCATCATGGGAAAGGATATTACGCAGGTTATCATTGAAACAACGGTGCGGCGCGCGCTGAAGGATCTGCGGCGGCTCCCAAAGCGGACGATGCGTAATCTGGTTGACCTGGCGCTGAACTTTGCCAATGGCCGGTTTCAGCAGGAATTCTTCCGGGTGGCTCAGACGCTGCTGGCCGATGAGGACAGTGCCTATTACCATCTGGTCCGGGACGTCATCGCCAACGTGGACGAGGATACGCTGGTCACCTGCGGCATCAACCTGGGTTATAACAGCTTCACCCGGGGGGCAAAGACCATCCGGCAGATCGAGGCGGAGAAGCAGTTCAACATCCCCTGGTCCCTGTCCCTGCGCCTGGCGGAGGACGGCGAGCCGGGCCGGATGGAGCGGTACCGCTGCGTCCTTCAGCAGGGGATGGAGCTGGGCATTTACACCTATCTGCTCTACCCCCAGGGGAGCCTGTCGGATTGCTTCACCCTGGTGGAAGCCCACCCGGACTGCGCCTTCCTGGTGTTCTGCAAGGGTGAGGCCCTGACGGAGGACGCCATTCAGCAGGCCCGGCAGTATCAAAACCTGCTGATTTCCGTGGCGCTGGAGGAGGGGACCGGAACGGTCTGCACCGCCCTGCGGAAGGCGAAGCTGCTCTACGCCGTCCACATGGGCTATGGCCCGGAGGAACTGGAGCAGGTTCTGGACGGCACGCTGCTGCGCCGGGCGGGGGAATGCCGCCCCGTCTTTACCTTCTTCCAGATGGAAAGCGGCTGCACAGAGGAGCAGCGGAAGGCGATATACAGCTATGTGTGCGCCAGCCGGAAGGCCCAAACCCAGCCCACTGTGGCGATGGAGCTGCTGTGCGATAATATGTTTATTGACAGCATTATTTCTGACGACGCCTGCGCTGTGGCCTTTGATACGGACGGCACGCTGATTCGTCTGCCGGAGGGGAAGCGGCAGGCCGGGTATAGCATCTTCCAGAGCAGCCTGTACCGCATCCTGCTGGAGACGCAGCCCAAGCGGGACGGAACGCCCAACTATGAGACCTACAAAAAGAACCTGATGCAGCTGGGGGATGAGGCCGGGTGAGGCGACCCGTGGGGCTTCGTTCCTTAGATAAGGATGGATAAAGGAACAGCGTTTTTGCCCTTCCGGCGGGGCTTCGTTCCTTAGATAAAGATATTAGAATGAGCAACGTTTTGCCCTCCGGGCGGGCCCTATTTCTTGCTCCGCCAAGAAATAGGGGAAAGAAGGCGGCTCAAGGGGAAGCTCGGGGCCTCGCTCCCCCTTAAGAATCCCTCTCCTATTCCGGGGGGCTTCGCGCTGTCCAGGCCGTAGGTGGTCTATCAGGGTGACAGACGATGGGACTTGACACGCACCAAAGCTGCCGCCCATGGCGGCTGGGGTACGATTGCCGCCCACGTCCCTCGCCTTACGGCGGGACGGGCGGCAATTTTGTTGCCCTTTGGTCGCGGAAATCTGGCTGTGAGGGGACGCTCTTGCTCCTAATATAAGAAGCTATGAATGACTACGCTCTTTCGATAAAAGGTTGTAGCTTTGCCGCACAGTCAGATATTATCCTTCGTCGGATAATAAAATTGCACGTTCCGCCCGCCATCGGCTAGGGAGCGAAGCGGAAATGCCGCTTGACGGCGAGGGCGGAACGGCAATCGTACCCCAGCCGCCATGGGCGGCAGTCTCAGCAGGTATCAAGTCTCATCGTCTGTTGCCTGCGGAGCCACGGAGCGGTAGGGACAAGGCGCTAGCCGGTTGTGGGATAGGAGAGGGATTCTTAAGGGGGAGCGAGGCCCCGAGCTTCCCCTTGAGCCGCCCTCTTTTGCTACTTTTCTCGGCGGAGCGAGAAAAGTAGGCCCCCGCTTCCCTGGCAAGGGAAGGCCGGACAAATCCTCCATAGCGAACTATATCTAAGGAGGCCACACCCCGGCAAGGGAAACAACGTTGTTCCTTCATCCATCCTTGTCTAAGGAGATTCCACCCCTCCGCCCCCTTGCGGAGGCACCTCCGCCGTCAAGCGGCATTTCCGGCGCTTCGCGCCTCCCTACCCTTTCAGGGGCGGCAGGAGGCAGTAAAAAACAGCAAAGACCCGGAATTCCTCCGGTTCTTTGCTGTTTTGCTGTCAGTTTGCGGTGTAATCGGTCTGGTCAAGGGCGGCGCGGTAGGTCTGCCGCTCCGGCTCATCCATCTGCTGATAGATCCCCAGGGCCAGGCTGCGGAAGCAGTTGCGGATGGCCTCGGAGAACTCGTCCGCCGGCATGGCGTTTTTGCTCAGCAGCCAGCGCTCAATGGCGCAGAGCAGCGCGTCGGCGAAGAAGGTGATTTGAAAGGGCTGAATCTCCTGGCCGGGCATATAGGACTTCATGTACTCCGCGATGATGGGGAGGATAAACTCCCGGAAGTGGTCGGAGAAGGAGTTCTGCCCCTTGATCTGCATGGCCCGCCGGTAGAAGTCCCGGTCTGCGTCCAGGAAGCGGCAAAGCTCCGAGAAGAACTCCCAGCCGGTGTCAAAGGTTTTATGGCTGGCCATGGCAATGAACTCGGTGTCAAAAATCCAGTTCACCAGGTCGTACTTATCCCGGAAGTGGTAGTAAAAGCTCTTGCGGTTCATGTTGCACTTGCCGCAGATGTCGCTGATGTTGATTTTCGCGAAGGGCATTTCGTCCATCAGCTCTTTCAGCGCTTCTGCCAGAGCTCGTTTTGTGATATTGGAATCTGCCACGATGCACATTCCTCCCCTCTGGGCATGTGGATAAAGAAAAAGACGCAACTCACCTACGGCGGTAGATAAGTCTCGTCATTTCAGATGACACCAGGAATGCTTCCAGCGTGTTGACATCATCGCACGGGGTGCCGACTACTCCCTTATATATCTGATATTTTAGCACAAAGCGACGGTTTTCTCAAGGCGCGGACAGGAAAAGTTTTGGACAAAGGGGCGGCCTTGTTCAAAAATGTAATAAACGGCGGTTTTCGGGGAAAAGTCGGACACGGACCGGATTTGTCCATTGAACATTCGTACAAATTCAGGTACTATGTGGATACTTCCTCCCGGCGAACAGGAGGCAGCGCGGGTCTGAACGCTGCTGCGCTGGGCTGCGCCACAATCCTCTCTGCCCTCTCTCTCTGGCTTTGTTACCCTCCAAAGCCTCCGTGGCGTAAAACGGCG
This sequence comes from Clostridiales bacterium, assembly GCA_020860385.1. Taxonomy (GTDB): domain Bacteria; phylum Bacillota; class Clostridia; order Oscillospirales; family Oscillospiraceae; genus Onthomonas. Next base: position 5,315 of record JAJBUK010000081.1, read on the forward strand.
AAGCCGCTGACAGCTGGGCTGCCTCCTGTTCGCTGGGAAGAAGTATATCACCTTGTCCGGCAGTTCCACCCCTCAGTCAGCTTCGCTGACAGCGCTACCGCTTCGCGGCACTTACGCCCTTTCAGGGCAATGTCATCAACTTAGAGGCATTGTATTCCTTAGACGAGGGTTGATGAAGGAAATAGGTTTTTGCCCTTGCCAGGGCATGGCCTACTTTTCTCGCTCCGCCGAGAAAAGTAGCAAAAGAGGGCGGCTTAGGAAGGGGCTTCGGGGCCTCGCCCCTCCCTAAGAACCCTCCCCCTATCCCACTGTGGGCTTCGCCTTGTCCCTCAATCAGGTGGTCTATCCCGTTAGAGACGATGTGACTTGATAACTGGTGAGACTGCCGCCCATGGCGGCTGGCGGGGATTGCCGCCCACGTCCCTCGCCTTACGGCGGGACGGGCGGCAATTTTGTTATCCTTCGGTCGATGAAATCTGACCGTACGGCTGTGTTATTCCCTTCAACCTGGGATAGATTGCTTTTTAAGTTGATAACATTGCCGTTCAGGAGCGCTATTGACATATCAGTTTTCCCAGCCCAATCCCATTGTGCAAAATACATGAAGTTATCAAAAGCGCAAAAAATACAAATCGTATGTGGTATCCTACCCCTGTTCCTCTGCGTCGTCCTGGCGCTGCGCTATCTGGCCGCTGGCGGGACGTTCTCGGTGGAGGCGGTGCTGCGCTACACGCCGGAGAAGCCCGCCCTGGCGGCGGCAGCGCTGGTGCTGTTCTACGCCGTCAAGAGCCTGTCCGTGGTGTTCCCCCTGGTGGTGCTGGAAATCGCCGGAGGGCATCTCTTTTCCTCGCCGATTGCCCTTGTGGTGAACTGCATCGGTCTGGCGGTGTGCTCCACCATCCCCTACTGCGTGGGGCGGCTGTCCGGCACCGCGCTGGTAGGGCGGCTGGAGGAGAAATACCCAAAACTGAAGGAGTTTATGGGGAAGCAGCGGAGTAGCTCCCTGTTCCTGCCCTTCTTTCTCCGCATCGTGGGCGGCCTGCCGGGGGACATCATCAGCCTGTACTTTGGGGCCACGGGGACAACCTACTGGCGCTACCTGCTGGGGCTACTGCCCGATATGGCGGCAGCCACCGTCATGGGCACCAGTATCACCGACCCCACCTCCCCCACCTTCCTGGGGGCTTTCGGCCTGACGATCCTCTTCTCGGTGTCCTCCGCCCTGATTTACACCCTGTACCGGCGGCGGAAAGGTCGGGCGGAGCCGGACGACGCCGCAAAGTGAAAAACCGCCGCTTCATCGGTGTTCGATGAAGCGGCGGCGCTTTTGCATATCAAGGGCAGAGGGGCTCAGTCCAGCTCCTCGCCGGTGTCCCGGTACTTGCTGTTCAGGGGGCTGGTAAAGTCGGCCTCCTTCTTGTAGCGGTTGACGGCGTTGGCGGCCTGCTCAATGGACAGCAGGGTGCCCGCGCCGGCCACGCAGCCGCCGGGGCAGGCCATGCCCTCCAGCAGGTAGCCGTCGTACTTCCCGGCCTTGGCCATCATCATCAGCTTCCGGCACTCCCGGAGGCCCTTGGCCCGGGCGGTCTTTACCTCCACCTCCGGGTGGGTCTCGTGAATCAGGTCGGTGACTGCCTGGGCCACGCCGCCCGAGACGGCGAAGCCCCGGCCTGCGGCGGTGCCCTCGTTGTTGATTTCGGCGGCGGGGATGGTGGCGAAGTCGATGTCCTTGGCCTCGAACATCCCCTGAAGCTCCTCAAAGGTCAGCACGAAGTCCACATCGGAGCGGATATTCTCCCGGATGGCCTCCAGCTTCTTGGCGGCGCAGGGGCCGACAAAGACCACCTTGCACCCCGGGTACTGCTTCTTCATCAGCCGGGCGGTAAAGACCATGGGGGTCAGGGTCATGGAGATGTTGTCCGCCTGGGCGGGGAACAGCTTATGCACCATGGAGTGCCAGGCGGGGCAGCAGGAAGTAGCCATGAACTTCTGCTGCTCCGGCACCTTCTCCAAAAAGTCCTTGGCCTCCTCGATGGTACACATATCCGCGCCCACGGCCACCTCCACCACCTGGTCAAAGCCCAGGGTCTTCATGGCGGTGACGAACTTCTCCACCGTGGCCTCCTTGCCGAACTGGCCGATGAAGGCGGGGGCGACGATGGCGATGACCTGGTCTCCCTGGAGGATGGAGCGGATGACCTGGAAGATCTGGCCCTTGTCCACAATGGCGCCGAAGGGGCAGCTGACCAGGCACTGGCCGCAGGCCACGCACTTGTCCTGCTTGATGTAGGCCCGGCCCTGGTCGTCCGAGCCGATGGCGTCCATGCCGCAGGCGGCCATACAGGGCCGCTCCAGGTGGATGATGGCGTGATAGGGGCAGGCGGAGGCGCACCGGCCGCACTTGACGCAGCGGTCGGGGTCGATTTGGCTCTTGCCGTTGACGAAGGAGATGGCCTTCCGGGGGCACACCTGCTGGCAGGACTGGGCCAGGCAGTTCTGGCAGTTCTCCGTCACCTTGTACTGGTTGGTGGGGCAGCGGTGGCAGGCGTAGGGGATGATGTTGATCAGCGGCGGCTCATAGTACTGCTCTGCAATGGCCGCGTGATCCATGCCCTCCGTCATCAGGCTGCGGGTCTGAACGGGGCGGATGGAAAGGCCCATAGCCAGCCGCACCCGCTCGCCGGCGATGGCCCGCTCCAGGAAGATGGACTCCCGGTGCAGAGGGCTGTCGCCAGGGACGATGACATAGGGCAAATCTTCAGCTTTGGTATAATCCCCGCCGTCATAGGCCATTCTGGCCACTTCGGTAAAGACTTTCTTACGGATGTCCGTGATAAGGGAAGGTACTCCGCGCATGGACACAACCTCCTTAGAGTAGTTACTTTCATCATATCATAGTTGCCCCCATTTTTCCACCTCCTTTTGTGGGATTTTCGTTAAAAAATTGACAAACTTTCTCTACAGAAACCGAAGCATTATGTCTGTCTCTCTAATTGCAATAGGAGCCAGAATCCGGTATAATGTGAGCAATTCTAAGAGAAACGAGGGCTTTTCCAATGAAACAGACAACTCAGGCGGGACAGCGGGCCCGCTGGATCGCGGAAACGGCGGTGCTCATCGCGCTCCTGGTGGTGCTCCAGGGGGCGACGGCCTCCACCAACCAGTTCATCACCGGCTCCTGCGTGAATACGGTGCTGGGGGTGGCGGCGCTGGTGGCCGGGCTTTGGAGTGGCGTCGCGGTGGCGCTGGTCTCCCCCTTCTTCGCCTACCCGCTGGGCATCGGCCCCCAACTGCTGCCCATTGTCCCGGCGGTGGCGCTGGGCAACGTGGTACTGGTGCTGCTACTGTGGCTGCTGGCCGGGAAGAAGCTGCCGGAGTGCCCCATCTCCTGGCGGGTGATTGCCGTTGTGGTCGCCGCGGCGGCCAAGGCGCTGACGCTGTACCTGGTAGTGGTGCAGGTGCTGTGCCGGGTGCTGTCCCTGGCGGACGCCCAGGTGGCTACCTTTTCCCTGATGTTCTCCTGGCCCCAGCTGGTCACCGCCCTCATCGGCGGCACACTGGCCATGTACCTGGCCCCGGTGCTGCGTAAGGCGCTGAAGCGGTAAGCACGAAAATCAAGTTTGAAATCCGTTTCACATAGGAACCCCTCCACCGGCTGCCGCCAGTGTTTTCCCTCATCCAGTAGGGGCGCACAGTATGCGCCAGGGTGGTCGTCTCCTTAGACAAGATTTGATATAAGCGCAACGTTCTTTTCCGACTGCGGGGCCGCTCGTTCCTCTAGATGAGGATACTGGAAGGAAATAGCGCGTTTGCCCTTGCCAGGGCATGGCCTACTTTTCTTGCGCCGCCAAGAAAAGTAGCAAAAGAAGGCGGCTTAGGGGGGAGCTTCGGGGCCTCGCTCCCCCCTAAGAACCCCTCTCCTATCCCGCTGGGGCTTCGCGCTGTCCATCCCATAGGTGGTTTATCCCGTCAGAGACGATGTGATTTGTTACGCACCAAAGCTGCCGCCGATGGCGGCTGGCAGGGATTGCCGCCACGTTCCTCGCCGTCAAGCGGCATTTCCGCTGCGCTCCCTAGCCTTACGGCGGAACGGGCGGCAATTTTGTTGCCCTTTGGTCGTGGAAATCTGACTGTAAGGATACGTTCTTCCCCTCAACTTAGGATAGAATGTATCTTAAGTTGATGACATTGCCCTGAAAGGGTAGGGAGCGAGGCGGAAATGCCGCTTAACGGCAGCGCTGGCTGGCCGCAAGGCCAGACTGAGGGGGTTCTTTGGTATGTTTGACCTGAAACTTGATTTCCGTGAGCAGTAAGCCCTGGGGCTTGTTTCAGGCAATATTCTGTGGTAAAATGACCGGTAAGAGTGATTGCTCTTGCCGGTCATTTTTCCGTGGAAAGGGTGACGCACATGAACCAAAACTATCAGAAGGAGCTGGACAGGCTCCTGGATACCCTCCAGCGGGAGGGGCGGACGCCCCGGCTGCTACTCCACAGCTGCTGCGCCCCGTGCAGCAGCTATGTGCTGGAGTATCTGTCCCAGTACTTCTCCATCACGGTGCTGTACTACAACCCCAACATCTTCCCCCAGACGGAGTTCGAGACCCGCATCCGGGAGCAGGAGCGGCTCATCGCCGCCATGCCTCTGACCCATCCTGTCTCCTTCGTTGCCGGGGCCTACGACAGCGAGAAGTTCTACGCTATCGCCAAAGGGCTGGAGCAGGAGCCGGAGGGGGGCGAGCGCTGCTTCCGCTGCTACGAGCTGCGGCTGCGTGAGGCGGCCCGCTGCGCCAAAACGGGGGGCTTTGACTTCTTCACCACCACCCTCACCATCAGCCCCCTGAAAAATGCCGCCAAGCTGAATGAGATCGGCCGGCGGCTGGGGGAGGAACTGGGGGTAGCCTGGCTGCCCTCTGACTTCAAGAAGCGGAACGGCTACCGCCGCTCCACGGAGCTTTCCAAGGAGTACGGCCTGTACCGGCAGGACTACTGCGGCTGCGTCTACTCCAAGCAGGAGCGGGACCGGCGGGTGGCCCGGCGACAGGAAGAGGGCCAGTGATTCAGCAGCAATTCTTCCGGCGGCGCACAGCAAAACGGCTGTGCGCCCTTTTTTCGCACGGTTGCAAAACCGCCCGATTTGTGCTATAATAATTTATTCGCGCAACTTCCCCAGGGCCTGTCAACGGCCCGGGAAGGCGCGGCGAAACGATGAGACAGGGGGTGCGCCCATGGACCGCGGCGATATTATCATGGAGTTCGGCAGCGATGATTATTATAAGGGCCTGCAATATGTGAACCAGGGCAGGGTCAAACGGCTGGACGTGACGAAGAGCCGGAGCTGCGTAGACCTGCACGCCAGAGTGCGGGGACACGCGCTGTACAGTGTGGATATCACCATTATGGACAGCAGCCTCTCCTACTGGTGCGACTGCCCCCAGTGCGACTATACGGGCCAGTGCAAGCACATCGTGGCGGCCCTGCTGGAGTATATCGGCCAGCTGGAGGCAGAGCATCCGGCAGCGGCGCGGGCCGGCCAACGGGGCGGGCGGCAGCTGGTCAGCGACCAGATCGCCCGGACGCTGCTCCGGGAGGCGGAGCGGCAGAGCGCGGCGGCAGCCCAGGGGGCGGAGCCGGTGGGTTCCGTCCGCCTGGCCCCTGCGCTCTGGCTGGACGACTGGACGCACGAGGTAGGGCTGGAGTTGACGGTGGGCATCTCCCGCCAGTATGTGGTGAAGAGCATCCGCAGCTTTCTCAGCGCGGTGGAGGGGGAGGAGGAGGTCGCCTACGGCAAGCAGCTCTCCTTCCGCCACAGCCCCAGCGCCTTTGACCGGCGCTCCCAGGCGCTGCTGGACCTGGTCCGGCGGAATGCGGCGGAGTACGAGGCCATGAAGGTCAGCCCTTACCGCGACTACCCGGGGACGGCCCGGCAAATCATGCTGTCCCCCTATTACCTGGATGAGCTGTTCGACCTGTACCAGGGGGAAACGCTCCCCATGGGCAGCAGGGACCGCGTTTGCTTCCAGGAGGCGCAGCCGGAGCTGGAGGCCGCCCTGCGGAGCGTGGACGGCGGCCTGGAGGTGGAGTTGCTGGAGGAGGCACAGCTGCTCCACGGGGCCAGGCGGGACTATCTGCTGAGCGGCGGCATCCTGTTCCCCTGTAGCCCGGAGCTGAAAGCGCTGGCCGAGACGGTCCTCAACGGGCGGCGGGGCCTCTACTTTGACAGCGACCGGCCCCTCTTCTTCGCCCAGGCGGACCTGCCCGTCTTTGCGGCGGGGGTGCTGCCCCGATTGAAGCGCTGCTTCACCGTCACCGGGGACGAGGCGCTGCTGGAGGACTATACGCCGGACACGCCGGTGCTGCAATACTACCTGGACTGGACAGGGGACGCCCTGACCGCCCAACTCAAGGCGCTGTATCAGGACAAGGCGCTGCTTGTCCAGGACGATGCGGAGCCGAAGGGTATCCGCCGCAACCGGCTGGCGGAGCGCCGGGGCCTGTCCGCGCTGGAGAAGTGGTTCGGCCAGGAGGAGGACGCCGGGCGCTACCGCCTGGAGGACGAGGACAGGCTCTACGCCTTCCTGACCACCGGCGTGGCGGAACTGCAGGAGTACGGCGAGGTGTACACCTCCGCCGCCGTCCAGCGCCTCCACGCTCCCCAACCCAAGGTGCGGGTGGGGGTCTCCGTGTCGGCGGGGCTGCTGGATTTGGAGATTGACACCGGGGCCTTCCCCCTGGCCGAGCTGGAGGCCCTGGCCCAGGCGGTGCGGGCCAACCGGCCCTATTACCGGCTGAAAAACGGGGCCTTCCTGTCCCTGGACGAGAGCGGCTCCCTGACCCGGCTGGCGGAGTTGAAGAACGGCCTGGGGCTGAAGGATAAGGAGTTGACCTCCGGGACGGTGGCTCTGCCCCTGTACCGGGCCCCCTATCTGGAGCAGACGTTACAGGGCAGCGAGTCCCTGCGCTACAGCCGGGACGACGGCTTCCGCCGCCTGGTGCGCAGCTTCCGCACCGTGGCGGACAGCGACTATACCCTCCCCGCCCAGTATCAGGACATCCTGCGCCCCTACCAAAAGACGGGGTTCCGCTGGCTGAAGACCCTGGCCCAATACGGCTTCGGCGGCATTCTGGCGGACGATATGGGCCTGGGCAAGACGGTGCAGGCCCTGTCCTTCCTGTCCTCCGCCAAGGAGGAGGGGAACACCCTGCCCTCCCTGGTGGTCTGCCCCGCCTCCCTGGTGCTGAACTGGGGGGACGAGTGCCGGAAGTTCGCCCCGGAGCTGAACGTGCTGCTGCTCAGCGGCGCCGCCGCCGAGCGGCGGGCCCAGTGGGAGCAGGTGGAAGGCTGCGATTTGGCGGTGATTTCCTACGACTCCCTCCGCCGGGACGTGGCCCAGCTGGAGGGCCACAGCTTCTACACCTGCATCCTGGACGAGGCCCAGTATATCAAGAACCACAACACCCTCAGCGTCAAGGCGGTGAAGCAGGTGCGCAGCAAGCTTCGCTTCGCCATGACCGGCACCCCGGTGGAGAACCGCCTCAGCGAGCTTTGGAGCATCTTCGACTTCCTGATGCCGGGCTACCTGTACCGCTACAGCGAGTTCCAGTCCCGGCTGGAGAAGCCCATCGCCAAGGAGCATGACGAGGGGGCCGCCAAGCGCCTGGCCGCCCTGACGAATCCCTTCATCCTCCGCCGGATGAAGGGGGACGTATTGAAGGAACTGCCCCCCAAGACGGAGAGCGTGCGCTATGTGGCCCTGTCCCAGGAGCAGCGGAAGCTGTACACCGCCGTAGCCATGGACGGCAGGAACGAGCTGAAACAGGCCGGGGCCAACGGGCAGGAGAAGCTGAAGGTGCTGGTGCTGCTGATGCGGCTGCGGCAAATCTGCTGCGACCCCCGGCTGTGTCTGGACGGCTACGAGGGGGAGAGCGCCAAGCTGGACAGCTGCATGGAATTGGTGTCGGAGGCCCTGTCCGGCGGGCATCGGATACTGCTCTTCTCCCAGTTCACCTCCATGCTGGAGCCGATACGGCAGCGGCTGGAGCGGGAGGGCATCTCCTACTTCGTGCTGGAGGGCAGTACCCCAAAGCGTCAGCGGGCCCGGATGGTGGAGCGGTTCAACCAGGGGGATGGCGAGGTGTTCCTCATCTCCCTGAAAGCGGGGGGTACCGGCCTGAACCTGACCGGTGCGGACACGGTGATCCACTACGACCCCTGGTGGAACCAGGCGGCCCAGAACCAGGCCACCGACCGGGCCCACCGCATCGGCCAGCGCAGCGCGGTGCAGGTGTACAAGCTCATCAGCAAGGACACCATTGAGGAGAAGATACTGGACTTGCAGCAGCGCAAGCAGGAATTGGCGGACACCGTGGCCGGAACGGAGGAGGGCATTCTTGCCCTGTCCGGTCAGGAGCTGCTGGAGCTGCTGGAATAATTTCCCGCCGAGTAGGATAAAATAACGGAGGGCCTTCCGGCCCGCCGTAAAGGGAAAGTCCAGTTCTTCCCCCTGAAAGTGCGCAAAGTCAGCGGAAAGGACAAAAAACAATCTATTTTTGTGGAAAATGACAAGAAAAACCCTCTTACAAAAAAGTGAAAAAAGGTGTATGATAAATACATCAAGCAGAATGGAGATGAAGCGTCATGCTGGAGAGCGGAAGTTTGATCATGCACGGGACCGCCGGTGTCTGCCGGGTGGAAGGCTATAAAAAGCTGGACGGGATGCCCGGGGACTATGTCGTACTCAGCCCGGTGTATCTGAAGGACGCCACCTTTTACACCCCGGCCAATGGCAGCAAGGTGAAGATGCGCCCCGTGATGACAAAGGAAGAGGCGGAAGAGCTGATTGCTCAGATGCCGGACGCGGAGCCGATTCAGTTCTCCGGCATGGCAGACCAGAAGCAGCGCAGCGCCGCCATTATGAAGTCTGGCGACAGCTTTGAGCTGGCCCGTCTGGCGAAAACGGTCTATCAGTACCAGCGCCGCCGTTCCAAGGCGGGGAAGAAGCTGTCCAGCACGGACACCGGCATTTTGAAGCAGACGGAGCGGCTGCTGTTCGGTGAGCTGGCTACGGCGCTGGACGTTCCCTATGACAGCGTGGAGCGGTACATCGTGCAGGTGTTCCAGGGGAGCTGACGCAGCTATAGCGACGCGCCTTCCGGAAGGGCAGCCTTTCGGAGGGCGCTTTTTTGCGCTTCTCCGGTGCCAAACGGAATCGCGGCCATGAATTTATACAAAAATGTGAAAAAACCTCTTCCTTTACGCCGAAATTTGTGCTACAATGGATACCGCATGAATGCCCCTTTTTGCGGGCTAGAAGAAAGGAACCTGGATCTATGGGAATTATGAGAAAGCTTCTCGGGACCAACTCCAAGCGAGAAGTGAAGAAAATCACCCCCATCGTGGATAAAATTGAATCGCTGGCCGACGAGTATAAGGCGATGAGCGACGCGGAGCTGCGCGCCAAAACGGACGAATTTAAAGAGCGCCTGGCCCAGGGGGAGACGACGGACGAGATTTTGCCGGAGGCCTTTGCCACCTGCCGGGAGGCGGCTGACCGCGTGCTGGGCCTGCGCCCCTACCGGGTGCAGCTTATCGGCGGCATCATCCTGCATCAGGGCCGCATCGCGGAGATGAAGACCGGTGAAGGTAAGACCCTGGTGGCTACCCTCCCCGCCTACCTGAACGCATTGACCGGGGAAGGTGTCCATATCGTCACCGTCAATGACTATCTGGCCAAGCGCGACTCCGAGTGGATGGGCAAGGTCTACCGGTTCCTGGGCCTCAGCGTGGGCCTTATCGTCCACGGCCTGACCAAAGCCGAGCGGAAGGCCGCCTATGACGCCGACATCACCTACGGCACCAACAATGAAATCGGCTTCGATTACCTGCGGGACAACATGGCCGTCTATGACCGGGACGTGGTGCAGCGGGAGCTGTCCTTCGCCATCGTGGACGAGGTGGACTCCATCCTCATCGACGAGGCCCGTACCCCCCTGATCATCTCCGGCCGGGGCGAGGAATCCACCAAGCTGTACCAGATGGCCAACCAGTTCGCCGAGAGCCTGCGCTGCTACGTCATTGCCGAGACCGACAATAAGGAAATCGACGGCGAGGACGACGACGGCAACCTCATCAGCCAGACCTATGACTATGTGGTGGAGGAGAAGCGCAAGAGCGCCACCCTGACCGAGGCCGGCATCGCCAAGGCGGAGAAGTTCTTCCAGGTGGAGAACCTGGCCGATGAGGAGAACACCACCCTGAACCATCACATCAACCAGGCCATCCGGGCCCACGGTGTGATGAAGAAGGACATTGACTATATCGTCAAGGACAACCAGGTCATCATCGTGGACGAGTTCACCGGCCGTCTGATGTATGGCCGCCGGTTCAACGAGGGCCTGCACCAGGCCATCGAGGCCAAGGAGGGCGTGAAGGTCGCCAACGAGTCCAAGACCCTGGCCACCATCACCTTCCAGAACTTCTTCCGCCTGTACAACAAGCTGTCCGGCATGACCGGCACCGCCATGACCGAGGAGGACGAGTTCAACTCCATCTATAACCTGGACATCGTGGAAATCCCTACCAACAAGCCGGTGATTCGTATCGACCAGCCCGACGTGGTCTACACCACCGAGCAGGGCAAGTTCAACGCCATCGTGGAGGAGATCGCCGCCCGGTACGAGAAGGGCCAGCCCGTCCTGGTGGGCACCGTGTCCATCGAGAAGTCGGAGCGGCTGTCCAAAATGCTGCGCAAGCGCAAAATCCCTCATAACGTGCTGAACGCCAAGAACCACGAGAAGGAAGCGGAAATCATCGCCCAGGCCGGTAAGCTGGGCACCGTCACCGTAGCCACCAACATGGCCGGCCGTGGTACCGATATTATGCTGGGCGGCAACGCGGAATACCTGGCCAAGGCCGACCTGCGGAAGGCCGGGTTCAACAGCGACGTTATCAACGAGGCCACCGGCTACGCCGAGACCAACAATGAGGACGTGCTGGAGGCCCGCCGCCAGTACGCCGAGAACCAGAAGAAGTACAAGGAAGAAATCGCCGTGGAGGCGGAGAAGGTCAAGGAAGTGGGCGGCCTGTTCATCCTGGGCACCGAGCGCCACGAGTCCCGCCGTATCGACAACCAGCTCCGCGGCCGTTCCGGCCGTCAGGGCGACCCCGGTGAGAGCCGCTTCTACCTGTCCCTGGAGGACGATGTGCTGCGCCTGTTCGGCTCTGAGCGCCTCCAGAAGATGATGACCTCCCTCAAGGTGGAGGAGGACACCCCCATCGACGCCAAGATGCTCACCAAGGCCATCGAGAACGCCCAGATGAAGGTGGAGTCCCGCAACTTCCAGATCCGGAAGAACGTGCTGGATTATGACGACGTGATGAACACTCAGCGCGAGGTCATCTACGCTGACCGCCGAAAGGTGCTGAACGGCGAAAACCTGAAGCCCGACATCCTCCAGATGATCACCGACAGCATCACCCGCAGCATCATGGGCAAGGTGGGCGAGAATGACACCATCTCCGCCGCCGACTTTGCCGACGCCACCGCCCCCTACCGCATGGTGTTCCTGACCAACGAGGAACTGGTCTATACCGACGAGGAGATCGCCGCCAAGAAGCCTGCCGAACTCATTGAGGAGGTCAAGGCCCGCGCCTTCGACATCTACGAGCAGAAGGAGAAGGTGCTGGGCGAGCCCCTGATGCGGGAGCTGGAACGGGTCATGCTGCTCCGGGTCGTGGACGAGTACTGGATGGAGCATCTGGACATCATGGACGATTTGAAGCAGTCCATCCGCCTGAAGAGCTACGGCCAGGAGGACCCGGTGGTGGCCTACAAGCGGGAAGGCTTCGATATGTTTGAGCAGATGATGCTGGCCATCCAGGAGGAGACGGTGCGCCGCATCTTCGTGGCCCGCGTCCGTCACCGCCAGGTGGAGCGCCGGGCAGTGGCCCGGGTCACCCGGGAGTCCCACGGCTCCGCCTCCGGCTACACCAACGCCGCCACCGACGCCCGCACCGCAGGCATCACCACCGGCGACGTCAACCCCGGCCTGAAAGGGGCCGAGACCCACGGCAAGGTGGACCATGTGGCGGAGAACGAGGCGGAGAAGCCCAAGCGCGTTCCCATCGTCAAGCAGAACCGCATTGGCCGCAACGACCCCTGCCCCTGCGGCTCCGGCAAGAAGTGGAAGAACTGCCACGGCAAGGACGGCGCCACCACCTACGACCCGGCGGACTTCGCCCCCGCCCAGGAGGAGGTCAAGGAGGAAGCCCCCGCTGAGGAGCCGGCGCAGGAGACCGTCTCCGCAGAGGCCAAAACCGAGGAATAAACCATTATGCAGCCGCCTGCTATCGCAGACGGCTGCATTTTTGAAAAAGGAAGGAACAAGACAAATGCTGCAATTCAACTGCGACTATAACGAGGGTGCCCATCCGAAGGTGCTGGAGAAGCTGGTGGCGACCAACCTGGAGCAGACCGTGGGCTACGGGGAGGACCCCTATTGCCAGGCGGCGGCGGAGCTGTTGCGGGGCCTCTGCCACGCGCCGGAGGCCGCCGTTCACTTCCTGGTGGGCGGCACCCAGGCCAACCTGACGGTGATTTCCGCGGCGCTGCGCACCTATCAGGGGGTGCTGGCGGCGGAGAGCGCCCACATCCACGTCCACGAGACCGGCTCCATCGAAGCCTGCGGCCACAAGGTGCTGGCCCTGCCCAGCGGAGACGGGAAAATCACCGCCGGGCAAATCGAGGACGCCTGCCGCGCCCATGTGGAGAACGAAAGCTTTGAGCACACCGTCCAGCCGAAGATGGTGTACCTCTCCCACCCCACAGAGTTGGGGACGCTGTACACCCTGGCAGAGTTGGAGGCCATCTCCGCCGCCTGCCGGAAGTGGGGGCTGTACCTCTATGTGGACGGGGCGCGGCTGGGCTACGGCCTCACCGCCCGGGGCAACGACGTGACTATGGCCGACCTGGCCCGGCTCACCGACGCCTTCTATATCGGCGGCACCAAGGTGGGTGCCCTGTTCGGGGAGGCGGTGGTGCTGACGCACCCCGACCTGAAACGGGATTTCCGCTACGTCATCAAGCAGCGGGGCGGGATGCTGGCCAAGGGGCGGCTGCTGGGGCTGCAATTCCTGGCCCTCTTTGAGGACGGCACCTATGAGGAAATCGCCGCCCACGCCAACCGCCTGGCCGACCGGCTGCGGGAGACCTTCCAGGCGGCGGGCGTCCCCTTCCTGGTGGAGAACACCACCAACCAGCTCTTCCCCATCCTGCCGGACAGGGTGCTGGCGCAGCTGGCCAAGTCCTACAGCTTCTCCTACCAGCAGCGGGTGGACGAGGCCCACAGCGCCGTCCGGTTCTGCACCTCCTGGGCCACCGACCCGGCGGCGGTGGAGCAGCTGTGCGGGGACATCCGGCGGCTCTGCGCCACGAATCAGGATTCATAAAGCACCACCCCCGGCGGCAGGCGGTTTCGCCTGCTGTCGGGGGTGGATTCCTTGGATAAGGAATGATAAAGGAACTGGGTGGTTTCTCGATTGGGGGCCGTATGTTCCTTAAATTAGGTTTGATGTAAACGTAACCTTGTTTCCCTCCGGGGGCCCCCTTTCTCGCTCCGCCGAGAAAGGGGGGAAAGAGGGCGGCTTAGGGAGGGGCTTCGGGGCCTCGCCCCTCCCTAAGAAC